>JAJZCR010000025.1 GCA_021851715.1 Planctomycetota bacterium
ATTTTGCCCACATGACCCCGGATGCCCCCAACGAAGCCTCATTTGAACACGACCGGCACGTAATGGTCAAGGTCGCCACGAATGTGCCGAGCAAGAATCCGTGCCTGCAGGGATGGGAATCGCCCCAGCGGGGCTTCCTGTTGCAGGTAGGGATGCATGCGTAGCTCTTGCTTGCGCTGCTGGTATTCACCGATAAGGCGTTTGCGCGCGGCGTCTTTTAGTTCCACCGGTCCGCCGGGCCGGGTGATAAAATCTTCCGGCCCGACCTGGCGGCGGTTAATCAGCGTGATGACAAACCGGTCTACTAAGAACGCGCGGAACTCTTCCACCAGGTCCTGTGCGAGCGAGGGCCGGCCGGCGCGCTGCTCGTGGAAATAGCCGACGCCGGGGTCCAAGCCGGCTGCCGTGACCGCAGCCGTGCAGTCATGGGTCAAAATGCTGTAAAAGAGCGAGAGTAGAGCGTTGATAGGGTCCAGCGGAGGACGGCGGCTGCGTTTTTTAAAAATGAGAGGTTCCGGGGCATCCGGGGTCATGTGGGCAAAATGGGCGAAATAGATGCGGGCGGCGTCGCCTTCAATGCCGCGGACGGTATCGAGCGTGGTGCCGCGTGGTAACTGTTCGATGTTGCCGGAAAGGAGGGCGGCGGCGGTGCCAAGATCGGTGCCGGCGGGCCGGCCTTCGGGGAGATCGCGTGCGGAACGCAGCAGGTTGCCGCGGGAATTTTGTACCTTGCCGGCGACGATCGCGCGGGCGAAAATCAATCGCCAATCTGGATCGTCCAGGCGGCGGTACTGGGCCTGGCGCAGGCGTACGCCACCGCCGGGGGCATCCAGGCGGGCGAGCAGCCGGCCATGCTCTGAGAGAAAATTCACTGGTATCTGGGCTGCGGCGCAGGCTTCGAGTAGTTGCGGGCTGACCATCACGCGGCCAAAGCAGGCGATGGATTCAATAAGATGCATGGGCAGCCGGGCGACGGTTTTATTTTCGATCTGCACGATGATGGCCTGGCCCTCGCGGTGGAGGTACGCGCCCTGCGTGGTGACGTATAGTGTGGCGAGTTGAACTTCGTCCATGGGATGTCTTTCCTGGTTGGTGCTGTTGGCTAAGGGGTCACGGAAAATAGCGTCTGGTAGGCCGCATTCAGTGAGAGGCGGGACGCCGTTAATTCCGGCAGGCAAACATGGTGGAGCGAGCAGCCTTGGCATTGCGGCTTAAGCCGGGCCGTGGGGATATCGTCGGCGTGGATCAATTCGCGTGCGGCAAGGATGGTGTTTTGGGTCAGCGTGCGGAGTTCGGCGGTAAAGGGCACCGCGCGGCGGCGATGGGTTTTTACATGGTAGACTGCGCCCATGGTGACGGCGGTGTCCAGCATTTCCTCCAGGCACAGCGCCTGGGCGCAGAGCTGCACATCGTCATTATCCCATTTATGCCGGCGGCCGAGTTTGTAGTCCACGGGCACGGCCACCTCCCGGCCATCCGGGCCGGGGCGAAATTCGACGATATCCGCCTTGCCCACCAGGCCAAGTTTATCGGAAAACAGCGGAAGGGCGCGTTCGATGCGTGCGCCGTCGGCGGTTTGGCGGTAGCCGGGGTCGTCGGCGATTTCATGGGCCAGGGTGCCGGAGACGGTATAAGCGTTATCCACCCAAAGCGCATCGAGGCGGTGGAGTGCGAATCGCCGTGGGCAGTACAGGTAGTCGTTGAGGGTGGCGATGGCCACGGGTTCGGGCGGTTCGGCGGGTGATATTTGATTCATGGCATCCCCATGTTTTCCGTGGCCGCCCGTTCGCCCTGTTTAGCGTGGCCACCGGGCGGCCGGCGTTGGGGCGACGGGTATCGTGTATACATCCCGTCCCGCGGCCGGCCGGCCCGGACGGGGTTGTCGTTCACGTATTGAACGGCCCGGGCGATATCCGCAGCGGTATTGAGAAAGACGTTCCACCCGCCCTGGGCCCACACGATTTCGGCGGGTCGCAGGTTTTCCGCGGTCAATTGTTTGGTGCCGCGGCTGCGCAGATGGCGGATCACCTGTTCAATGGGTTTGGCGTGGCGCAGTATCACCAGATGCACGTGATCCGGCATGATCGCGCACGCCAGAAGACGGTAGGCCGTTTCATTGCAGGCGGTGGCGAAGCCGCGGCCGATGGCGGCGATCTGTGCGGTGGAAAACCGGACCGGATCATCGGCGAGATGGTCCTTGGCGCGTTGGCGGGCAGAGTGGTCATGGGTTGCCGCCGCGGCGGATCGCCGCGCCCCGCACGCGGTTCCACCGCCTGCGGCGTTATACAGATCCCAACTGCGCACGTAATCGGACCATGATCCGCGTGGATCGTTGGGCAACCAGAATCCGTAGGCGGAAAACGTGCTGTGATATGCGATCACCACTGGCAATCTCCATGTGGTAGGCGACGAATCCGCGGCCACGCCGCGTGGCCCGCTAAACCGGGGACGGATAATAAATCGGCGCGGCCGTCCGGTGCTCCATGGCGGGCCATCCGACGTGGCCCCGCGTAGCCACCCGTTTAGCGAGGCCGGCCGGTGGGCGGAGCTCAATAACCGTCCTGCCCCGCCGGCGGGGGAGACGCACATGGCCGTGCTTATTGCACGGCAAACGGAAATACCGTGGCGGCCAGGTCCGCCGCCGACAATTCACGGTGGATAATGCCGGCCGGCAGCGAATCCAAAACCGTAATTGTGTAATCCGCGAATTGTCGCGGAGCGGCGCCGTCCCCAAGAGCTGGCGTTACCACCTTGTCGAACAGGACATGAGCCGGCGCTTCACCCAAGGCCGTGGAGTGCTGAAATACGTGCAAGCCACGCAACGACATTAATCCACGGGAAGCGGACCGGTCGAGATCAAACATCCGCTGGATGGCCTGGAAAAATAATCCCATATCCTCATAACTGAATCCGGTGTCGCGAGCCAAGAGCGGATTGATAAATCCGTGGCCGCGGTAGAGCGCGTAGGGAACGGTGTTCTTCCGGCCGATAGTCCCGGTCAGAAATCCGTCTTTTTTTGTTTGCTTTTCGGCATCCTCGACTGTGGTAACGCTCTTCCGGGTGATCGCCGATTCCGCCGGAACAATGGGATCGAGAGACCGGGAAAATGTAATTTGCACCGGCCCGCGCACTTGGCCGCAGTTGAATTCGCCGGTGGAAAGGACCGCCCCAAAGGCGCGGATATCATAATACTGTTGGAGCAACCATTTTTTGGCTTTTTCCGCCTCCGTGGCCTTTTCCTTGCCTTTGCTTTCCTTGAAGGCTTTTTTGTCGATGGCGGCACCGTCGAACGCCTGCTCCATTAGATTGTTCAAAATGCGTTTCTCGTAGACCGCGTCCTGGGTTTGGAAAAAGAGATCAAAACCTGGTTTGCCCGCCGCGACGGCGGCCACGGCATTGCGAATTTTTCGCTTGATGCAGACGTCGGTAACAAAGCCCTGCATGGTTTGTGGATCAGTACGGGGAAGATTCCCGGCATCTGGGTCGCCGTTGGGATTGCCGTCCTGTACATCAAAGAGGAATACAAAATCATAACGCCTGTCAACTACCTGGCTCATGGAAAATTCCTTTCAAAAAAAATGTGAATTATATTTTACGATTGTGTGGCCTGTTTCTGCTCCGCACGCCGCTCCTTATTTACCGCATCAACGCGCCGATATTCAGCTCGCTGGTGGTAAAATCCCAATGCGAATTCGCCCTGCTGATCCAGCTTGAGCAACTGCGGGATATCCTTAACCTGGCTGCAAAGCGATTCCAGGTCTTTCTCAATATTGGTCGCCATACCGGGCCTATCGCTCTCCAGCTTGCTGATATGCTGCCGGACGGATTTAAGCAGCCGCGGGAAAACCAAGCCCGGAGCGGTACTGGCGGTACCGTAATATCGATCCACGACATTGGCGTTGACCTCACCGAGTGCGCCCCATTGGGCACGCTCAAAGACCGCCATCAACCTACCGCACACATACGCCGCTGACCCGGCGTCCATCACGTGTTCACTCATGGTTATTCCTTTCCTAATAAGAATTAGTTTGATCAATCCAATGCGCACTGCTGTGAAGCCGCGGCTACCTTCGGCCTGCAGACGCCGCAGGCATGCCGCCAGGATATGTTCTCCAATTCCCTGCCCGTTTATTGCCGCCGCAAGCAACTGCGGCGGCACGTTCGGTGCAATGGCCTCAGAATCAAGCGCAGTTACCAACGCCAGATGCCATAGCGGAAATGACGCCACGGTCTCACTGCCGAATGGGCTGGTAATTTGTAAGTCGGTAAACCATCGCCTGAGTTTGGCCTTAACTTCGGAAATGGGCGCCTCAAGATAATCTCGAACGACCGCCCGCGCGGAATTACCGGAAAGCGCCAGGCAGTAAAAAGCGTTGTCATCAGCAACCTTGGCTTCCAGGCCACTGTGTGGGCTTTCCAACAACTTAGCCACCGCAGCCGGGTCGGTTCCGTTAAGACAGGCGAGCAGATCATCAGCTTGCGCTTTATCGCGGCTCCAAAATAAAAATATATCGCCACCGCTGGTGATTTTACTGCGATGTAATTTCTCCTGAATGAGCGCCTGAATCGCCCGGGTGTAACCATCCGCCGCACGATACCCGATTGCGGCGTTGGCTGCGCCCTCCAAGCCGTAACTTTCAAATGCCTGCTTGTCGTTGGAAATCAGGCTGACCCCGGAAGCGATGCCGCCAGGGATACCGGAAATTTTTGTCGTGTGGACGGTGGCAATTGGGCCAAATGATCCGGTGACTTGGCATATTCCACGGGCACCTTCACCCTGTCGGGATTCGTCAAAGCGATTGTAGTATGTCCGCCACCATGCCTTGACCGGCTCGCGATCGAGAATGGTCAGGCCTTCATCCTGGGACCAAGCGAAGGTGCAGCGCTCGCCCGGACCGGGCTTTATCGCAGAAAGCTCGGAGCAAATCTGCTGGGTGAGTTGCGGGTTCGTCGCCATTGCCTTACCAAAGTCGTCAACGGCCCGGAGAGCCGGATCGCCGGTGTCCTGCGCCGCCTCCCCCACCTGCTTCCAGAACGTCTGGCGGCTGGCGGCGCTTTTTTTTCGATCTTTTTCCGGCAGCATATTATCAACGGGCAGCACACGTGCGAAGGTATCGGTAAGAAAGCGGGCAAAACCAGCGTTGGCAGTGTTGCCATGGGCTTTGGGCACCGCGAGTTCCTTGCCGCGACCCGGCTTGGTTTTCGGCGGCCCTTTTTTCGTTGGTATCACAATCGGATCACGCCGTTGTTCCAGACCTAGAAATTTGCCTCCGTCTCCCACCTTAACGATGATCGGAACGGGCAATAATTCAAACGACGGATCGTCGAGAAGATTTTCTCGTTCGGCCAATTCATAGAGGCGTTTTAATATCATGCGGATTCCTCCCAGCCCAGCACCTTCACCGCCGGATCGCCATCAGCCGACGGTGCCGCGGTATCACAGTGCAGCACGCCATCCTTCACGGCGGCCATGAAGAAACCCGGCATGTTTTTTCCATTGCGGTCAAATTTCAGGTCGTAGAGCATCAACCCCAGAGATTCCGTCCAAGCCATCGGCTTTTCGCTTCCATCCAGTGGGCCAAAATGACAGGCGAACTCCCGACAGCCCAGGTAGGGGCGATGGAAGCACTGGCCCTTCTCCACACGACGCCGGAACATCTCGCGATATTTGATGGGCGGATCATTGGGGTCAAAGGGGCCTATGTCGACGCTGGCCTCAATCAGATAGGCCACATCGCGCAAGGCCATTGTATTGCGTTGCGTGCGGTTCTGGCCATCGGGGCCGTCCCGCCCGGCGGAATCCACCAAATAGGGTTGGGCGCTTGCCGGATTCTTGATCCAGCCGGAAACAGTGCGTGTGGCAATTTTCCCTTGAATTTCGTTGCGGCGCACGCTGAAAAATTGCGGACGATCAAGCATATCGCCATTAAGCCACCAGGGCCGCAGCGCGGTGATGCGTCGGACGTGCCAATGGAACGCGGGAATCAGGTTGCCATCGACATCGGTTTTTTTCTTGAATAAAATGGCGTCCAGGACTCCCCGGGCTGCTGAAGGCGTCATGATTTGATAAGACAGGCGTTCAACCTTGAGTTCCGGGCGGGTGAAACAGGCGAAATCACCCCAGGCTTTTACAGCGACTATTTCTTTTTCAGGCGTTGGCATTTAGGTCTATTCCTCGTCCTCAAAACACCCGCACCGCTGCGGCACTACCAAATACCAACCCCAGTGCATCGTCATAGGGAAGGCTGCAAGCGTTGACACCCGGCGGATCGTTCATCACGCACGCGCTTGCCATCTGTCGGAGATCATGTTCGTAAACGTTCACGCTGAATTTCTGCAATCGGCGGTACAGTGCACGCGACGGCCGTCGCCGCAGGTCGACTAGGATATTCTCGACCTCCGCCCGCGCTGGTTCCCAAGTTGTTATCACCAGCGGTGTCGTGACATCCTCGATAATTCGGTAGCTCTCTGCGACCTGCCGAAAATTATAGCCGGCACGGTCGGGGCAAATATTCTGGGAATCTAGGTCGCCCGTGGGATACAGCCGACGATAATATTCCGCCATATCCTCAGGGCGATCAATGTGCGGCGGCCTTCCGCACGCCAGAAAATCCTGCTCGACAATTTTGGCACCGTTGCGGTACCAGTGGCTTGGCGGCATTGCTCCGTCTTGGCTTCGGAATACCATCACACGTCCGCCGCCGTTGTCGATATCCAGCAGGCCTTCGCGATTACACCGCCCCGCGGCCTGTACGATGGATTCCAGGGGGGCCATCTCGCGCAGCACCACTGGAAAATCCAAATCGACACCGGCTTCAACAAGCTGGGTAGAGATAACACGGCACGGCTCGCCCGCTTGGAGCGTGGCGGCTATTTCATCTAGCACGCGCAGGCGATGCGCCGGGCACATGTTGGTGGACAGGTGTACCGCCGAGCAACCCGATTGCTTAAGCGCATGGTACACATCGAGCGCCGCGTGCCGCGTATTGACCACGCAAAGAACTTGCTGATGCCCAGCCATTTCCGCAGCTACCTCTGACCACGCCAGGCCGGGCGCGCCAACCTTTGGCCATGCAACCTCGACGCGTTTGAGTTGACGGAACAACTCGGCGGGATTCGGGGCAAGCTCGCGAATGTTGGCAATTCCACTGGGCAGGCGAACCGGATCTCTTTTCCACGCGGGCTGCGTGGCGGTGCAAAGCACTATGCTGCAACCAAGATAGCCGCTGGCCTGTTCGAGCATCTCGCACGTGGGCGCGGTGAGACCTGGGGGCAGGGTCTGACACTCATCGAGAATAACCACACTGCGTGCCACGTTATGCATCTTGCGACAGCGGGATGGCTGGTTGGAAAACAGCGATTCGTAAAACTGGACGCTGGTGGTCAACACAATCGGCGCATCCCAGTTTTCGGCCAATCTTTGCGCGATGTCCGACTCTGGGTCGTCGGCCATGGCTTTTCCGTCTTTTCCAGGTTCAACCAAGCTGTGATGTTCAAGAATAAGGCCGTCGGCGGAATCCGCCAGCGCCTTACGGAAAACGTCGGCATTTTGTTCAATAATGCTCAAATATGGAGCCACATAAATAATTCGCCTCAACCCATGCGCTGCCGCGTGTTGTAGTGCAAACGTCAGCGCTGACAACGTTTTTCCACCGCCGGTAGGGACCGCCATGGAAAAGACGCCCGGCGGCAGAGCTGCGGCAGTTTGGGCTGAAGCCAAGACTTTCGCCCGAATTCGCGCGACATCAGCATTCCGGCATTGCTCGGCGCGCCCCGCAATGTACGCCAAGACGTTTGGCAATAGATGCGCAGCATTCAACTTCGGCGGCGGCAGCGCAATGGGCCAGCCTTTACGGCGAGCCTGAAAATCGGATGTGTCCAGCCAATCAGCATCGACCAGACAACTAAAGAGCAACCGGGTGCGGAGATCGAAATCAGTACCACGCAGGGCCACGCCCGGGCCGACGATTGCGGCCTCCAATCCCGGAAAATCCAGCTCTGCTTCGGAGGCAACGGCTTGGGCAACAGCGGTGCCCGCTTTGACGCCTTCCGCCATGTCCGCCTTATCCGGGATACCGCCGTGGTGCCCCAATATCGAAAAACATACATCGAAATGTTTATTCCGCGTTCGCACCGCCTGCGCGGCGCCGGCCTGCTTGTGCCGCGTAGATTCTCCCTTTGGCCGGACGCCCTGGATCATCTGCTGAAATTCTCGCCGATACTTCCCCAAATCGTGCAGCAGGCCGGCGGCGTAGGCGGCTTGGGCAAATTCCGTATCGCCTGGGCGGGCTTCCTGGGCAAATTTCTTGGCCAGGTTCGCTACATTTTCCAAATGCTGGCGCAGCGGCTGCCACTTGCTTTGGTTTGGATCGCGCGAGCCATCGGACAACTCGCTGGTATGGGCATAATAGGTCATTGCTTAACCCAGCCAATCATGCCGCGCCTTCTGGCACGGGCTTTTTTATCATGGGGCACTATAACCCGCCGCGGTGCTGTTGCAAGGTTCGCAAGGCGGCTTTTCCGGCGGCTTGTTCTTGGCGGCGGGCAGGCGGCCCAGGGGGTGGGCGGTTACCGGTGTTGGCTGCCAATGGTGTTCGGAATTTTTTTTCCGCCGCAGGATGGCGTGTATCCTGGCTTTGCGTGGAGACATATTGCCGGGCCGTTTGCTGGGCCAGGTCGCGCACTTTTTGGGCCAGGGCCGGCGGATGAAGCACTTGGCAATGCGGGCCTAAGGCCAAGATCCACCAGACAATCTCGTCCAAGCCGTCCACGGTGAAGATGAGTTCGGCGGTGCCATCCGGCAGTCGCTGACATTGCTGGCTGGCGTGCCATTTGGTTTCGCAGACGTTGGCGGCGAAATCCGCGGAAATACGCAGCTTGATGAGATGGCGGTGTTTGCCCGGCACCATCCGCCAGCACTTGCCGAGGTAGCCGGCAAGCGAGAACGCGCGTGGCCGGCGGAAGGTGGTATTGGTGATGGCGACGGAATCGAGGCGCACCAATTTGAGGGTGCGCAAGGCCCGGCGGTCCATCCGCCGGCCGATGACGTACCAGGCGCGGTTGCTGAAGAGCAGGTGATAGGGACGAAAAAGAAACTCTGCATCGGCGGTCGCGGCGGTGCCGGGCCGTGAGGTGTGAACGGCGTGGTAGCGGCATTGCAGGGCGCAGCGATTCCGAATTGCGAGCTCAATCAGGCAGTAGGTATCGCCATTGTCGGCGGGCGACGGGCCAGCGACGGAGCGAACGGTTAGATGCATTTCCGGGGTGGGCCAGGTGTCTTGGATGGCGGCGGGCAGATAGCTGCGGATTTTGGCCAGGGCACTGGTGGTGGCAGCGGCCAGAATGGGGTCTGCACCGAGGTGTTGGCTCAGGGCCAGCAAACCCAGGGCTTCCGGCGCGGTCAGGTCCAGCGGGGGCAGGTAGCGGGGGCCGGCAAGATGGTAGGTGCCGGTGCGTTTCTGGTATTGCACGGTGACGCCAGCGGCGCGGAGGGCTTGTAGGTCCCGGCGCAACTGGCGGGGGCTGAGGCCCAGTTGCGCCCGGAGGGTGTGGGCACGCACGGGAGCGGGGCCAGCCAGGGAATTGTGCAGATGCACCAAGCGGACCTTGGCGGGTATGGCGCGTGCCGGCGGCCGGGCGGCCGGGCCGGGGCCAGAACATGCGCGATGAGAAATACGTGTCAAGGACAAACTCCTTCAATGTTTGGTCGATGATAACCGGGTGAAGCGACGCAGCCAACCGGGGTGGTCAGCGATCAGGGGCGACGTCGGATTCACCATCCCGGCGCGGCCGGGAGACACGAAGGGACACAAAGGGTACCGGGGGACGGCGGAACCACAGATGACGCAGATGGGCGCAGAGAACGACGGAATTAACCACAAAGGACACGAAGGGACGCGAAGGGGGCGGGGGACGGCGGAACCGCAGATGACGCAGATGGGCGCAGATGAATGATGGGCGGCTCGCGAGGCAGGAGACAGGAGTAACGACGACGACGGGGATTCACCATCCCGGCGCGGCCGGGAGACGCAGAGGGACGGCGGAACCACAGATGACGCAGATGGACGCAGAGGGGCGCGGGGAAACGGGGGGAGTGAACCACAAGGTACACGAAGGATGGGAACCTACGGGGGTTCACCGCAGCGCGGCTGCGCTGCGACCAAAGACGGGAGTCGGGGAAGGTCGTTACACATCTGGGCGGTCCCCAGGGTAAAATAGATGGTTTGACCTGGAGGTGCGATTTTGCCCGGCAGTTTAAAAATTGAGAGTCCTCTTTCGCCTGCGGGCGATCAGCCGGCGGCCATTGAGAAAATCGTGGCGGCGTTTCGCGGGGGCAGCCGTCATCAGGTGCTGATGGGGGTAACGGGTTCGGGTAAGACGTTTACGATGGCCCACGTGGCGATGCAGCTTGGCGTGCCTACGCTGGTGATCAGTCATAACAAAACGCTGGCGGCACAGCTTTATGATGAATTCAAGGTGTTGTTTCCGCATAATGCGGTGAACTATTTTGTGAGCTATTACGATTATTATCAGCCGGAGGCTTATATCCCGCAGCGGGATATTTACATCGAAAAGGATGCGGCGCGCAATGATGATCTGGATCGCCTGCGCCTGGCGACGACGAGCAATCTGATTGGGAGGCGGGATGTGGTGACGGTGGCGTCGGTGAGCTGCATTTTTGGTTTGGGATCGCCGGAGGAGTACAAAAAAAAGGTGCTTGGTCTGCAAAAAGGGGCGGCTCCGGGCCGGGAAGAGCTGATGCGGGCGCTGATCGACATGCAGTATGAACGCAATGATATTGAATTTAAGCGGGGCACATTTCGGGTCCGCGGGGATGTGCTGGAAGTGTTTCCGGCGTATGAAACCACGGCGTTGAAAATAGAAATGTTCGGGGATGAAATAGAAAGCATCTGGCAGATTCACCCGGTGAGCGGGGAAAAACTGACGGCGGAGGAAACGGCGTTTGTCTATCCGGCGAAACATTACATGGCTGATCCATCGACGCTGGTGCGAGCGGTTGGGGATATTAAGGCGGAACTGGAACAACGCACGAAAGAGCTACGCATGGAAGGCAAATTGCTGGAGGCGCAGCGGCTGGCGGCCCGGACCCGCTATGACATGGAAATGCTGTTGGAGACGGGGTTTTGCAGCGGCATTGAAAATTATTCCCGGCATATAGCGGGTTTGCCGGCCGGGTGTAAACCGTTTACGCTGGTGGATTACTTTCCGAAGGATTATCTTCTGGTCATTGATGAATCGCACGTGACGATTCCGCAGATCAACGCCATGTATGCGGGGGATCGCAATCGCAAAGAGGTGCTGGTGGAGCATGGCTTTCGGCTGCCTTCGGCGCTGGACAACAGGCCGATGCGGTTTGAGGAATTTCAGGGGATGTGGAATAAGGTGCTGTTTGTGTCGGCCACGCCGGGAAAGTTTGAACTGGAATTGACGGGTGGGGAAGTGGTGGAGCAAATTATTCGGCCGACGGGCTTGCTGGATCCGGTGATTGTGGTGAAGGCGGCGCAGGGGCAGGTGCAGGATTTGCTGGAGCAGGTGCGGTTGCGAGCGGGGAAGGTGGAGCGGGTTTTGGTGACGACGTTGACGAAGAGGCTGGCGGAGGACTTGGCGCATTACATGGCGGAGGCGGGGCTGCGGTGCAAATATCTGCACAGCGAAATTCAGACCTTTGAACGGGTGGAAATTCTGCGCGAATTGCGGCAGGGTGTTTTTGATTGCCTGGTGGGAGTAAACCTGCTGCGGGAAGGGTTGGATTTGCCGGAGGTATCGATGGTGGCGATTCTGGATGCGGATAAACAGGGATTTTTACGCAGCGAGACGTCGCTGATTCAGATGATAGGCCGATGCGCCCGGAATGTGGGTGCGGAGGTGATTTTGTATGCGGATGTGGTTACGCCGTCGATGCAGCGGGCCATGGATGAAACGACGCGGCGGCGCAGCATTCAGGAAGCCTATAACAAGGCGCATGGCATTACGCCGCAAACCATTCAAAAGGCGATTCGGCAAGGCATTGATGAGGACATGCAGGCGCGGCGCACGGCCCGGGAAATGGTAGCGGCGACGGAAAGCCAGTACGATCGGCAGGAGCTTGTGCGGATGCTGGAAGAGGAGATGTTGGAGGCGGCGAATAACCTGGAATTTGAAAAGGCTGCGGAGATACGGGATAAAATAGCGGAATTGCGGGGCACAGAGTCGGGGAAGGTGGAGGTTGGCGATGCGGCGGCGGACATGGCGGGGCACAATGCCGCCCTGGCCTCGGCTATTGACGAGGGGATTGCCCGGCGTCTGGCCAATCGTCCGGCCATGACTCCGCAGCAGAAAAAGCCGCGGCGTGGCCCGGCGCGGAGGTAGGCGGGGCGCTGGGCCGGAGCTGAGTCCCGATTGGCGGCACGTGTTGCGATGGTTCGGGAGGATTGGTCAGGGGTCATCGGGAGGTGGGTGGTCGTGGGAATTGGGCGGCATTTCGATGGAAAGTTTGCGTTTGGTATCGCCGGCCAAGTAAAGCGTCTGGGTGGGAAATGCAAATTCAATGCCGGCTTTTTCATAGGCTTCAAACAAGGCGAGGTTAAACCGCTGGTTGAAATCCAGATAAGCCCACCAGTCGGTGCCGGGGTAGAAGTAGTAATAGACGACGATATTGAGGGAGGTGGCACCGAGTTCGTTGAAAAACACGCGTGGAATACGGCCATCGGGGGGAGGCGGCGAAGAGAGGTGGGGCTTGAATTCCGGTTGTTGGCAGAGGTCGCACACAATCTGTGCGGCTTGCCGGATTTTGGCCGCAGGAGTGTCATAGGGAAGGGAAATGTTGAGCGTGCGGCGAATATACGGACGATTGGTGAAGTTCTGCACCGCATGGTTGACAATATCAGAATTGGGAATGGAGACCGCGCTGCCGTCAAAAAGCCGCATGCGGGTGGATCTTAAGCCGATGGCTTCCACTGTGCCGTTGTAATTTTGATAGTTGATCCAATGGCCGATCAAAAAGGGCCGGTCAAGAAAAATGGTCAAGGTGCCGAACAGGTTTTTGAGCGAATCCTGGGCGGCCAGCGAAATGGCCAGGCCGGCGATGCCCATGCCCGCCAGCCAGGCACCGATGTTCTGGCTGAACACATTTTCCAGGATGTAGAGCGACCCGATGATGAAAATGAACATCCGCAGGCTTTTGCGAACCAGCGGTACAAACTGTTCGGTGAAGTTGGATTCATGCCGGGCCAGAAGCCGTTTGAGACTATGCTCGGCGATGGAGACGATATTAAAAAAATACCAAAAAGCGGCCACATCCACGAGCAAATAAACCACGCGATAGCTGAGGCCGGTTAAAGTCGGATCCAGTGTGAGCTGGTGAAATCCGACGCCCAGCAAGGTTCCGAAGATGGCTACTTTGCTGGGATTGGCCAGGCCATTCAGCAACAACGCTTCCACGTGCCAATGTCCGCCTTCCAGCCGCATGGCCAGCCGGCGCAGGATTACGGCGGAGATCTTGCCAAGGAGAAATCCGCAGAATATGGCAAGAAGCAAACTGACCCAGGCGAGCGCGCCATTGTTATGAATAAGTCCATTGAGATTGAGTTGATGCCAGAGGCTCAGCAGCAGATGCAGGAGGGGATGCGGTACGGTCAGCGCATGGGGAGCGGTGGCGGGCGGCGCTGCTGCTGGAATGAGGAGTTTCGAGAACATATTTGGAAGAATACTATGGAGTGCGCGGTTACGTCAATGTTCATCACGGGGCCATGGCGGCGGTGCCACATTTTTTTAAATGCGGCTATAATCAGGAGAATTGCCGGGTCGTGGCGACCGGTGGGCAGAACCCAATTGCAGCGTGATTGGCGGGTGGTAGCGAAGGTGCCGGGCTTGCGGCGGCACGGGGCGGTGCCGGTTGCCGCCGGGCCGACTGGAATGAAAGAAGGACTGTTATGAGCATATCCATGGTACGTGTGGCGATCATCGGGGCCAGTGGTTACACCTCGCTGGAATCGATACGGTGGCTGGTGCGGCATCCCCAGGCCCGGATTACGTATCTGGCCAGCCGCAAAGAGCAGCAACCGGTGAGCGAAATGTTTCCGGAACTGCTGGGGCGCATTCAACTGCCAGTGCAGCCCTTTGACGTCGCGGCCATTGCGAAGGCGGCGGATGTGGCGCTGGTCTGCCTGCCGCACGTGGTCGCGATGGAGCACGTGCCGGCCTTGCTGGCCGCCGGGCTGAAGGTGGTTGACCTTTCTGCGGATTATCGCCTGAGTGATACGGCCCTGTACGAAAAATGGTACCGGCACCCGCATACGGACAAAGCAAATCTGGTCCGGGCGGTATACGGATTGCCGGAGTTTTTTTCTGCCCAGATTCAATCGGCCCAATTGACGGCGAATCCTGGCTGTTACGCCACCGCCAGCATTTTGGGTGTTGCGCCGCTGCTGCGGGAAAACCTGGCCTCGGCAGAGGATATCATCATCGATGCGGCTTCCGGCATTTCCGGCGCGGGCCGCACGCCGTCGCAGGCGCATCATTTTCCGGAACGCAATGAATCCTTTGAGCCCTACAACATTGGAACTCATCGGCACTCGCCGGAAATCGAGCAAACACTGAGCCGGATTCTGGCCCGGCCGATGCAAATCATTTTTGTGCCGCACCTGGTTCCCATGGACCGGGGTATCCTGGCGACGATTTATCTCCGGGCGTTGCCGGGTGCCAGCGAGCAGGCGGCGGTGGCGGCGCTGGAACGGGTGTACGCAAACGCTCCGTTTGTCCGCATCCGCAAAGGGCAGTTGCCAAGCACCAAGTTCGTGGTCAATACCAACTTTGCCGATATTGCCGTGACTGCGTACGGCGGACGGCTGATCGTTACGGTGGCCATTGACAATATGGTCAAAGGAGCTGCGGGCCAGGCCATTGAAAATATGAACCTGATGTTTGGCCTGCCGGAAACGGCCGGCCTGCTGTAGGCCGAGGGGCTTTATTTCGGTTTGTCGGCGATGGCGATCAGGTTTAAGCCACGTCCCAACCGCAGATATTCCCACAGTTTGGCCAGCGGCAAGAGGGCGTCAAAGAGCCGCATCTGCCGCTGCGACAAATGGCGCATACCGCATGCTCCGCTGATCCACCAACCCCAGGATCCCATGCGGTTAAAGTCCTGCATGTTCCGGATGGTGAAGCCCGCCGCCAGCAGCTTCTGGCGGAGATCGCCGGCATCGTAACGCCGCTGATGGCCCAGACTTTCGTCGATGTGGTTCTTGATCCCCGGTTGAGCGGGCACCATTAAAATAAGGGTGCCGCCGGGAGCCAAAAGGGAAAAATAATTTTTCAGGGCGGTGGTGTCATCGGCCAGGCGTTGAATGACATTTAGCGCTAGGACGGTATCAAAAGGTCCGGTAGCACCGGTGGTGGCGGGCGCGGCCAGGGCCTGATTGCCGTGGAGGACGCGCAGGTTTTCCAGGTGGCCGAAGCGCAGGTTCAAGCGTTCGACAAAAAAGGGATCGTTGTCCACGGCCACGATTTCCGGACAGGGCAAGAGCAGTTCCGTAAAGTTGCCGATGCCACAGCCCACTTCGAGAACGCGCCGGCCTATGGCGTGTTGAAAGCGGCTGTTGGTCCATCGTTTGAGCCGGCGGGCCTTGCGGATGCTTTGCAAAATGTAATAGTCGCTGTGCGTGGTGAAGCGCTGATGAATGTAGCGGCACTGGAACAGCACCCAAAGGGCTTCAATGGCGTCCTTGATGCCGATGTTTTTGCCTTCCGCCACGCTGCGTCCATGATAGCTGATGGGGACTTCATAGAGACGTATCTGCCACTGGGCCAGGCGGGCGGAAAGTTCAGGTTCCAGACCGAATCGCTGGGCCTGCAGCGGGATTTGCCTGAGGATGTCGGCGCGGACGGCTTTATAGCAGGTTTCCATATCGGTCAGATTGATGTCCAGCAGGATGTTGGTGACCCAGGTTAAAAATTTGTTGGCCTGCTGATGCCAATAATGCAGCACTTTGCGCTGCGGGTTAAAGGCGAAGCGAGACCCAAAGACAGCATCGGCCCGGTCCGCCAGAAGCGGCACCAGCAGTTTAGGGTAATCTGCGGGGTCATATTCCAGATCGGCATCTTGAATCAGGCCGATGTCGCCGCGCATTTCGGCAATGGCCGTGCGAATGGCCGCCGCCTTTCCACTGTTTTGCTGGTGCCGGATCACCCGAATCCGCGAATCGGCGGCGGAGAGTTGCTGAAGGATCTGCCAGGAGTTATCCCGGCTGCAATCGTCCACGCAGATCACTTCCATATCCATGGGCACGGGGCTGCTGAGCACGCGGGCCACAATGGTGCGCAGCGTTCGCGCCTCGTTGTATACGGGCATTAAAATGCTCAGTAATTTGTAGTTATGTCCCACGGTTGTTATCGCCGTTTCACGTTGATCGGTACCGGCTTACGGAAGCAACCTTTGCCCTTTGATTTCCCGGTGTCAGTGCACGCTCATGCGGACAATTTTCGGCTTGTTGACCGGACTGCCCATGCGGGGATTGGAAAGGGGTGTGGCGGCAATTTTATCGACGACTTCAATGCCGACGATCACCTGGCCGAAGGCGGTGTATTGGCCATCCAGATGGGGCGAAGCCTGATGCACAATAAAGAACTGTGAACCGGCTGAATCCGGATCGCTGGACCGGGCCATGCTGATGACCCCGCGCAGATGCTTGCGGGCATTGAATTCGGCCTTGACGGTATGGCCAGGGCCACCGGTACCTGTTCCGTGCGGGCAGCCACCCTGAATCATAAATCCCGGAATAATGCGATGGAACGAAAGGCCATCATAGAATCCCTTTTTGATCAGGGAGGTGAAGTTTTCCACGGTTTTTGGTGCCACGTCCGGCCAGAGTTCCAGTTCGATGTTACCGTGCTCGGTTTCCATGAGAACTTTGGGATTGGGTTGGGGGGATACGGCCATAGTCGAAGTTCCTTTACTGAACCGGACATTGCTCAAAACGGCCAAGCAGGTCCGGGGTGCTGCGCTGGCCTTATCGGTTCCAGGTTATGGACCGGTCCGACACAAGAACCGTTCGTGGAACGCCAAGAGCGTAAGGGCGGCAAAGCCCCGCCGTCAAGTGACGGTGACTGCCCGCGTGATATTTTTTTTCGCGGCCGGCCCCGGCGCTGCGGGATCGACCGGGATCAGAAAGTCATCGCGCCTGTTTCGTTTCTCCGTTGGGTGCGGGGACGGCTTCCATTTCGAGGAGCAAATCGCCACTGGAAACGGTAGCGCCGGGTTGAATGTGAATTTTGGTTACCTTGCCGTCGCGTGGAGAATAGACGGCGGTTTCCATTTTCATGGCCTCAATGGAAAGGAGTTTGTCGCCGCGATTAAGAACCTGGCCAAGACTGACGGAAATGGCGGCGATTTTTCCGGGCATGGGTGCGGCCACATGGCCAGGATTGTCGCGGTCGGCTTTGACTACGTGCGTGCGTGCGGTTGATTCAAGGGCCTTATCCGCCACTTTGACTTCGCGTGGCTGGCCATTGAGTTCAAAGAAAACGGTGCGCATGCCATCCGGATCCGGATCGCCGACGGTCAGAAATTTTACCAGCAGCGTTTTGCCGGGTTCAATTTGAATGGGCACTTCGACATAGGGCTGCATGGGATAGAAAAATGAGGGCGTGGGAATGACGCTGACATCGCCAAAGGCCCGGCGCATGCGGTCGAAGGCGAGAAATACCTGTGGGTACATGAGGTAGCTGCCCACATCGGTGTCGGAACTTTCGTGATGGACTTTGGCCTCCAGTTCGGCGGTGGTTTCGGGGATATTGACGGATTCCATGCGTCCGCCGGGGCGGCTGGCCAGCGGCTTTTCTTTGCGCAGAATGATTTTTTGGAGTGTTTTGGGCCATCCGCCGGGCGGCTGGCCCAGATCGCCGCGGAACATTTCCACGACGCTTTTTGGGAAGTCGAGGTGGCGGGATTCATCCAGTATGTCGGCTGGTTTGAGATTGTTGGTGACCATGAAAAGCGCCATATCTCCGACGACTTTGCTGGAGGGGGTTACCTTCACGATGTCGCCGAACATCTTGTTGACATGGGCGTACATGGCGGCGATTTCGTTCCAGCGGTCGGCGAGGCCCAGACTGCGTGCCTGTACGCGCAGGTTGGTGTACTGGCCGCCGGGCATTTCGTGCTCGTAGACAGAGGCGGTGGGGGCCAGCATTCCTTCTTCAAAGGGCTGATAGTAGCGTCGGACGGCTTCCCAGTAGTCGGCAATACGGGCGAGCGCGTCCTGGTCGAGCCCGCTGTCGCGTGGTGTATTGGCCAGTGCCGCGACGAGGGCGTTGAGGTTCGGCTGGCTGGTCATGCAACTCATGGAACTGATGGCGGCATCAACAATATGTACGCCGGACTGGGCGGCCAGAAGAATGCTGGCGGATTGCACGCCCGCGGTGTCGTGGGTGTGAAAATGGATGGGGATTCCGACGGCATCGCGCAGGGCCTTGACGAGCTTTTGTGCAGCCAGCGGTTTACACAGGCCGGCCATATCTTTAATGGCCAGAATATGGGTGCCCATCTTTTCGAGTTCGCGGGCCATACGCACGTAATAGCGGAGGGTGTAGCGATCGCGGCGGGGGTCCAGGATATCGCCGGTGTAACAGATGGCCGCTTCAAGCACGGCGGGGGTGTCCAGCACCGCTTCCATAGCCACCTGCATGTTGCGGGTCCAGTTGAGGGAGTCAAAAACGCGGAAAATATCAATGCCCTGCCGGGCGGAAAGTTTGACAAAATGGCGCACCACGTTGTCTGGATAGTTGGTGTAGCCGACAGCGTTGCTGGCCCGCAGCAACATCTGAAACGGAATATTGGGAATGCGCTGGCGGAGTTGGGCCAGGCGTTCCCAGGGGTCTTCGTGGAGGAACCGCAGAGCCGTATCAAAGGTGGCTCCGCCCCACATTTCCAGACTGAACAGATTGGGCAGCCGATGGGCAATGGCGTCGGCGACGCCGAGCATATCGATGGTGCGCACCCGCGTGGCGAGCAGGGATTGGTGGGCGTCGCGCATGGTGGTGTCGGTAAAAAGCAAAGGCCGTCGCGTGAGCAGCCAACGGGAGAACTCTTTGGCGCCCAGTTCCTTGAGTTTGTCGCGCAGGCCCGGCGGCGGCGTGGTGCCTGCGGGATAGGGTACTTTGGGTGCGGGGGTCATGCTGGAAAGATCAGGCCGGCGTTTGACATCGGGAGAGCCATTGACAATGACATTGCCCAGGAAGGTCAGGATACGTGTAGCGCGGTCTTTGCGCACGTTGAAGCGAAACAGCGCCGGCGTGTTATCAACAAAGGTGGTGGTGGCGGCACCGCTGAGGAAAGTGGGGTGCTGCACCAGATTTTCCAGGAAGGGGATATTGGTTTTTACGCCGCGCACGCGAAATTCAGAAAGTGCCCGCACGGTACGGGCCACGGTTTCTTCCAGCGTGGGGGCGAAGCAGGTCAGCTTGACCAACAGGGAATCAAAATGCGGTGTGATGACCGCGCCGGTGTAGGCGGTGCCGCCATCGAGGCGCACGCCAAAGCCCGCCGGTGAGCGGTAACTGGTAATTCGGCCATAGTCCGGGATGAAATGATTGGCGGGGTCCTCGCTGGTAATACGGCACTGCAAGGCTACGCCACGGCAGGTCATGTCTTCCTGGCGGGGAATTCTGACGGGAGGGGCGTGCAGGGCGTGACCCTGGGCGATGAGAATTTGCGATTTCACCAGGTCAATACCGGTGATAATTTCCGTGACGGTGTGTTCCACCTGAATACGCGGATTGACCTCGATGAAGAAAAACTCGCCGGAGTCGCTGTCCACCAAAAACTCGACGGTGCCGGCATTTTGATAACCGACGTACCGTCCGATCAGCAGGGCGGATTGGCAGATTTTTTCGCGTAAGGCCGGATCCAGGCTGACGCATGGGGCCAGTTCCACCACTTTTTGATGGCGGCGCTGCACGGAGCAATCGCGTTCGAAAAGATGAACCAGGTTGCCATGGCTGTCGCCAAGGATTTGAACTTCAATATGGCGGGCGTTGGTAATGTAGCGTTCAAGAAATACTTCCGATTTGCCGAAGGCACCGCCGGCTTCGCGCTGGGCTTCTTCAAGCTTGGAGGCAAGCTCATCGGCATTTTTGACCACGCGCATGCCGCGGCCACCGCCTCCAAAACTGGCCTTGATCATGAGTGGATAGCCGATGCGGCGGGCTTCTTTTTTGATGGCGGCGAGATCGGAAATGCCGTCGGCCGTACCGGGACATATTGGCACCCCGACTTTCTGGGCGATAGTTCGGGCGGCGGTTTTGTCGCCAAAGGCGCGGAGCATATCCGGCGTTGGGCCGATGAAGGTGATGCCGGCCTTGGCGCAGGCCTGGGCGAAATCCGGATTTTCAGAGAGAAAGCCGTAGCCGGGGTGAATGGCATCTACCTGGTGGGCCAGGGCGGTTTGGATAATGCTTTCAATATTGAGGTAATTTTTGACCGGGGCATCCGGCTCGCCGATCTGGTAAGACTCATCGGCCTTAAACCGATGGAGGCTGTAGCGATCCTCATAGCTGTATATAGCCACAGTCGACAAACCAAGTTCCGTAGCCGCGCGTAAGATACGAATGGCAATTTCACTGCGATTGGCAACCAGTAACTTGTTCATGTTCATGGAAATAGTACCTTTCTTGGTAAGGTTTTCCGTCTTCAACGGTGTGCCAGAATAACCGATCATCCGGGGTTTTGTAACCGTCTGGAAATAGTCCGGAGAAGACCATGGCCGAGGTGGATTCGACCACCGCCCCAAGGGAAGTCGCCGCCCGCCCCAGGTGCTGTCTGCTTGCTTGGGAGGCGGTTTGTGAATAGTATCACAAGGGTTGGGCGGCTGGTGTCGGTGCCGGCTTCGGTCGTTCGGATGAGATAGTGCCGTTAGTCGCGATGAAAATGTAACATCGCGGGATGGAGTTGTTCATGCCGTATACCATGGAGAAGGGTGTATCCCTTCTGGTTGATAACCCGTTGACCACGCCGCAGCTCAGTACGGAGAGCAATTTATGGACGCTCAACTTTGGTCCGCAGCATCCGGCGACGCATACGGTCATTCGCCTGGTGCTGGAACTGGATGGCGAGCGTGTGGTGCGGTGCGTGCCCATTATTGGTTATTTGCACAGTGGTTTTGAAAAAAATGCCGAAGTCCTGGATTACAACCAGTACATGACCATTGTGAACCGCATGGACTACCTGGAACCCATTGCCAATGAAATGGCCTGGGTCCGGGTGGTGGAAACGCTGTTCGGGGTGGACCCCACTCCGCGGTGCAAGGTGTATCGCACTATTCTGGGTGAATTGGGGCGAATCCAGAGCCATTTGCTTTGTGTGGGTGCCGCCGCGCTGGATTTGGGAGCTTTTACCGCTTTTCTTTTCGGTTTCAATGAGCGGGAGCGCATTTACGACATTGTGGAATACGTTTCGGGATCGCGGTTTCATACCAGTTGGAGCCGGGTCGGGGGTGCGTTTAAAGATGTGGACGACAAAATCTTCGTTCCCATGGTGAAAAAATTCATCGACGATACGCTGCCCAAGGCCATTGATGATATTGAAAAATTGCTCAATCGGCTGCGCATCTTTATCGATCGTACCCAGGGGATTGGGGTCATCAGTACGGCGGAAGCATTGAGTTGGAGCCTTTCCGGCCCTGTGGCCCGGGCCAGCGGCGTGCTGCGCGATGTACGGAAGGACGATCCTTACTTCTGCTTTGAAAACAACTGGGATCGCCAGGGGGCGGCGGCGGTGGATTTCAAAGTGCCCATCATGCATACCGGCGATGTGCTGGCACGCTACCTGGTGCGGCTGGAGGAAATGAAGCAGTCCATAGCCATCATCCGACAATTGATTGATCGCATTCCCGGCGGGCCGATGAATGTGAGTCCGGAAGGCAAGGATGTACTGCCGCCCAAATCGCAGGTTTACGGGAGTATTGAAGGCCTGATTCAACATTTTGAAATGGTGATGACCAACCGGGGCTTTACTCCGCCGGCCGGTGAAGTGTACGGCTGTTGCGAAACCGCCAATGGGGAACTGGGTTATTACGTGGTGAGTGACGGCGGCAAGGTGCCTTGGCGGGCGCGAACCCGTCCACCAAGCTTCATCCATTTGAGCGTCTTGCCGAAGATGATTGAAGGCCACACGGTGTCGGACGTGGTGGCGGTGCTGGGCAGCTTGAATATCATCGCCGCGGAACTGGACCGGTAACGGTGGAATATCACCGGCTTGAGGGCGGTGCGGTGTTCGCACCGGCCCATGTTTTGACCAGATGAAGAGGAATCCATGGCCTGGATTGTTGAAGATCGACTGAAAACCTATCAGCCCACAAGAAGCGAACCGTACTTGACGGCCAAGATCAAGGACGAGATTTCGCAGAAATATTTTCCACGATATCCGAACAAACGCGCTGCCTTGCTGCCGCTGTTTCATTTGATCATGCACGAATACGGCTACATTGCGCCGCAGGCGATTGATGAAGCGGCGGAATTTCTGCAGCTTACTCCGTCGCAGGTGCAGGATGCGGTGACGTTTTATGAAGAGTTCCGCCTGGAAAAGACGGGTCGATACGTGGTGAACGTATGCCGGTCGATTTCCTGTGAACTGTGCGGGCATCAGCAGGTGCTGGAAAAGATGCGCGAGATTTTCGGCATTGAACCCGGCGAAACCACCGCCGATGACAAAATCACGCTTTTGGAAGTGGAGTGCCTGGGGGCATGCGAACAGGCCCCCTGCGCGCTGGTCAATGAAGATTTACATGGCCATATCAAGCCGGCGGAATTCTGCAGCCAACTGCAGCAATTGCCCGCCGCCCCGGGTCATTCAACAACGGATGTTCGGTGAAGATCAATGTTTTGGTTCCCGGCTGATCCGGGAGAAACAGGAACCCTGCAAACCACGAGGTTAACTATGGCGTATGCCGGTCCGGTGCTATTGAAGCGTATTCCCGATGATCCTGCCCAGCGCAAGCTGTATCGTTATGCCGATTACATTGCGACCGGCGGCTACGCGTCGCTGAAGAAGGTGCTGGCCATGCAGCCGGAAGACGTCATCAAACTGGTGGTGGATTCCGGTTTGCGTGGGCGGGGTGGAGCGGGCTTTCCGTGCGGGACCAAGTGGACGTTTTTGCCCAAAGATTTGTTTCCGCGGTACCTGGCGGTGAATTTTGACGAATCGGAGCCGGGGACGTTTAAAGACCGCTACTTGATTGATCATGATCCGCATATTCTGCTGGAAGGCATTGCCATCGCCGCCTTTGCCAACAAAATCAGCACCAGTTACATCTACATCCGGGGTGAATATCACCACGAGGCCAAGTTGCTGGAAGCCGCCCTGGCGGAAGCGTATGAACATGGTATTTTCGGCCAGAAGCACCCGGGGACGGATATTGTCGGTCATTGTTATGTGCACCGCGGGGCCGGTGCTTATATTTGTGGAGAAGAAACCGGCCTGCTCGAATCGCTGGAAGGCAAGCGGGGTTGGCCGCGAATTAAGCCGCCATTTCCGGCCGTGGCCGGGGCATTTGCCAAACCGACGATCATTAACAATGTGGAGACACTGGCCTGCCTGCCTGCGATTGTGGAACATGGAGCGGCCTGGTTTAAGGCCATGGGTACGCCGTCGTCATCGGGTCCCAAGCTCTTTGGCGTGAGCGGGCATGTTAACAAGCCGGGAGTTTTTGAAGAGGAGTTGGGTATTAAAATGTCTACGCTCATCGAAAAATATGCCGGTGGCGTCAAGGGCGGCAAATACCGTGCGGCGATACCCGGCGGAGTATCCATGGGTGTTCTGGGCACGGATCAATACGATGCCGAACTGGATTTCGACATCGGCAGAAAATATAACGTGCTGGGGCTGGGCACCGCCGGCGTTATCGTGATGAATGATAAGACGGACCTGGTGGGGATGCTGCGAAACATCGTACGGTTTTTTGCCCATGAAAGCTGCGGCCAATGCACGCCCTGCCGCGAAGGCACCGCCTGGATGCACAAAATTCTCAATCGTATTGTGGATGGTTTTGGCCAACCGCATGATTTTGACATGCTGGCCGAACTGTGCCTGACCATGGGAGCCATGCCCGGGACCACAATCTGCGGCCTGGCCGATGGAGCCAACTGGGCGGTCAAGACGTTTCTGCAGAAGTTTCCGGAAGATTTTAAATCGCGTTTGAAATCGCGGCAGGTGCAGGGCGTGGCCGTGTCCGGTGCCGGAGTTGCGTAAAGCACATAAACTGAATTTTGAAAGGGATTAACTCTATGCCCACCATGGAAGTTGACGGTAAAAAAATCACATTTGAAGGCAAGAAGATGATTCTTCAGGCCTGCCTGGATGCCGGCGTGGAATTGCCGCACTATTGCTATCATTCGGGTCTTTCCGTGGTGGCCAGTTGCCGTATTTGCCTGGTGGAGGCGGAGCATCCGAATCCCAAAGATCCCACGCAGATGATCAAGATACCGAAGTTAATTCCAAGCTGCCAGACGCCGGCCATGGACGGTATGAAAGTTTATTCCAAATCCCCCAAAGCTGCGGCGAATCAAAAAGCCGTTATGGAATTTCTTTTGATCAATCATCCACTGGATTGTCCGGTGTGTGATCAGGCAGGCGAGTGTTCCCTGCAGGATTACAGCTATAAATATGGCCGGGCGGAAAGCCGCTTCGAAGAAGACAAGGCCAAAAAGCCTAAAAAGGACATAGGGCCTCATGTGTTGCTATATTCCGATCGCTGCATTATGTGCACCCGTTGCGTGCGTTTTACGCATGAGATATCCGGCACCAGCGAACTGGCGGTGTTTGGCCGCGGACACAAGGAAGAAATCAACGTATTTCAGGGCCGCCCCCTGGATAATCCTCTTTCCGGGAACGTGGTGGATATTTGCCCGGTGGGGGCGTTGCTGGACAAGGACATGCTGTTTACCCAGCGGGTATGGTTTTTGAAAAGCACAGCCAGTATTTCGCCATTCAGCAGCGGCGGTGAAAATATCTTCATCGAGCACAACCAGGGGCGTATTTACCGCATTAAGCCGCGTTTCAATGCGGACATCAACCAATGGTGGATTTCCGATGATATCCGTTACGGCTGGAAATTTGTCCATGAAAACCGGTTGAACAAGCTGGTACAGGGCGGGAAGGAGATTGACTGGGAAACCGCCGAGGCCCATCTGGATGGGATGATGCGCAAAGCGGTAGCCGAAAAGGGGCCTGGTTCCACCGCCTTGGTATTGTCCGCCTTTGATACGACGGAAGAAATGTACCTGGCGGCTAAATGGATTCGCAGTATAGATCGGCAGGCGTGGCTGGTATTGAATCCGCCGCGGGTGGAAGGCACGGACCAGACCTTTAAAAATCCGGTTACCGGGGCCGTTACCTATGTCATCCGCGCGGAAAAAGCGCCCAACCGCCAAGGGGCGGAAAAAATCATCGCACACTTTGCCGGCAATACCTGTGATCTTTCCGACCTGGCGGCCAAGGTTTCCGGTGGTGCATTTGCCGCGGCCGCAGTTGTTCTGGACCCGATTGCCGGCACCGACCGGGCGGTGGAAACCGCGCTGGCCGGCCTGGATAACCTGGCGGTGCTAAGCTCCCGCCCGACGGCGCTGACCGGACGGGCGGCGCTGGCGTTGCCGGTGTGTACGTGGGCGGAAAAATCCGGTGTGTATGAGAATTTTGCCGGTCGAATTCAGGCCTTTGACCGTGCCATCGAGCCATTGGAAAACACCCACTCTGCCGGCGCTATATTCTGGAGCCTGCTGGGAGAATCCGGTACGTATCGGTCGCAGGATGGACGCACCATGATGGGCCGGGAAGGCCTGCCGGATTATGCGGGCGTGACGGTGCCGAAGCGTGAGAAAAAGATTCAGTTGATGGAATTTTCGCCGCTTTAATTTCGCGCTCATGTTATCATGGCGGATATGGAAGATCGCCCCAGATTATCAGTCGTGCAGGTGTTGGCACGTTGGAGGCGTCTTGATGAACCGCCTGCGGCACCCAGTCACGCCGACGCCTTCTGGACGCGGATGAATCCGCGTGACCGGGCCTTTGCTTTTGATCTGTTGCAGGGGGTAATCCGCTGGCGCGGGCTGCTGGATTGTGTCATCACCGCCAACCTGAACAGGTCCATGGTCGGCCTTGATCCGGCAGTACGGGCCATTTTAGAAGTGGGCGTGTATCAACTTTTGTTGCACGGCGGTGTGGCCGATTACGCCGCCGTTGATTCGAGTGTGGAAATGGCTCCAGCCGTCGGGTTGCCGCGTGCCGGGGCATTGGTCAACGCGGTGTTGCGCAGCATTACCCGGATGAATGTGCGGGTGGAACGATCCAGCCTGCTTTCCAGATCCAGCTTTCCGCTGGACTCGCAGCGGCGCATGGTATTCGACCGGGCGATGTTTCCGGATCCGCATTTGAATCGCATAGGCCATCTGGCGGTCGTTACCAGCCATCCGCTGGCGCTGGTGGATATGCTGGAAAAAACGATGGGATCCAAGCAGTGCCAGGCCATTTTAATCGGCAACAATGCCCGTCCCGTTATTACTTTGCGCGCGGATGATGCGCAATTCGTCCCGCCGCCCTCGGCCGGGTTGATTCGCCATGAATCGCCGGGCTTCTTCATTGCCGCGGAGGGTTGGAACGATCCAATAGATGCTCTAGTGGCCACAGGCCGGCTTTCGCCGCAGGATCCTACCGCCGCTGAAGCGGTCCGGGCGATGGTTGCAGCCCTGGAAAGCCGACGAGCGACGTTGCCCAGCCAGCTTAAGCTTTTGGATTTGTGCGCCGGTATGGGCACCAAAACTCTGCAGATGGCGCGAGCTTTGCCTTGCGCCCGCGTGGTTGCGTGCGACGTGGTTCCGGCCAAGCTTACCGCCCTCCAACAACGCATGAATCAGGCCAGCGTGCAGACGGTCCAGATACAAGGTGCCGATGAGCTGGTCCGCGGGATCGGCGGGTCATGTTTTGACGGTGTGTTGGTGGATGTTCCGTGTTCCAACACCGGTGTGATGGCCCGGCGGGCACAGTCGCGGTGGCGATGGACGGCCTTGCAGCGCGATGATCTGGCCAAACTGCAGCATGATATTCTGGAAACCGGTTCCAAGCTTGTGGCATCGGGTGGTGTGCTGGTGTATTCCACGTGCAGTATTCAGCCCGGAGAAAACGAGCGCATTGTGGCCCGGTTCATCGCTTCACAGCCGTCATGGAAGAGTTGGACCATCGAGCAACAAAAAAGCATTCTTCCACGGGTGGGATCCAACCCTGCGCAGCGCTGCGATGGTGGTTTTGTATGCGTCCTGAGCTGGCAGCATCGGGACCAGCGCAGCGGCTGACGGCAGTTCCACCGGCAACTCCGGCGACTCGGCAATTATTTGCCCATGTGTTGGGCGAGCCTTTTAATGTGCATGGTCAGCAGCAGCGACAAAATAATGGCCGTAGCGAAAAAGTAGATGCCAATTTTGGGCGAAGCCTGCAACGCGCCGCCTGATTTGGCAATTACCACAATAATCGCCACCACGAATACATCCATCATGGACCACCGGCCCAGGAATTCCAGCCATTTTAACACTTTCAGCAGCTGCTGCTGGGTAAAATGGCCGCACCATAACGCCAGCAGTATTGCCAGCTTCGAAAAGGGAAACAATATCGAAAAGGTAAATAAAATAGCACCTAAACCAAAGTGCCCGGTGCGGAACAGGCCAATGGTTCCTGACCAAAGCGAATAGCTGCTTTTCCAGAAAACAAATTTTTTTATGGCCAGCACCGGCAGGCATTGGGCGGTTACCAGAAGGCCTAAAACACAGAGCAAATAAACCGGGATATCCCATCGGCGGGGATAATGCTGCCAAAGTGATTTTCTACTTTTGGGAGGCACTTTTAGATTCCTCGTCGCACGCCGCACGGGCCGTCATCAATAGCCAGTGCATAGTCACAATCCTACGTGATATTCTGCTGGATATCGAGCGGCTGCGCGGGCGGTGAAAATCCCGTGGTAGAGGTTTGGGCCGGGGATGTTGGGCTCAATCAATCCCAATTTGTAACTGTGACAGAGCGCTAAGTTCCTGGGTGTGTGGGGTTTGTGGACGGATGGACCAAGCGTTCCCAGTTGAAGCGGAGGCGTCCCCTGGGGCGGAATTGATCATTCGTGGGTGATATTTATTCCGGCATTGGGGGTAGAGCGATGGCCGCGGGCAATCTTTTAGGGTGGATAATTTTTACAATTTTTTGCGGAGAAAACGCCCCGTACAGCAATTGCACGCCGGGAGCGGATACGTCGAATTCGTCTGCGAGAAATTTCAGTACCCGTGCTGTGGCCCGGCCCTTTTCCGCTGCCGCGGGTACGTGAACCACAATACGCCCGCCCAGTACCTTGCCCCAGGCCGCGCCCCTGGCCCCCGCATGAACCTTAAGCTGCAGGATCAGGGTGTTACCGTCCCAGCGATAATAGGTATCTAACGCCTTCATGAAATATGCGTCCTCGTTGGCGGTACTCGGTGATGGCCCAATGCATACTTTTGCCTGTTGGCTGTGCCAGAAAGATGGAATGTACATGGTTGCCCGGGGCTGTCAAATCAGCGGCTGTTGGTCCGCAAAAAAGCGATTGTTTGGCCACGGTTCTGTGATGCGGATCAGGCTTGCTCCATCTTGATGAAGAACGGGGAAGAGAGTTGGGGCTTATCCCCAGACAGAGGATGCTGCAATGAATGGTTGGAATATCCTTCCGGGCAGCGGTGCCAGCCGCCCACCAGGCTTGCTTGCGGCAAAATAAAAAATTACATGACTAAAAAATGGCAATTTATCACTACCGGTTCGAGGACATCGGGCTTCCGTTTGGGAAACGTATCAAATGCCCGAGTTGGCATCCTTTGGTGGCAAATTCGAACGGAGGAATTTTCAGGTTATGGGTGGTAGCTAAGGTCAGGGATATACCAGTTCGTAATAGATTGCATGCGTGGTGGCCCCATTCAACACCAGGTGTCCTCCTGTCAGCGGCAGCGTTTTTCCGGTGCGTTGCCCGGCCTCGTTTAGCACGTACACCGTCGGCGTGCCGGAGCGTTTGAAAGTCAGCTCGACTTTTACCGGTTCCACGCGCATGGGCGGTTGTCCCGCATTCATCAAGTAGCCCCGGACCATCTTCATTCCAGTGTTGTACACCCGGGCAATGGTGGTTATCAAAATTCGATGTCCTGTGGCGATAGTGCCACGATGTCCCAGCGCGGTCACATAAACTGCGGCAAATCGAGTCCCAGATGTGATGACGACATTTTTCAACTTGACTTTCCGGCCAGCGGCAAACCCCACCACGGCCTGTGTGCCTGGAGTGTTAATCGTGATAAAGCCGCTCCCCGGCACGGTCCCTGCATGCCAAGCCAGTTGGCCGGTGGAACTGCACAGCATGCCATCCTGACGATAGGCTTTGAGAGAAACGGTGGGGGTGGGTGTGAATTTCTTTGTGAAAGCGACAACACAACGCCCCACGGCCAGAGCGGCCGCCGGAACCTTGTTGGTTGTGAACGACTTGACATCGCCATTTTGGGTGATTGTGTCTGTAAAACCGAGCTTGGCATGGAACAGATCGTTAACGCAGACATACCGCGGCAGAATCAACTTGGATTCCCGTACGTCGCCGCGCAGCACCTGGCGGGCCACCGCCGGAAAAATACCCAGGATCTGTGGAACATTGACTTGCCATTGATTCTGTCCAACAGATGGATCAAATCCCGCGTGTGCCGAAACGGCAAAAATTTGTGAGGAATCCCAGCCATTGAGGCCCATGCCGTAGGCTCCGATGATTGCGGGACCTTCTACGCCCAACTGATTGGGAAACACGCTGCTCCATTCTGAAAGCATGAAGGGACGGTTTTGTACCTGTTCCAGGCCGGAACTCAGAATGGCATCACCCGGGGACGCCAGCATGGAGCCTTTGCCAGTGAAGTAATTGTGGCGGTCTATGATGTTGCCGCAGATTGCATCGGAGGCCAGATTAAGATAATTGGCGTATCCAGAGCCTGCCTGCCAATTGGATGTGACAATCAAACCCTTGTAGCCGGTACCGCGAATGGCTTTGACGTACCGAAGGTAAAAGGCATTCTGCCGGTGATCAAGAAAACGTAATGTATCCAGGAGGCGTGCTTGAAAGGGACTTTTGGTAAGTTGCTGCGGGGAAATCTCCCACAAATTGGCATCTGGATATATGATGCCACGGCTCCAGCTTTCTCCGCCAAAGCCGTCGCCGGCCATGGCGTTAATCGCCCGGGGGCCCCACGCGGCCAACAGCGTTTTCTTGCTGCCGTAGCGTTTCTTGAGCCAGCGGAAAAATTCCTGGCCCGCCAATTTCTTGATAGCCGGATATTGCCGCATGGCCCCAGCGGTAGTCCAGAAAAAGATGTCGTTTTCGTTGACCAATTCCACGCAGAAGATCGCTGGATCATCGGCATTGGGACCGCCGGTATACGAATTCCGGTGATTCAAAAAGTTAACTTCCTGTTGAATTTGAAGTTTTTGCAATTGCGGCGAAAACCACAGTGAGCCTTCCCCGGAGTTGCGCCAGCCAGCGGCATCCGCCGGCCACTCCTTGGCGTACGGAATCTTTGCCGCATCTTGCGGGCCCAGCGGCACCGCACCGAAGTTGGCGGAAAGCTCACAATAGATGCCCTGCAGTCGGAGTTGGTTAATGAAGCTGTCCAGACGGCTCAACGCCAGGGGATTGAAGCGCACCAGGCTGCGTTTGGAGCATATTCCCGCCCATCCTGGTCCACCCGCGAATTTGTGCAGCCGTACCAAGTTGATGCCGTATCGCGCATAGAAGCGAGCCCGAACTGATCCAATGCCCACACCCCAGCGCTTATACCAGGCCTTTTTGGCACCCCAAGTCCGTGGAGGCGCGCACTCACTGTAGCTGGTATTCACGCCCCAGAGTTTTATGGGTCGACCGTGGTACATCAAGTGGGACCCAACCTGCGTAATCCACCCATATTTGCCGGCCGGTGCGCTAAGCCATTTTCGCAGGCTGATGACACTTGGCGCGTGAGTCAAACGTTTGGCATTCCATATGAACCACTGGCTCCAGTTGGCCGGATGCGGCACGCTGGCTTGGCCAGAATAGAATGTAAAATCCTCCGGTAGCGTCAGGGTAGCCACCACATGCCGCTTTACCCCGGCTTGAATATGGTTGGTGGCAAGTAGCAGTCGAATATCACCGGCAGTTATGCAAGGGACGGCGGGATTCACGCTCAGACTGTAAATTCGCCCAGAGTCACTCTTAAAATCCATCTTCCGCAATGCGTTGGACACATGACTGTTGCCCACCGGAAGGCTGATCGACTTGGTTGCGCCGGCGGCATTGTAACAAATTGTCCGATTGGGACCGGTGAACGCGCTGCCGGCGTTGATTGAGAGCACGGCTGCAGTGAGGTCGGAATTTTGCAAGGTGCGAAATGAAGCTGTGATCGTCAGCTCACGAGGCCCCGTCTTTCTGGCGATGGCGTGGAAGACAAATGGCACTTTGGTGCCGCCCAGGTCACCTTTCATTGAGAGGTTGGACTCTTTTGGCCCATTGGCCGTGTAAGCATTTCGGGTCCAGGTATAACTCCAGTGGGGGCCCCAGATCAGCGGATGGATGTTGAGCAGATCCGCATGATTGGAAGAAACCACGCGAATGGTCTGTTTCTGTGCCAGAACAATCAAGCTGCTTTGTGTCGCCTGAGCGGTGCCGACCGCAAACAGGCCCGAGGCGACCGCCAGAAAGATCGGAAATATCCAGATTCGCCGTATCCGCTGCATCATTCCTTGTCCTTTCGAGTGGTGGCCGTATTAATCGCAGGTTGTTGGTTATGGGGTCCACATCTCTTTCACAAGAGATATTATGGATAACAGAAGTTAATACCAGACTGCTTAGCGCAATTCATGTGTCCCATAGCGCAAGTATAAAACTACAGCGGACCGCCGCCCTACTTTAAAGTACCGGCAGGGGTTTTCACGGAAACGTCGGATGCTACTGGGAAAGCTGCAGGTCATTGCGCCAGGTTTGCGGCGGTACGCCGACCGCACGATGAAAAACTCGACTGAAATGGTTCCGGCTGACAAAACCGCTTAATTCGGAGATGCGCTCCATCTTCATGGTGGTTTCCCGCAAGAGCTGTTTGGCTCGTTCCACGTGTACGCGCCAGATTTCCTGCTGTGGCGAGCGGCCAAAATTGCGCTTGAAGCCCATCTCCAGCTTGCGCCGGGAGATCAACGCGTGCTCCAGAATCTCGTCTACCGTCAATGGTCGAAAGGCGTTCTCCCGAATGTACCGAACCGCGGTGGAAATATCAGGGTCATCGACCACCAAAAAATCGGAGGAATGTCGAACCACCAGCGGCAGCGGAGGGACTTTGACCGTTGCGTTCGCGGGCTTATGGCCGCGCATGAGATTGTCAAGAAGTTCCGCCGCCTTCGTGCCCTGCTTGCGCAGGTCCAACGGAATGCTGCTGAGTTTCGGATTGATAATCCGGCAAAGAGCTTCCCGGTTATCCACACCCACCACGGCAATATCCTCCGGAATATGCAGCCCCAGACGCTGACTGGCGTAAACCACGTGCCTCGCCCATAAATCCGAACAAGCCATAATGCCCGTTGGATGGGGCAGCGTAGAGAGCCATTGGCCCAGGGAGTCGGCCTCCCATTCCCGAAACAATTGGCCCCAACGAATGTCCTTGCGCAGGTGGACCGAACATTCATGCCCCCGCGCCTGGAGTGCCGCGACAAAACCGTCGCTCCTGATTCGCGCATACGGCATGTCGCCGCCGTAATAGCCGAAGTTGCGAAAGCCCTTATCCAACAGATGCTCCGCGGCAAGTTTTCCCACGGCGATATCATCCGGGATCACTTCAATGAGTCCCGAATTCATCGGTTCCGCTACAATGGCTACCGTGGGGACGCGAACCGCGCGGAGAAACTTCAGTTGGCGATTCCAATCTCGGCCGCGCGCCGGGGCAGACGTCAAGATTCCGTCCAGGCGCAGTTTGTGTGCCGTGGCCACATCAGCCCAGAGATCACTTTGTCCGTACAGGTAGACGGTCCAGGGAGTATGCGCATTGACGTAGTCCACAATACCATGAAAAATTTGATTCTCTCGACAATTCTCGTCGGAGAGATAAATGGCCACGCCAGGATTCTGATTGGGCCGGTGTTTACTCCCAGAGCGGCGCAACAGTTTACGTCGTTTTTTCATGTCGGCATCGTAGCGGTCAGTGCGGCTGGCTGTCAAAAGTGATGGGGAAGCTGCGGTGCCACTGGCACCCTGCTGCTGTCGGCAATTGCCGGCCGATCATCTCCCCATCCGGCGGAGGCGCGGCAGCAACCCCAGCCCCAACGCGGCACCAAGCAGCGCCAACGTAGACGGTTCCGGAATCGGCGCTCCCATCTCCAGAGCGGTGCCTGCCGACGTGAGATTCCATCCCACTACATCCAGAGCGACCATCTCATTGGGACCCAGGGTAAGCGTTTCGTTCGGGATACCAAAGGCATCCTGAACCTGCGGGGTAACGTTGGCCCAATCGCCGTAATCACCCGTGGCGTTTTGGTTGAAGTGAACCAGGTCGGTTTTTCCGCCGTCGATCGAAAAATATGACGTGACATTGGGGCTGGTGGTATAGCTCCGCACGCCGGGAGCGGAGTAGCGATACAAATCCATTGTGCCTATCGGACCGTACTCAATCGCCCCGGAATTGCCGTAGGCATTGTTGAGATTTGATCCTTGTCCGCCGATATTCAATATCTCATCCATCTCGTGCGCCACAACATACTCCAAGCTGTAGCCTCCCGTTTTTTGGGTGGGGGTGAGCATGTCGGCAAGGTTCAGAAAGACGGTGCCGTCAAAGCTGCTGTTGTCGCCCTTGGGGTCACCAAGCGCCCGAAGCAGTGGCGTGTTAACCATAACATTAGTGCCCTGATTGACCGGGTTGGTCGGCGGTAGCGTGGCCATGGCAATCCGGTCATAGGCCGAAAGGGTTTGGTGTTGGAGATCGGAGAGGTATTGCGCATAGGTCAGTTGCGTCCCGGCGGCGATGCTAGATCCCAATCCCGTGCTGATGGCTTGAAAATCGATGCTAACCGTGATGGGATTGGTGATGTAACTGTCAATGTTGGATATGGCGCTGTTAATTTGGCTCTCGAAATAGGCCGCGTTGGCGTTTGAGGTAAGGCTTGAGTCGAAGGTGGGAACGATGGTTAAATTGGCCCGTGTTCCAGCGGCGCTTAAACCGACGGCTGCCGCACCAAGGGAAAAAGAGGCCGGTGGCAATTATGCCACCGGCCCCCTTAAAAATGCGTGGTCTTAAGCCACTTTGCGTTTACGGCCCACCAAAAGCAGACCCACACCCATCACCGCCATCAAGCCCAGCGTGGCTGGTTCAGGGATGGAAGCCCCCGATACCGTCAAGACACCTGTGCTTTCCACAAAGCTGAAATCGAAGCCGTTACTGATCCCCGTCCAAGTCCCGATCGGATCGATCAAGGCGTTGCCGTTCACGGTAACGCCTGCAAAGTCGCCGGTGGCCGCGCCGGTAAAGGTGAAGAGCTGATAGGTGCCAATCTGCGGCAAGGCATCGGCAATGGCCAGCGTTCCACCGTAGGTCAATCCACCGGGGGTTGTTACCGTCACGGAATCATTGGAAGATCCCGAGATGTTCAAGTCGATGGTGGACCCAGTGCCGGCCGACAGACTACCCACGGTCAGGGTGGTTGGCGTGGCACTATCAAAGCTTGGCTGCAATATACCGCCGCTGGTCAGCGTCACTACGCCGCCAATGATGCCGCTACCGCCCAAAGTGCCGCCGGAGTTCACCGCCACCGCACTGCCGGAAGCCAGCGAACCGGTGATGAGCAGCGCACCGCCATTGACTGTGGTGGCACCGGTGTAGGTGTTGGTACCGCCGAGCGCCCATGTATTCGAGCCAAGTTTGTTAACCGCGAAGGCGTAAATGGTGGCGGGGCTGCCCACCGACACATTCGCAATGGTGCCATTGTATTGATTAACGAGACTGATGGCACTGGTCCCCTGCAGTTGCAGGTACGTGGTATTGGTATTCGGGTAATTGGCGGTATTTACCGTGGCGGTCTGTGAACCGGTCATCACCAAGGCACCCGTGCCGGAAGAATCAATTGTAAAGGTGTTCGCTGTTTTGTCGGTATTCTGGCCGTAGTTGACGGTGTAATTACGATCCGTCGAGTCGCCGGTGCCGACGTATTCCAGCGTGTTTCCGGCGGAAAATGTAAGATTGCCGGCGGCGCTGCTGGAGGCACCAATACTGCTAGCAACGCTGCCGTTGGCCAGCTTGGTAACTTCCAGCGTCGCAGAGCTGCGGAAAAGCACGTTCGTTGAACCCGTGTAGCTGTTAGCCGCGTTGGCCAGCTCCACAACGTTGGTTCCCGTTGAAGATGCATTGATGTTCAGGGTGGTTTTGCCTGTACCGTCATCGGTAATCAGCGGGTTAAAAGTGAGGGTGTCGGCGGTGGCGGTGGTATTGACCGAGAGGGATAGAGCGCTGTTCACGTTGGCGGTCTCAAAGGCCAGCGCCCCGGTATTGGTGAAATCAACCGTCTGCGTGGAGTTTAACAACGCTACGTTGGCGGAGCCATTGACGGTAAAGAGCCGGTCCGTGCTGCTGTTGCCGGTTATCGTCAAGTTCCCGCCAATGATCAGGTTCGCCGCAGCATTACTGGACTCCCCGACACCGCTAGCGAGTCCGCCGTTAGCAAGCGACGCGTCGGCCGTGACACCCGCGCCAATGGTCGTCACACCCGTGTAGGTATTGGCACCGCTGAGGCTAACAATTCCGTTATCGCCAGACTTGGCCACGGCGAGCGCAAGCGTACCATCGGAGATAACATTGTTGATCTCCAGGTGTGAACTGCTGCCCACCGTAAAGGTTTGGGTGCCACCGCCGAGGTCAATGTTCAAGGCGTTGGATCCGGATTCCCCGATGGCGACGACTTTGTAGCTTCCAACGAGGTCGGCGATCCCGGCAGCGGCAGGGAGGGTCAACGTCTGGGCACCGCCCGTTGCTTCCAAGGTAAGGTTATATGCCCCTGTGTAGTTAAACGAGAGGCCGGTTGGAGTGGCGGGTGGGGCCGTAAGAGTTACGGTCTGGGCACCCGTCAGCGTTAAGCTCGGATCCCAGATGCCGTTGATGATTCCGTTGACCCAGTTGGCGGCAGTGTTGTAATTATAAGTACCGGCAGCAGTTTGCAGCCATCCCGTTGTGGGCGTTGCCGATGCGGTACCGGCCGCGAGGCTGATTCCGACCGCCATGGCGCTGGCCGCAGCCAGCAGAATTGTGGAACGAGACTTGAACAACATAAAAACTCCTTGCTCCCGTGGAGCATTTTGAAACATCCGCCGGACGCGGCGGAAAATAACGACGCCTTGGCTACGCAACGAAGGCATGACCACATCCTACCCCCGGCGATATGGCCAAGCCAAGGCCATATCACGTATTTAATGTATCCATTAGCGCAAAGACGTGGACTCGGTTAAAGCCGCGACGATGGAAACACGCCGGGTACAAGGTAGTCGCGGATGGCGTTTAGAACACGAAAGGGTGACATCCGTCGAGGATGGTAACGGGGATTGCGCGAAGGAAAGCTCGTGAAATGAGAAAGCGATATGAAGTAGCTGATGCACGGAGTGGAAACCTTTCATAGCGGACCCTGTAAGGGTTGCGGCAACAAGTTTTAGTTGTTGATGTAATGCAGAGCGGGTTTATAATGGGCAAATTATGGTAGCGTTGAATGAAACAGCTTCGGAGCTTGGGCTGCGTCGAGTGGCACGGGGCTGCCGCGTCACCGCTGAGTATCCCCAAGGTGGCACGGGCATGCCGACGGGCGCGGTTCCCATGGTTAATAATCTCTTTCAGGGCATGCCGCTGGACCCGGCTACGGGGTTATATTACGAACGCGCCCGGTGGTACAGCCCATCGCTGGGCACATGGGTTTCACAGGATCCACTTTCTTATGTCAACGGTGCGGATACGTATCAGTTTGTGACGTCGAGTCCGGTGGGTGCGGTCGACCCGAGTGGATTGTGGGTCGCTCCAAACGCGGACTTGCTTGATTATTTGCAGAATCCGCCGCCGTATTTGCAGGTAATTCAGACAGGGACCGGGGCCGTGCCGGTTTACGTGACGCCAACGCCTCCGTCTAATAACACGGGCATTCTCTGGATGTCCCCGGCGCAGTTCCAGGGGCTTAGCGCAACGCTGGGTGAGGTCGGCCAGGACATCGCGGCCGGGAACGATGCTGCCGCCAGCGCGGCGGAGGCGAATCTTTATCCCAGCTTGGCCAATGTTCCGGAGCCACCGATTTCGCTGCCGCCCGGGGTGGGCGCGATCCCAGGAATCAGCAGTTTGGCTCAAATGAAACAAGACTTTCTCTACGGCCACCCTAACAGCGCCAACCAAGATTTTTTGAAAGGGATGGCGGCGATCCCAGGCGGTGACGAGGACGGGCCGGTGGTTGGCGGCAACGCCGACTGGCTGGCCCAATCGGACCGCGACGGCGCGGCCGCGGCCAAGGCGCTGGCCCGTAAGCCGTGCCCCAAAGAACTGCAAGAGCTCCGCGACGATTTTAAAATAATGTTAAGCCCAACTACTGGAAACACGAGGCCGCCCACAATCCCGGCGAATATACCCCGGAAAATCTTGCGCGGATGCGGCAGGGAAAAGCCCCAAACGGGTCCGATGGTAAGCCGATGGTTCTTCATCATCGCCTTCCGCTGTCCCAAGGGGGAACAAATGATTTTGCCAACCTAATCCCAATGAACTATTCAGATCACTCTCTGCGGCCGAATTTTGGCCCATTGCATGAATGATATCTTGGAATATTGTCAGGGAATAACTGCAAATGGCTACAAAAATGGTTGACATCATCCAACGGTTGCTGTCACTGGACGGAATCGAACGCGGGGATGGCGTTACAGCGGCTGAAATCTCCAGCGCCGAAACGGAGCTAGGGTTAACCATCCCACCTGATTATCGCCTGTTTTTGCAAAAAATCGGTTGGCTTGGAATTGCAGGCCAAGAAATCTGGGGGCTTGGTCCTGATCTGCCGCCGTATATACACTTGGTGGCGGCGACGAAGTCGTGGCGCGCCAATGAGATGATGGGGCTTCCCGCACACGTCCTTCCTTTTGAAGAGGACGGTGGCGGCAACTTATTGGTGCTTGATTGCTCACTGGTCGGCATCTCTGCGTCGCCGGTGTTTTTTTGGGATCACGAAGTCGGACCAGGCCAACAGCCTGACGCCTTCTGTGAATCACTCGCAGAACAATTAAATAAATACATCTCAATTCATATCGCGGAATTGTAGCGGTCCAGCGACTGGCCCGTCAACTGCGTAACTGCTTACCGTTCCGCGACCGCAAAGCTGGGGGCGGCCACCAATTGATTGACGGCCGGGGCCAACTCACGGCGCAATACCAAGCGGTGACCGGTGCAGTTGCCATCGGCAGTACGCCTTCGGTACAATACACCTACAGTGATCCGAGTACCGGGAGCTTATTGACTTCCATGACTTATCCCAATGGCCGAGTGATTGATTACAATTATGGCGACACGGGCGGTGTGCTGATGAGCAATTCCAATGCGATGCTGGATAATGCCATTGGCCGGCTGGATGGTATTGTGGACGGGGCCAATTCCGGCGATGTTGGCACGGTGCTGGAACAGTACAGTTATCTGGGCCTATCAACCATTGTTGCAAGAAACCATCCGCAAACGGGCATTAATCTGACCTTGGTCGGTTCCGGCGGCAGCATTGGTTCGGGCGGCGACCAATATGTTGGCCTGGACCAATTCGGCCGCGTTGTCAACCAGAACTGGGTAAACACAACGGGCACGACGAACACGACGGTAGACGGTTATACCTACACTTACGATTCCAATGGCAATGTTCTATCGAAAACAAATGTTCTCGATAGTGCTTACAGCGAAACCTACACGTATGACTCGCGCAATCGCCTGACAGCGGTAACGCGTGGCGGGGCATCCTATCAATCTTGGAACCTCGATACGCAAGGGAATTGGAATTCGTTCACATCCAGCGGCACCGTCCAAACCCGCACCGCCAATGCCCAGAATCAGATCACCGGTATCTCAGGTACGACAACGACTCCCACTTACGACGCGAACGGGAATATGAGTACCGATCAGAGCGGCGACACACTTGTTTATGATGCTTGGAACCGGCTGGTGGAGGTGAAGAACTCTACCGGCGCGGTGATCGCCCAATATACGTATAACGCCCAGGGCTACGCCGTAACCGCCACGTATCCACAGGGCACCAGCCAAATGCCGCCGGGTACAACCAATTATTTGTACTACACGAGTTCGTGGCAATTGATCGAGGTGCGGACCGGCGGTACAGCGGCGGCCAACGTCACGGTGCAGATGGTCTGGTCCGCAGCATATATCAATGCTCCGGTCCTGCAGGACGTGTTTAGTGCCGGTGTCATCCAGCCGAATTCGCGGATGTATTTCCTGCAAGATGCCAATTGGAACACCACGGCCGTGGTTGGCTACGACGCCTCCACGGGGACGTGGAACGTGGTGCAACGGTACGCGTATTCGCCCTACGGCAATATCCAAATCCTAAATCCGGATTGGATCCCAACCCCAGCCGGCACAGTGCCCATGGTGAGCAACCTCTACCAAGGCATGCCGCTGGACCCGGTAACCGGCCTGTATTACGAACGTGCCCGCTGGTACAGCCCCTCGCTGGGCACATGGATTTCTCAAGACCCCGCTGGCTATATCAATGGCGCGAATACGTATCAGTTTGTAGGAAGTGATCCGGTGGGAGGGGTGGACCCCAGCGGCCGCACCGTGGTTGGCTTGGGCGGGTCGGTCAGCGGCGACGTCGGCCCGGTAAACGTGGGCGCGTCCGCGGTCTTGGCTACGAACGGTAGCCAGAACGGCTTGGTGCTGAGCATTAATTTAGGCGGCAACGCGGGTCTCGGGGCCACGGCGACGGTGAACGGCATCTATTCGTCGGCGCTTGCACCCAGCGACCTATCCGGGCCGTTTGCCTACACGGGGGGCGGCGGCGCTCTTGGCCTTGGAGCCCAGGGCAGCGAATACGTAGGCAATGGCCCGAATGGCCAGGTTTTTGTTTCGGAGCTCGGTGTCGGTGGTGGGTTGGGGGGCGGCGTGAATGCGGGGGCCTCTTACAGTGTTGTCGTCCCCCTGCCGAGCCTGCAGGATGTTGGATCCGCCTACTCTTGGCTCCAACAGGCCTTGGTGCCATATCCGCCCGGCGGCTATGGCACCCTTTATCTCACCGGCCCGCACACGCCGCCGTCCGCTGCGGAAATTGCGGCCGGCCAGACGCTCATAAACCTTTCTAGCGCTCAGCTGAACGCCCTGATCGGGGTTCTGCGTGCCAGCCTGCGACAGCAGGGCTGCGGTGCGGGGGCTGGCACACCTGAAACCGGCCTCCAGCAGGTGCATCCAGGCGGCCCAATGGAAATTACGGCTATACCGTGACGTGGCCGGGTGCGGCGACGGGGCCGGGATAAGCCTTGAGGAATATAGCAATGAGGTTTCGGCTGATAATCAGGCTTGTGGCACCGGCCCTGCTGGTGCTGGCGGTCGTGGCTGTCTTGGTTGTCTCCGCTCGGCACCGCCGCAGGGCCAGCGAGCCCGGACGGCCGTCCATTTCGGCTCATGGCGGTGGGCCTGGATCGACGCGCATGGCGGCCGGTACGATGGATTTTCCACAGCCAAACCGAGCGTGGTTGCGCAGCATGCCGTTTATCGCCACAATTCAGGCGAGCGGGAAGGCTCCCAGCCCTGCGGTAATTGCGGCCCTGCGCCGGGCCGCTCATGCTGGAAGGGGGCCGGCGATGGACCGGATCGGCTTGTTGTACGTGCAAGGGCTGGGGGTCGGTCGCAACTATGCCGCCGCGATGCGTTGGTATCGCAGGGCGTGGAAAGCGGGGTGCGGGCGTGCGGCGGCTGGCATTGGTGAACTTTACCTTAACGGCTGGGGCGTGGTGCGCGACACCGCCAGGGCGGTGCGGTGGTTTCGACGGGGCACCCTGCGGCAATCGCGCTTGGCGATGAATGACTTAGGCATCTGTGCGCTCCATGGTCAGGGCTGCCGGCAGGATGCGGGCGCGGCCCTCGGCTGGTTTAAAAAAGCTGCCGCTCTGGGCGATACGGGCGCGACGATGAACTTGGGGAGTATGTATTATCTGGGCTTGGCGGTTCCGCGAAATCTGGCAAGGGCGCTGCGTTTTTTCAACCGTGCCGCCGCGAAAGGCGATGCGGCGGCTGTGGGCGAGGCCGGGTTTGTTTACGTAACTGGTGGGCCGGGCGTCCCGCGTGATCCTTCCAAAGGGATCAAGCTGTTGCGGAAAGCTGCAGCTTCTGGTGTGGGCACCGCGATGGGCAATTTGGGCTACTGCTACGTTCTGGGCTGGGGGGTCAGCCGGGATTATGGAACCGCCCGACGGTGGCTGGTGAGGGCGGCGGCAATGGGCGTTCCGTCCGCGATGAACGGGCTTGCTCGCATGTACCGGGGCGGCCTCGGCGCTGCCCGCGATGAAAAGACGGCGTTGATGTGGTACCACCGCGCGGCGGCCGCCGGATCGAGAAACGCGATGTGCGATGTCGGTGATGCGTACGCGGCTGGCACGGGCGTGAAACGTGACTACGCTGTGGCAATGGCGTGGTATCGAAGGGCTGCGGCAGCGGGGTTGGGCCGGGCGATGGACGCGGTTGGCGTAATGTGGCTAAACGGCCGGGGCGTTGCACGGGACTATGGTCAGGCGCTGGCGTGGTTTCGCCGCGGTGCCGCTGCTGGCTCCGTGCGGGCGATGGCCAATTTGGGGAATATGTGGTTTCGCGGAATCGGGGTTGCGCGGGATTTCTCCCAAGCGGGGGCTTGGTATCGACGAGCGGCTGAGCACGGGTCAACAGCGGCCATGTGCGCCTTGGCGACGATGTTGGTACGTGGGCAGGGTGGCCCGCCGGAATACGGCAAGGCACTGGCATGGTTACGGCGCGCCGCAGCCATGGGTTCCGCCGCGGCCATGGACGACTTGGCAGGTATGTATTGCCGAGGCCTGGGGGTTCCGCGGAGCGTGACCGGATCGCTAGCCTGGTACAGGAAGGCCGCGGCGGCGGGGTCGAGTGAGGCGATGCTGAACCTTGGTGCCGCATATACGCACGGGTTGGGCGTGCCGAAGGATTTGGCGAAGGCGAAGGCGTGGTTTGAAAAGGCGGCCAAGGCGGGCGACCTGCGGGCGAAGCAGGCGTTGGAGGAACTGAAAGTGTTGGCACCGGTGCCGAAGAAAAAATAGCTGGGCGGCGGTGGCACGAGCAGGCCGCCGAGCGGCGTGGCCTCCGGCGCGGAGGTTATAATAACGGTGTTGCATTCAAGGCAGATTGATGGTTGCGGTTGACGAAAATATTGTGCGGCGACTGAGGCGAGCAATCGCTCGGGCTGATATGGTTTCGCGGGCCGCGCAAGCCCCGTTTTCCCGAAACAACAATACCTCTGCGCCCTCTGCGGTGAAAAATCGTCGTGGGCTTTGTGCTCGCGGTGGTGAAAACCAAGTCTATTCGGCGGGCGTCATCCAACCGAACAGCCGGCTGTATTTTATTCAGAACGCGAATTGGAACACCACGGCCGTGGTTGGCTACGACGCCTCCACGGGGACGTGGCAGGTTGTCCAGCGGTACGTGTACAGCCCGTACGGCAGCATCATCATCTTGAATCCTGATTTCACCACCGCCCCTGCGGGAACCGTGCCGATGGTGAATAATCTTTATCAAGGAATGCCGCTGGACCCGGCTACGGGGTTATATTACGAACGCGCCCGCTGGTACAGCCCATCGCTTGGTATATGGGCGTCGCAGGACCCCGCCGGTTACATCAACGGGACGGATACGTATCAGTTTGTGACGTCGAATCCGGTGGGATTGGTGGACCCGACGGGCGAAAGCCGGATCAATGTGGCCTTCGACGCCTTTATCCCTAGCTCGTTAGGGCACTTGTTACCAGGCCTCGCGGGGTGGTGGGGGAAGGAGCCGCCTCGGTCTGGTAACTTTTATTTTAGGACGGACAATCGTGGCTTCGGCCAGTTCAACTTTTCTATGGCCTCAGGCAATGCACGGGTCTACAGCATCGGCTGGGGCAATTCAGCGGATGTTGGACATATCGTGGGCCGGGTGGGGTCTGCGTGGGGTGGCTCCAGCTACACCGGCTTCTCTGATGAGGCCTACAAGAACCCACACTGGGTGTTCTGGGCGGCCCCATTCGTGGCGGAGGCACCACGGCGTGCGCCAATCCACGGGCCGATGCCGACGCCGGTCGACAAATCGCCATGCGAGTCGACGTTGACCTTCTCACCCTCCGCCTCTTTTCCGTACTACCCATTGGGCTTCATCCCCACGCCCAGCCTACGCTATGATGTCACCTTCGATTTCAAGAAGGTGGGTGCTCAGGTCAAGGTTACGCTGACCGGGCAGCACGACCCATTCCCGTTTTACGAGGAATACATCAACGGCAAAGTTGGTCCTTACGAATACTGGTCCCGTCATCACGGGCCGGGCATTTATGATCTTGGACCATTTGGGTGGCTGGCCCGCGTAACGATTCCAGCCGGGGAGGCGAGAAATGTCTGAGCGGCAAGGGCATGGCGACGGCCTCGGCATCGGCGGCCCCGCGTCATTTCCGGATTCCATGAAAAAGGTACCGGCGGAACAGCAAACCCGATTGCTCATCGCGGTGGTTTATTTTACCTTCGCCTCGTTTGTGTACTACGTCGTGGTGTCCGAAGCGTCTATATGGGGCGTCAGAACGCTAAGGCTGCTAGCGATACCAGCACCTGACGCACTGTTATTGTCCTGCGGTACGGCCCTTTTTTCGTGGTTATTAGTGGTGCGATCTAAATTGCGTGGCAGGGGTGGGCCATGCGTACGCCGGGATGTTGTACTCGCCGCCGCGGCATGTGTACCGGCACTGGTATGGAGCTATTGTCAAATGTTGTGGATTGGCTGAATTAGGCGGCTTGTTTTTTGACTCCATTTTCGAACACAACGCCTGAGAGCACATCGGCGATCAATGGTGAGCCGTTGAGCGTCTGAAAGCCGCGCTCAGCGCTTTGGCAGAGCTTGAAGACCATTGCCAA
>JAJZCR010000026.1 GCA_021851715.1 Planctomycetota bacterium
CGGCCTGCCGCCCTTATTTAAACGCAATAAAACGACCCGTTGTCTCATATCTGCGGGTAACGCCTTTGGTCGCCCATGCACAAGTCAGCTTCAGTCAAGCGGTTTAGGACAACGCAACCCGCTCCTGGCTGCGGCAGTTTCTTTTTGTGGCGGTGGCTCATCTGATGGTGTCGTCGAGTGTTTTTCGGAATACGAAGAGGGCGGCTTGGCGAGTGTTGCGGGCGCGGGCACCCCTGGCTCTGCAGCTGCTTGAGCGCGTCCCGTGCGCATCCGCTACCAGGCGCGAATGCCTTGCCTACCAATCGGAGCTATCCCGGCGGTTGTTTCCGACTGGGGAGGTGCGGGTACTTGGCGGCCCGTTCGCGGGGATGCGGTATTTTAACCGGGTGGTTTGGGGGCCGATCGCGCCGAAATGGCTCGGGACCTACGAAATGGAGTTGCACGGCGTGATGGCCCAAGTTTGTTCTCGGCGGTACGATTCTGTCGTAGATATTGGGTCAGCGGAGGGTTATTATGCCGTTGGATTGGCGCTAAAATTTCCGCAGGCTGTGGTGTGCGCCCGCGATGTTGATTATTTTGCCAGGCGAGACCTGCGGGCCTTGGCGCGTCTGAACGGCGTGCGCAACCTGGTTGTGGGCGGCCGGATTGGGCCAGCGGAACTTGGGCGGTATCTGGTCGGGACCGCCTTGGTCGTCTGCGACATCGAGGGAGCGGAGCTTGGCTTGCTTGATGCCGCTGCCACGCCGGGGCTTGCGGGGGCCGATATTCTTGTGGAATGCCATTGGGTTGGCGCCGTATCGCCTTCGGAAGTCGCCCGTGTGATTCGCGAGCGGTTCTCGGCGTCGCATGTCGCGGAATGCATCGCCGCAGAGCCGCGGCGCACGGCCGAGTTGGCAGGCCGCCTACCGGAGGTGACAGGCCTGACGGTAGAGGAGTTGGCGAACGCGTGCTCCGAGGCGCGGGCACCGGGTCAGGTTTGGCTTTGGCTATCCGCCCGCTGAGGGCCGCCCGGAGGTTCTGAATTTCACGGTTGGCGCACGAGCGCCTGCCGTACGAGTGTGAGGTATTGCTCCGCCTGGCGTCTTAATGAGAAATGGGCTAGCGCGCGGCGGCGGCCGGCAGCACCCATGGCGGGCCAGCGAGGCCGGTCGGCAACGGCCCGACGCAGGGCCGCCTGCATGGCATTGGCGCGGGCGCTCCGGACGTGCCAACCGGTTAGGCCGTCGACCACGGTTTCTGCCGGCCCGCCGGAGGCATGGGCGAGCACGGGCTTCGCCATCATCATTGCTTCGACAACCGACAGGCCAAAGGCCTCTGGGCCGGGCGTGGCGCTGACGGCTATGTCGACGGCCGGGATCATTTGCTCGGGGTGGGCGGTTGCCCCGACGATGTGCAACCGCTCCGGGATTCCTGCGGTTTCCGCTATCGTCCGCAGCCTGGTCGAGAAGTGCTGGTCGTCGGTTTCAGTCCCAACGATGACCAGATGCAGTTGGTGCTCCCGCGCTATTGGAACCATCGCGTCCAGCGCGATATCTTGACCTTTGCTGGCTTCTATTCGCCCTAACATCCCCAGGGTGACGCAGTTGGGCGGTAGGCCGAGTTCCAACCGGCTGAATGGCCGGAATCGGGCCGGGTCGAATCTTTCTTCGTCTACGCCGGGGTAGAGAACGACTGGCCGCACCGGCCAGTCCCCGAAAGTGGCGGCCGTGTAACGGCTGTTGGCCAATACGTGAATCCCGAAGGTCGCGGCGGACCGCTGAAAGAACCTCCGGCCCAGCCCAAAGGGTATGGTGGAGCCGATCGCGTTGGGCATCTCCCAAAAGCACGGGATGCCCAGCCGCGCGGCCACCGCGCCGGCCAGGGGCATCAGGTTGGGCCATAACACGTGCAATATTTGGACATTTTTGTCGGCCAGGGCTTTTTCGATCGTTGGTGCGACGACCCGGTGGTATTTCTGAAGCCGGCGGTATGCGGTGGCCTTCCGGTAAAACCCGCCGGCCGGTACGGCTGGAAGGGGCAACGCCAGCGTGTTTACTTCCATGCCAGCTTGCCTACATTCGGTGGCGAAAGCTCCCTCTTTGAGTGCCAGGATTAGAACGCCGGTGCCTAATTTGGCGACGGCCCCGGCGAGGCCGCGCACCGCCTGCGCGACGCCGAAGGTTTCATCTCCCCGGATGAGCCATGCGATGCGGATACTGACGGTGAAGCCTCCAGCCTGCCGATCCAATCACAGAAATTTACGATACACCCTGGGGTGAATTCCCGCAACCACAGTCCCGCCGGGGAAACGCGGCACCGGGGCTTGGCTGGGCGTGGCTGATTCCGCAACGGTTGAGTTGAAAGGTACCGGGCTCGCGGCTAAACTGGGGCTACCCATAGCACGCTGGCCCTCCTCCTTGCAACGTTGGGAGCCGTGCCGCGTTTTACCAGTGGGCGGTCTGGAAGTGCGGTGAAAATGGCTCAAAAGCGAGTTTTAGTTGTGACGGGCATGGGGCGGAATGGTACGAGCTTGGTGGCCGCGTCGGTGGCGGCCCTGGGAGTGAACCTTGGTGACAGGCTGATGGTGCCCAACTCCGTGATCAATCCCATTGGATTTTTCGAGGATGACGACATCCGCCGGCTTGATAACGAGGTGGCCGGGCTTTTTGGTGGGCACTTCACGAGCCTGAGCGTTGCGCCGGACGGCTTTTGGAGCAGCCCGGGCATAAGGCCGTATTTGGACCGGGCGGAGGCACTTCTTCGTTCGAAATGCGCGGGGGCGGAATTTTTCGGATTTAAGGATCCATCAATTTCTCAGGTGCTGCCCCTTTGGCAGGAGGTTTTCGCGCGGTGCGGGTTGGACGATTCTTACGTCCTGGTAATTCGCAACCCGCTTAGCGTGGCCGATTCGTTCAAGCGGATGGGCGAGCTTGATCCGCGCAAATCCCATCTAATTTGGCTGCAAAGGCGTGTCTACACCATGAGCTTGGTGTGGGATCGGCCGTGCGTTGTGGTCGATTATGATTGCGTGCTCGCCGACCCGGTGGCTGAGACGAGGCGGATTGCTTTGACGCTTGGTCTGCCTTGGGACGAGCAGGTCGAGGCCCGAGCCGAGATCTTCTCGCGTACTATTGTTTCGGAAAGGTTGCGCCACACCCGCCACGCCCCCGAAGATGTCGCCATGGACCGGGCGGTTCCGCCAATCGTCGCGCGTGCCTATGGCTTGCTTGACACCGCCGCCCGGGACGCCTCGGCGGTTCGCGATGCGGACTTCCGCCAGAAATGGTTGGCCATCGAGGCACAGTTTAAGGATTTTAACCCGGCCTTTAATCTTTTCGAGGAGGTTGACCGGGCACTGTTCCTGCTGACGGCGTGGTCTTTGCTTGTGAGGATTTGCCGCAGGCGGATGCAGGTTTTTTTTGCGGCAGTTCGCGGCGACCAAAGCGCTCGCGACCGGCTGTGGTTCAGCCTCACAAAGCGCCTTTGGCTACGCAATCGCGACCGGTTGTGATTTGGGTGCCGGACGTGCGCCGGTGCGTTCAGGTGGGCAAAGCCAGCATCGCGCGCACGAGGCGCGAGGCGCAGGCATCCCACGTGAAGGCGGCGGCTCTCGCCCGTCCTTTGGCGGCGAGGGCAGCTCGGTATCCGTCGTCTGATGCCAGTCGCATGGCGACCTCAACCAGGGCTTCCGCAGAATCCTCCTCGAGGATTACACCCCCGTCGGCTACTACCTCCGGGAGGGCCGCCCAATGGGAGACGATCGGCGGGGTGCCGGCGGCCATGGCCTCTACCGCTGGGATGCCGAACATCTCGTAGCGGGATGGGAATACCAGTGCGGTTGCGTCACGCAAGATTCGCGGGAGTGCCTGCAGGCTGGGGTAGCCGAGGTGCTTTATGTTTTGAAAGCTTCCCGCTAGCTTTCGATATCGGTGCTCGCTGGTACCAGCTACCCATATCTGAATTCCCGCTTTTCGGTCGGCCAATATCCGCGCGGCTCCGAGGATTATTGCCGCGCCTTTCCGCTCTGTGAGCCCGCCAATCGCCAGAAGGTACGGCTGTTGGCCTTGGGCACGCGGCAGGCCCCCCACGTCGAAGTATTCCTGCTCCACACCGTTCCCAACGACGGCGATGCGGGCGGGGTCCACAGCCATGGTCTCGACCAGGCGCTGGCGCAGGTATTCCGAGACGGCCAAGAGGAGATCGGCTTTGCGGCACAGCCTGTTAAGCCGGTAAAGCCATTTTTTTCGCTCCCACCGCATCGTGTGCGACCAGGGCAGGTCGGTTTCGATCCATTCCAAGTGGTGGCTGGTGACTGCCAGGCGGCACCGCCGCGTCGGTATTGCGACTTCTGTGGGCGAGTAGATCCAGTCCGCGTCGCCCACCCACCGGTCTGCAGATGGCCTGCCCGCCAATAGCCAGGACATTTCGAGCAATTTACGTGAATAGGGTAGCTCGGTGATTCCCCAGCCCAGCCCAGCCAACCGGAACGCTTCGGGGGCGGTGTCGGCGCGTGGGCGGTTGTCGTTAGCCGCAAATACACGCAGGTCGACCCGGCCCATGGTTTGGAGAGCCTCGACCATGTTGAGGATGTGCTTTCCTACGCCCGTCGGATTTTTCAGGCGGTTAAGCTGGACATAGGCGGCTATTTTGAGCTTATCCATTTAATTTCCTGCTGGCGGGCACCCGTTGTTGGCTGGCTGGCTCCCCGCTGCCCGGAAAAGCATTGTCATCGCGGCCGCGTTGGCGTCCCATGTCAGCGTGGATTCCAAAAGGTCGCGATTGGTCCGGCCCATTCTGGTGCGCAGCTCGGCGGTGCCAAGGAGCCTGTCCAAGGCTGAGGCAGTTTCGGCAACGGCTAGCGGTGGGACCGCGCAACCATTGACGCCGTCAGCCACCACCTCCGCGAAGCCGCCATCACTGGCCCAGATTATCGGCTTGCCGGCGCTCATGGCCTCGCTGAAGACCGTGGCGTAGGGTTCGTCGATGGCGATGAGGGCGAAGACGTCGCTCCAGGCCATTTCTTGGAGCACTTGTTGGTGTGGTTGCACGCCCAGAAGTGTTACGCGGGTTTCCATTCCGCAGTCGCGAATGACTTGTTCGACGGCGGGCCGATCCTGGCCATCGCCGGAAATGCGCAATATGGCCTGGGGATATTTGGTCGCCACCATGGCAAAGGCCTCCACGAGTTTTGGAAATCCCTTGCGCGGATAGAAAAGGCCTGCGGAATGGATGACAAGTTTTCCTTGAAGCTCCGGCGGGCGGGGTTTTTCCAGCATTGCCGGCGGGATGGGGTCGGCGCCGTTGTAAATGGTGCGGATTCGGCCGTCGGCCAAGATGTGTTTGCGCATCCCCTGCTCCATCCGCTTGGCCACCGCGACGGTGCAGAAGGCGGCTTGCATCACCCGGCGGTGGTAAGCTTGGCGGGCCGCGTACTGGCCGCAGGATTCGATTTCGGCAAAATCATGGTCTGTAACGATAAATGGAATACCGGTAATTTTGCCGAGGCGGCGGGCCAGGTCGCCATTGGTCCACGTATGGTGGGCGTAGATAACATCGGGCTGGAACTCCCGGACCTTTTTTAGAAGTCGCCGCTTGACCGATTGCCAGGCCAGGGCTTGCTGCGGCCCGGGGTTTTTCATGGATTGCCGCTTGAGTTGGCCAAATTGGTACAGAAGCCAGCGCGGGTATTCGACCTCGAGGCCATCCCAGGTGTAGCGGGGCGGGCAATCCAGGTATTTGCGGGCGGTGGCGCTCTTGCGGCCCAAGAAACGCGGGAGCCAAGGCACAAGGCTCACAACCTGAATATCCACCCCTTGTCGCTGAATGGCCTGGGCCTGCTTAAGCGCCCAGACGGCAAAGGTGGGTAGATTCGGTCGTGGAAATGCAATGGCCAGCATGAGCACCCGCAGTTCTTGGTCTGGGGCTGGCGTTTTTTTTTCCACGGGGTGGCTCCGCAGCTGACGGTTCGGCTTAACGGGGAGATAATCGCATGGGCCGGGTCGCCCGTCAAGCGGGGCTCGAGCCGTTGCGGTGCGGGTGGGCGCTGGGCCTCGGTCTGTGCCGTGTGAGGAAAAATGGTAGAATCGATGCGGCAGCCAAGATGGCTATTGATGGGGCTTCCGGGACTTCAATAGCACCCAGACTGTCGAGCAACCCTGGGCCTGGGCGCGGGTTTCCGTAATAATCGTAGAGAACATACTCGCCGGTGGTTGGGTCAAAAACGTAGGCGGCGATGGAGCCGGGCAAAAGGGCGAAGTTACCGGCGGCAGCGTTAGCAAAATCCGGGTTGCCGAAAAGCTCATTGTAGCTGATGGTGGTCGGCCAAGCGGAAAGGGCAGTGTAATCGGATGTATCAAAGAGAATAATTTGCGGATCATTGGTCGTGCCGTAGGTGTTGCCGAAGAGGTTGTCAAAAGCATTGATTTCCGGTGTGCCGGCAGATCGCTGGAAAAATGCGGCGAAGGGCGTGTCGATGATGTTGGCGTAAATTTGGGTGTTGGTGGCGTTCGTTTCCAGGGCGATGGCAGCTTCAAGGCCCTCCAAGCCTTGTGAGGTTTGGGTCGAGGTTGGTGCTGGAACGCCGAGCACAATTGTGTTGTAGCGGATAACATTATTGGTGCCGCCGTCGATGATAGCACCGTCCTGCCCCGCCTCCCAATTGGGGGCTGCTCCGTTGATGATCGTATTTTCGACCACATCGTTACTGCCATTGAGCGCGATTGAAACGTCTTTGCCGGCAAGCAGCATGCCGTTGACGGTCCAGTTGTTACCGTAGAGGGTCATTGAACCGTTGTTATCTGTGCCGCCGACGACGGTGACGGTCTCGTTGCCGGAGGTGATGCCGTCGATACCGCCCCCACCGGATGTGTTCATGTTTTGGATGAAAATACTGCCGATGGGTGTGGAGTTGGTGGCGCTCGTGGTTTCGTGGGTGTAAAAGGCCTCGTACGGTCCGTTGGGATTACTGGACGTGTCGTTGACCCATGCGTTTGTTGTGTTGGAGACGCTTTGGTCCGCGTAGCTCACGTATGGTGTCGCCCCCCCGTTACCCTGGTTTGGCATCAGATAGCTGGCGTTAAGGCCTTGGCCGAGGAAATTGGTGGTGTCGATGGCCGCAAAGGCGTGCTTGCCGGCGGCGACGGAAGTGTCACCAAGGAAGGTAACGCCCGAACCACCAAAGGCGTAAAAGCCGTATCCGCCACCGTAGGCTGCGGACTCTTGAACGGTGAGGTTCTTGAAAGTGACATTGTTCTGCTGGTTGCTGTAGACGTTGGTCTGTTGCACCGTGGCGGTAATGGCATTGGCGGTGCTGGGGGTTATCGCCGAGCCGGTATTGATGTAGAGGCCCGGTGTGGTTGCCGTGGAAGTGTAGTACCAACTGTTGGCGTTGCTTTCCACATAGCTGATGTTGGTAGAATCAGTGGTTTGGCCGGTGGCCAACGTGGCACTGTTGAGGAACTGGTGGTTATTGAAAACAGAGGTTACCGGGGCGGAGGCGGTAACGGTTGGTGAATAGCTGGCCCAAGTGCTGTCCACCGTGGTGGTGGGCATAAAATAGGTGCCGCTGGAGCCGGCTACCGGCTGGAACTGTGAATTATTCAGCGGTACGCTGCCCCAGAAGGTGGGGGCCGCGCCGGTGCCGTACATGCCGTAGGTGATCGGGGCGGTGGTGGTACCGCTGGAACTGGCCACAAGCTGCTGGCCGTACCAGTTGCCGCCGGCCTGGAATAGGATTTGCGAGCCGGGGGAAAAGGTGGTGCTGTCCACCTTGCTAAGAGATTGCCACGGGCTGCTGGCGGAGGTGCCGCTGTTGCTGTCGCTGCCGGTGGGGCTGACGTAATAGGTTTGGCCGAAGGCCACGCTGGCTATGCCCAGGCCCGCAGCGATGGCCAAGGCCCGATAAAATCGTAACGGAACAGCGCGCGAAAACCGCATATTGCACCTCTTTCACATCCCACTGACACCCAAAACGCCAACGCCACGTTTGTACACGCCAATAACAGGAAGTAGTTTAGTCCGTCGGTGGGCGAAAGTCAAGCGGAAGGACGACGGAGTTTATCCCGTCTCCCGTCTCCTGTCTCCCGTCTCCCGTCTCCGCGTCTCCCGGCCGCGCCGGGATGGTGAATTCCGTCGTTCTCTGCGCCCTCTGCGTCTCTGTGGTGAATCCCCGTCGTCCATCTGCGCCCATCTGTGCCATCTGCGGTTCGATCGTCCTCTGCCTTCGTTTCCTTCGTGTCCTTGGTGGTGAATCCCCGTCGTCCCTCTGCGTTCTCCCGTCTCCCGTCTCCCGTCTCCCGTCCCTCCGCGTCCCTTCGTGTCTCCCGGCCGCGCCGGGATGGTGAATCGCCGTCGTCGTCGTCAACCTGGTAATCTGTGAAAGCTGTGGATTATCCTACGTCTTGTATCCACAGAGCCGTCGCAAGGGCATCACAAAACCGCCCGCATAAAATTTCCTGGCTTAGCGTTTCCCTCAGCAGCCGCTGGGCCTTGCGGCCCATACGGGCTAACTCCGCCTGCGGAGTATTGCGGATCTTGACAATGGTCGCGACGGCTTCATCCACATTGCCGTGGACGATTTGCCACCCGATGGCCTGCTCGCCCAGGATATCGCTGATATGGCTGGGCTGGGGGCCAAGGAATAAAATGGGCCGCCCCACCGCCATGGCACCGTAGATTTTGCACGGGTGGATGATGCCCACCATGTTTTCGCCCAGGGAAACCAGGTGCACATCCGCGGCGGAAAGGGAATATTTCAGATCCGCCAAGGGCTGGTACGGCAGGGAAATGACATTCGCCAGCCGGTATTGCTTGATGTACGAATCCACCTCCTTCTTGCCCAGACCTCCGCCCACGAAAACAAAACGCAGGGAGGCGTCTTCCCGCAGTTGCACGGCCGCTTCCAGAATAGTTTTCAGCGGATTGGCCGGGCTATGGTTGCCGCTGTACATGATGACAAACTTGCCTTCCAGTTGATGGTGAATGCGGAAGGGATTATCCCGGTGTGCCAGGGGTTCTATCACAGAATCGTGAGACCAGGGGGGATCGACTTTTATTTTTTCCGCGAAGTTGCCGCGATTCCTAAGCCGGTCGGCCATGAAGCGGTCCAGGGCGAAGATGATCGCGGATCGGCGCAGAATAAAACGGTTGACCGCCTCCAACAGGCGGGCGCGGAAGCTATTGGCCTTGATTTTGCCCATCACGATAAGCTGGTCCGGATTCAGGTCCATGGCCCAATAGGCCGCCGGCACCCTGCGCAGCAGGCCCAGAAAGCAGGCGGTAAAGCCGATCATCGGTGGCGATGTGCTAAAGAAAATGCCGCCCAGCCGGCGGGTAAAAAGCCCGATAAAAAAGCACTGGATGAGGAAGCTGGCGGTACCGATGATGCGGATCAGCAGATTTTTTTTGCCAAAGCTGGTAAAGGCCAGGCGGCGGACATCGACGCCGGCGATGTTTTCCCGGCGCGGGTAGCGCTGGGTGGGATCTTCGTAGCCGCGGGCGGCGGCGTAAACGCGTACGCGATGGCCGCGGCGGGCCATTTCGACGGCGACATCGGCCATATGTTGGCCGACGGCGGCAGGATCGGGCACAAAAGTTTGGCTGAAAATAAGCAGGATTTTATCCGCTGAGGCCGGACGCGTGCTTTGCATAAAGAACCTCTTAAAGATACCAGCAGCGGTACTCCCCCACCGCGTTTTCAAGGCCTCAACCGCACCAGCCCATGCCGCTACAAGCAACGCCCCATATTGTATCGAATGAATCGCTGCCAGGCTTGAGCCGCGACCAAGAACGGGGTGACGATGGTGAATCCCCCCGTTTCCCCGTCGTCCCTCCGCGTCTCCCGTCTCCCGTCTCCGCGTCTCCCGTCCCTTCGCGTCCCTTCGTGTCTCCCGGCCGCGCCGGGATGGTTAATTCCCCCGCGTCCATCTGCGCCCATCTGCGTCATCTGCGGTTCGATCGTCCTCTACCTTCGTTTCCTTCGTGTCCTTGATGGTTAATTCCGTCGTTCTCTGCGTCCTCTGCGCTCGGAGTTTATCCCGGCCGCGCCGGGACGGTGAATCCCCCCCGTCCCTTCGCGTCTCCCGTCTCCCGTCTCCGCGTCTCCCGGCCGCGCCGGGAGATTTTGCCCTCCATGGTTTAACCGGAGGCAGTTTTCTTTTGACAGGCTGGCAGCATAACTTATAATCTTAAAGACCTTGGGGCGGCGGGTAGAAGAAGAGATGGCGGACAATGGGCTGTCGCCGGCGACAAGGCAATGGTTTTAGTCGCCGGGTGACGATATGAATTGTGAACGGTGAAGTTTGAACGGGGACAAAATTCACCGCTGCGGCCCAGCAAATGTGTTCGCATAATGCCGGCTACAGGTGGTGCAGTTTTTCGCCACACCGGCCTGATATGATGCAGGCCGGCGATTTCGGCGAAATTGGTCAAACAGATTGGAGACGTTATGCCAGTAAAGCGGTTTGGTTCAGCAGTACGTGGTGGCCGGAATATGCCGGCGGGAAATGATCCGGCCGGCCGGTCCGCACGCGGAGGCGGTACCTTTTTCCTGCGGACCATGGCCCTGGCGGCGGCCGCGGCGGCGATGGTCGGCGGGCTGGCGCTGATGCCGGCACCGGCGGTTCGTGCCCAGGCCAGCGTGGCGGCCCCGGCTTACTCGCTGACGGATGAAGCGGATCTCTTCATGCACTATTCGCTGATGGGAGATATGACCCTGGCGAAACACTTTGCCCGGGCCATTTTAAAGAGCAACCCCAAGCCGGTGGTTCTGCTGCGGGCGTTTGAAGCCGCCGCCAACGGCCGCAATATTTCAGAAATTCTGCTGCGAAATCAGAAAAACATGCCGTTGCGGGACGTATCGGTGAAAATCGCGGCCCTGCTGGAAGAAGGACAGATAGCCCTGGCGCGTAATCCGGACCGGATTAAGACGGCCATCGCCCACATGGTCATCAGCCCGCGGGCATTTGTGGTTTCACGGCAACGGCTGACGGCGGCGGGCGAATTTGCGGCACCGTTTTTTATTGCGGCAATGAACAACCCCGCGGATCGCAGCGAAGATCCGTATATCGTGCAGATGATGAGCGACATCGGCAAGCCGCTGGTCAACCCGCTGGTGCAGGCGTTGCAGACGCGGGTTCCGGCTGAAAAAATTCAGTTTGTGCAGGTGCTGGGCAATATCGGCTATGCCCAGGCTTTGCCGTATCTCAAGGCCATTGCGGCCGATCCCAAATCCAGCCCGGTGCTGGTACAGGCGGCGAAGCTGGCCGTTCAAAAGATTGACCGGCACGGATTTTTTGCCCATTTGAACGCGGCGGAATCTTTTGTGAATCTGGGATGGCGGTATTTTTACAATTCGCCGACGGTCGCGGCCAACCAGCCCAACGAAGCCACCAACCCGGTCTGGTACTTTAACCAGACGCTGAACAACGTGGTGGCCACGCCGGTGCCGACGGTGATATGGAAAGACGTACAAACGATGCGGGCTGCCAAAGACGCATTACGGCTGGATCCCAAAAATCCGACTGCGATCAGCCTGTGGCTGGCCGCGGATACGCGGTGCCGGATCGATTTGCCGGCGGGCCAGGCCAATCCGACGCAGCCCGCGGGAACTCCCAGCGCTCATTACTATGCTGTGGCGGCGGGACCGCTTTATCTGAATCCAGTGCTGGATATTGCGCTTTCGCAGCACAACACATCGCTGATTCTACACACCATCGCCGCACTGGCACAAACCGGCGGCGTGCAGGGACTGGTGGGCACAGGCAAGGCGGCCGGGCCGTTGATGACGGCGCTTTCCTACCCGGATCCGCAGGTTCGCTTTGGGGCGGCGTTTGCCCTGGCCAAGGCCAATCCGGCGCAGAAATTCATGGGGTGGTTCCGGGTGCCAACCGTGCTGGCGGAAGCGGTGGCGCAAGCCGGCAAACCGGCGGCGATCCTGGTGGATGCCAATGCCCAGAACCGCAATCGGATGCGGGCCATTTTAAGCGAGCATTATCACGTATATGATGCGCCGCACTTTGCACAGGCCCTGGTACAGGCCCGGTGGGCCGCGTATATCGGCCTGGTGGTGATTCCGGGTGGCGCACCGGCCGACCGCATGCTGGAAATGGCGGCCACCGATGAACGGCTGCAATACGTCCCGGTGCTGGTAACCGGCCCGGTGTACGATGTTCCGAAGCTGAAGCTGGAATATGTGAATCAGTCGACCGTTGCCGAAATTGCAAATTCCGCCGACAGCGGCGCGATTGATGCGGCGCTGGAACACATCAAAAACCGCCTGCACATTACGACCATGGGAGCGTCACAGGCGGCGAAGTTTTCCATCGAGGCATCTCATCTGCTGCGCGGGATCGCGATGAACCGTGGCAGCATTTACGATGCCAATGCCGCCCTGCCCGCACTGGTAACGGCATTGCACGATTCCAATTCCGCCGTAGCCCTTGCGGCGGCCGGCGCTTTGGGGCAGATGCGCAATCCCCAGGCCCAACTGGCACTGGCACAAAGGGCCTTGCAGGCTGACAGCCACAGTGCGGTAGCGGTGCAACAGGCATTGCTGCTGGACCTGGCGGCATCGGCACGCAATGTCGGCAATCACTTGAGTACTGACAGCATTCAAAGGTTGATTCGCATGGTGAAAGGCAGCAAGCCGGCGAAGGTGCGTACCGCGGCTGCCACGGCCCTGGGAGCCTTAAACGTACCGAGTAACCAGGCGGCGGAGCTTATTCTTACTCAGACACATTAAAGTGCGCAGTTGCCAGTGGTGGCAATATCGTGTAAATTCATGGGCTTGCTTGCCGGTGCGACGACGCGCCGGCAATGCGTTGATGCTCAAACAAAGGACTCCCCACCTATGGTAACATCAGGCGAAACATCATCGGTTAAGGCACTGGTTGAAAAAGCCCGGCAGCAGGTTGCCGCCGGCCACATGGAAGCCGCCCTGGACCGCCTGGAAGAGGCCTACCGCCTGGAACCGCAGAATCAAGAAGTGGCCTTTAAGCTGGCCTGGTACCTGGATCTGCATGGCGAAGATGCACGGGCCGTTGAAATTTACGAGTCACTGTCAGATCTTAACCCGACCCACGAAGGTGTGCTGCTGAATCTTTCGGTTTTATACGAGGATGGCGGCTTTTATGACGATGCCGAGGAAATATTGCACCGGCTGTTGACGTCTGCGCCGAACCATCCGCGTGGGCGCATTTATTACCAGCACATCGACGGCTCCACCGATATGATCATTCAGGATGATCCGGAGAAGCGTTTTCTGAACCGCAACATACTGCTGGACACGCCGGTGACGGACTTTGAACTTTCCGTGCGGGCGAGAAACTGCCTGCGCAAAATGAATATCCGCACGCTGGGCGATCTGCTGAAAATATCCGAGGAAAGCCTGTTAAGCTATAAAAATTTCGGCGAGACGAGCCTTGAGGAAATCAAGGTGATGCTGGCCCGCAAGGGGCTGCGCTTAGGGCAGGCGGCTGAAGACCTGGCCCATGCCCGAAGGCTGGAACTTGTGCGCGCGGCTGCTCCGAATGTGCCTGAGTCCGTGCTGAATAAAGCCGTGGAGGATCTGGAGCTTTCCGTGCGGGCCGGACGGGCGCTGGAACGATTGAACATTACCACGGTTGGCGACCTGGCCAGCCGCACCGAGGCGGAAATGATGGGGCTTACCAATTTTGGAGAAACCAGTCTCAATGAGATTAAGCAGCGTCTGGCCGAACTCGGCCTGACCCTGCGAAAAGTAACATAAAACGACCAGCCTTGGCCGAAGCACGTTCGGCGCATCCATTTGTTGAAAGGATCAAGGATGATCCATTGCAGAAAGTTTCGACAACCATTGGCGATACTTGCAGCGGGCTCATTGCTGTTGGCGCTGTGTGCCTGCCAAAGTTCGGGAGTTGGAACGGCGGGACTGCCGTCGCCGCCATCCACGCCGATCGCCGCCACCGGGTGGCCGCCATCCCCGGTGGTCAATGCGGGTGGTTATCCGGCGGTACCGGCCATCCTGCCCAAACCGCTGGTGCTGGGGCCGGCTTATCCGGCGGTGATTCCCGTACCATGGCACATAGCCGAACCCTGGATTCGCGTGAAAATCACGCGCGAAAGACCGACAAGGCCATGGATTAATCCGGCCCTTTACCGGGGTCGCATTGAAATAGTGCACCTGCCGGACGGCCATTACATTGCACTGAACGTATTACCCATAGAAGATTATCTGGCGGGCGTACTTTCGCGGGAACTTTACGGCAATTGGCTGCCTGCGACCTATGATGCCCAGGCCATCGCCGCCCGTACGTACGCCATGTACCAGATGGAAACCTTTGGCAAGACCCACGCCTGGGATGTTACCGGCAATCAGAACTCCCAGATGTACGGAGGTCGCGGCGCTGAAACAACGCGGGCCTGGAATGCGGTTCGCGCCACCTGGGGCAAGGTGATGATGGCATCTGAGGATGGAGCGACAGGCATTTTTTGCGCCTACTATTCAGCGTGCAATGGAGGGGCCATTCAAAGCGCCGCGGATGCCTGGGGGGACCAGCCTCTGGCTGAACTTGGGGCCCGTGTCACCGGCAATCTGGATGATCAATGCCGGCTGTTTTCCTGGCCGACCATGCGCATTTCCAAGGCCTTTGTGCACCAGGCCGTAACGTGGTGGGGCCAGCGCAATAACCTGCCCTACCTGGCGGATCTGGGGCCGCTTTCCGACGTGGAAATCACCAGGTACAACCGCATCACCAGCCGCCCGGAAATCATCACGCTGATTGACGTGCATGGACATATCGGAAAGATGCGTGCGGAAGAATTTCGGCTGGCGCTGCTGATGGATCCTAATCGCCGGGTGAAAGCTCCACCCAGCAGTTTTTTCAATATCCGCAATGCTGGGACGTATATCCTGCTGGTCAATGGGCACGGCTACGGCCACGGCGTTGGCTTATCCCAATGGGGCGCGCAAGCCCTGGCCCAGCGTGGTTATTCCGGGGCTTACATATTGTCCTACTTTTATCCAGGTCGGAGCATCCACAAGCTCTGGTAACTGCAGGCGGGCGAAGCGATACGGAAGACCTGCGGCGGCGATCATTCTTCACTGCGCGCGGGAGTAATGTTTGCAGCGGAATGATCCTCAAGCCAGCGGGTAAGCGCCAGCAGCGGCAGGCAAAGTAGACATCCACAGGCAAAGAAAATACTGTATCGGTTCCAGGCGACCCAGCCGGTGTGGCCGTGATGGATGCCAATGGATTCGAGAATGACGCCCCAGATCAGCGGCGAAAGACCGGCGGCCACGCTGGTGGCCACGGCAAAAACCGCAAAATAATGGTTGCGACCGTGATGGGGGATATTGAGGCTTTGCAGGCGATTATTGGCGGCGGCAAAATTCAACGCCGATATTCCCATCAGCAGGTATAAAATTCCGATAAAGATCGGATTCACGGCAACCAGATTCGCGGCCAAGGTCCACCACCCCACAAAAATCAGGATGGATGCCACCACGCACAAGGTCATGATGGGAAGCGAACCGATGTGGTCAAGCACAACGCCGCTCCACAGCAGGGAAACCAATCCTCCAAATACCGACACGCTGGAAAGCAGGACAATGGCGCTTTGTGAAAGGCCTTCGGTCTGGCGTAAAAAGGCAATGGTAAATACGCCCAGTGCGCCCCACACCAGGCTGTAGACCACATTAAAAACCGTCAGCCGCCGAAAACTCCTCTGCCGCAGCATGGTCATCAGGCTCACGCGGGCACCGCTGCGTGCATGCGACTCCGGCGTGGATATTTCCGGCAGGCGCACCAGGCAAAGCAAACTGGCAAAGCCACCTGTTCCCGCCAGAAAAAACACCAGTGCAAATTGCCACGGCTGTGGATTGCCCACCAGGCAAGCCGCCGCCACCAGAAGAGAAATAACATTGCCGCCCTGCCCGAAAAGCTGATCGCGTGTGAAAAATTTACCACGCACATCCGGCGGCACCAGCGACGTAACCCAGGGCATGTAAGCCCCGCCCGTAATACTGCGAAAAATGCTGAACACCGCGATCGACGCAAGTAACCATGCCACCTTGACCAGGTTGGCGTCGGGCAAAAGCACGGATGCCGCCAGGGCAAAAATGAAGACGGTTCTGGCCGCCCACCCACTGACCATCACGCGGCGATAACCGAACCGCGGCAGCAGATATGCGCCTGGAATCTGCAATACCACCAGCAGAGGCGGAATGGCGGCCAGGACTCCGAGAATGGCATCTCCGCAGCCAATGCTTTTGGCATACAGGATGAGGGGGGAACCGAGCACCAACGACCAGGAGACCGCATTGAGCAGGGAAAAGCGATTCGCCCAGGAAACTCCAGGCGGAAGTCCCACCGCCGATAGCATGCCGAACGGCATTACCGGAGAACCCGCAAAGCGCAGACTCAGCGGGGCATCCTGAGGCTCATTTTGGAGCGGCGTACTTTCCTGGACGTCACCTGTGCTGTACGCCTGACTGGATTTTTTAACCATTTTTTATGCTTCTATGCCACATCGGCAATGCGTATCCATTGGCGATGCTGGTGGCTTACCATGACCGCTTCCAACACCTCCTGGCAGCGCAGTCCATCTTCAAAATTAGCGTGAAAAACCTGCCGCGGCGCAGCGAGATTTTCGAGGATGTCATTGGCGGTGTTGATAAACGTATGCTCATAACCAATGACATGCCCGGCCGGCCAGTATTTGCCGCTGTAAGGATCCTGCCCGGCGGAAACGCTGATCCGCCGCCATCCTTTTTCGCGGGCCGGTAGGGTATCATCAAAAAAGTCCAGGTAGCTGAAATCTTCAAAATAAAACCGGATAGCCCCTTTGTCTCCATTGATTTCAATGCTATTGCCATTGTGGTGACCAGTGGCAAAACGCGTGGCTTCAAAGGTGCCGATGGCGCCGCTCTTGAACCGCGCAAGAAAAAGCACGGCATCATCCACAGTAACCTTGCCCTTTTTGACCTTTTGGCCGCTGCGCACATGGGCCGTAAGCCCTTCCACCATTTCTCCGATCGGGCGTTCCTTGATAAAAGTATGCGCCAAGCCGCAGACTTCCTGAAATTCATCACCCAGCAGGAATCGGGCCATATCAATACTATGGGCGCCCAAATCGCCATGGGAACCTGATCCGGCGAGGTCGCCGGAAAGCCGCCATACCAGGGGAATATCCGGATTTTTAATCCAATCCTGCAGGTAGACCGCCCGCACGTGAAAAACCTTGCCGATGCGCCCTTCGGTGACCAACTGGCGGGCAAAGGCCAGGGCCGGCACACGGCGATAATTAAACCACACAAAATTTGGCACGCCGGCTTTTTTGACCGCGGCAACCATTTGTTTGGCTTCCAGAAACGTGCGGGCCAACGGCTTTTCGCAGCAAACCGCTTTGCCCGCAGCGATGGCGGCCAAAGCAACTTCCGCATGGGCGTTATTGGGAACCGTGATGTCCACCAGGTTTATTTCCGGATCGGAAACGACGCGGCGATAATCGGTGGCCACATTTTTCCAGCCCCAGCGATCCGCCGTCTGGAGGGCCTTGGCGTGGTTACGGCCACAGATGGTGTGCATGACGGGGTGCACCGGGGGATCGAAAAAATGCGGCACTTGAAGCCACGCATTGCTATGGGCTTTGCCCATGAACTGATAGCCTATCATCCCCACATTAATCGTTCGCCGTTTATCAGCCATTATTTAAATCCTCGCCTTTGGCCGGCCCATCCATAAGTAGCTGAAGAGTAAACCGATGGTGCAGCCGACTGGAACGGATTTTATCCGCTTGTATTCCCCAGCGTCAATGGAGAAGCGTTGTTCAAATGATTTCATTTTTTCGTCTTTTTTTTATTGAACCGTGAAATAAAGGCTGATATAAGAAGTAAATTAAGAGACGCACGAGGGGCAGGGGTGATTTAGATTGCGCCCGCCAATCGAGCCTGCGTCGCTATTGGCACATAATTTGGGCCTTTTGGCGTTGGTATTTGCAGGCCAAACTCGAGCCGTTGTGACCAAGCGGCTGGGGCAGGGTGCCTGGAGAAAGGTAAAATGATGCAAAGAGTCCCTATCGACGACCATGCTTTTCGGCAATTTTTTGATTTCAGCCCGACGGTGGCGCTGGTGGTAGACCTTGCGGATGGTCACATTGTGGCGGCTAACGCGGCAGCAACAACCTTTTATGGATGGTCTCACGAGCAGCTACTTTCCATGACGATGTCCCAAATCAACACCATGCCGCCGGAGGGCATGGCTAAACTGCTCGCCCATCTGAACCAGAATGACAGCGGAATTTTTTATTTTCAGCACCGGCTGGCCTTTGGTGAAATCGTCAATGTGGAATCTTCCAACACCGCCATGCTGGTCAACGGACAGCGATTATGCCTGGTTATCGTGCATGATCTCACGGATCAAAAGCAGGCGGAAGAATCTCTTTCGCTGGCCCGGCGGGCGATGGACGCGTCCGCGACGGGCCTGACCATTGCTGATGGCCGCGATCCGGATTTGCCGCTGATTTATGCCAATCCCGCTTTTCTGCAAATGACCGGCTACACACGCGAGGAGGTGCATGGCCGCAATTGCCGCTTCCTGCAAAATGATGACCGCAACCAGCCGGAACTGGCAACTTTGCGCGCGGCCCTGCAAGCGAACAAGCCCTGCGAAGTGGTATTGCGCAATTACCGCAAGGATGGCCGCGCATTCTGGAACGAGATCACCATTGCCCCCGTCTTCGATGCAGCCGGCATTATTACCCATTACATCGGAACACAGAAAGACATCTCGGATCGCAAAGCCGCCGAAGCTCACGTGGAACGACTGGCCTATTTTGATTCGCTTACCGAGTTACCCAACCGCCGCTTGTTTTTAGATCGACTGGCCAACAACCTGGCTTTGTCCAACCGAAACAACGCCCACGGAGTCGTAGCGGTACTGGATCTGGACAATTTTAAAAACCTTAATGATGCGGAAGGTTCTGAAACCGGAGACCTTCTGCTACGAGAGATTGCAGTGCGGCTGCAACGCTGCCTGCGCGAAGGCGACACCGCATCCAGGCTGAATGGAGATGAATTCGCCATTTTGCTGGCTAATTTGTCTGTGGATGCGGCCGCGGCGGCGCAGCTTGGGCGGGTTATTGTGGAACGCATCGGCACATCGATTGGAGCACCGCTTACGCTGGGCTCCATCAAGCATCAGATAACCACCAGCATAGGTGCGGTGGTATTTCCGACCGGCAAGGAATCACCTGCGGATATTTTGCAAAAAGCGGATACCGCCGTCCACCGGGCCAAGGCCGCCGGCAAAAATACGTTTTGCTACTTTGAACCGGCCATGCAGGAGCACGTGCAGCGCCGTCTGATGATGGAGCGCGATCTGCGCATCGCTGTAGAATCGGGGGAATTGCGCATGTTTCTTCAGCCGCAAGTTCTTGAAAACGGCACCATGGTGGGGGCGGAAGCCCTCATCCGATGGCAACACCCAATCAGAGGCCTGGTGCCGCCATTGGATTTTATCCCCGTTGCGGAAGAAGCCAGTTTGATCGTGGCCATTGGCGAATGGATTTGCCGACAGGCCTGCCGGACGGTGAAGCGTCTGGAGGCCACGCACGATCAACTGCGCATCGCGATTAATGTCAGTCCGCGCCAATTCCGCACGGCTGATTTTTCCGCGCGTATGGCAAAGATCATGCAGGAGGTGGACATCAAGCCGCACCAGATCGCCATGGAAGTGACGGAAGCGGTGTTTTTTGACAATCTCAGCCACGCAGTGGCCACGATGAACCATCTAAAAAGTTTGGGCGTGCGGTGGTCTTTGGATGATTTCGGTACCGGCTATTCGTCGCTTTCCTACCTGCAAAAATTGCCGATCACAGAACTTAAGATCGACCGCTCCTTTGTTAAAGACGCCCCGACCAACCCGAACGACGCCGCCGTGGTGGAAGCTATTTTAGCCGTAGCCCGCCAGCGAAAACTTGATGTTGTCGCGGAGGGTGTGGAAACTGTTAAGCATGTAGATTTTCTGAAATCCCGCGGTTGTCGGATCTTCCAAGGATACTATTTCGGCCGCCCCGTTCCTGTGGAGGAATTTGTCGCAGCCATGGAAACACCTCGGATACATCCGCCAGCCAACTGAATGCCCTTGCCGGCAGCGAGGACCGTGCCACCATTGAGGCATCCGGAACGGTTGGGCTGTTGGCGTCGCAGGTGGGCTGAGTCTCCGGGGGCACACTGCAGCAGTAAACCAAGATGCCGGGGTGACGGCAGCAGCTTTTTTTAATTCCTGATAAAATACCCGCATGGCAGAACCTTTACCCGGTACCGAATCTTCCGCCGCACCGCATCTCTTCGCCCCTGTTGCGGAGGTGCTTAAAGCATTGGCTGCGGGAAAAATGGTGGTTTTGGTAGATGATGAAGACCGCGAAAATGAAGGTGACCTGGTGTGCGCGGCCGAGTTTATCACGCCGCAAATCATCAACTTCATGCTGCGCGAAGCCCGGGGCGTGTTGTGCGCCGCCCTTACCCCGAAAGATTGCCAGCGCCTTGCCCTGTATCCCCAGGCTATTTATAACACCGCCCCGCTGGGGACGGCGTTTACGGTGAGTGTAGATGCCCACCGCCGCTTTGGCATTACGACCGGGGTTTCCGCCGCGGAACGGGCCAAGACCATCGCCGTGCTGATTGATCCCAAAGCTTCGCCCGACGATTTATGCCGGCCCGGGCATATTAACCCCTTGCGCGCGCGACCCGGTGGTGTTCTTGAGCGCGCCGGCCAGACGGAAGGTTCCGTCGATCTGGCCCGGCTGGCCGGCCTTTATCCGGCCGGCGTTATCATTGAAATCATGGCCGAAGACGGCAGCATGGCGCGCCGGCCACAACTGGAAACCTTCTGCCGGCGGCACAATCTGCTGATGTGTTCCATCGCAGACCTGATCGCGTACCGCCTGCAGCAGGAAAGCCTGGTCAAACGCATCGCGTCGCAACCACTGGCCACGCGCTTTGGCGAGTTTACTTTGCATGTGTACGAAATGGTGAACGACCCGCTGGTGCATCTGGCCCTGTGCTGCGGCGGTGTAGGAGACCTGGACCCGATTCGGCGGCAATCCATTCCCCAATCAGATCCCGTGCTGGTGCGGATGCACTCGGAACATCTGCTGGGAGATGTCTTCGGGGCCAGCTTCACGGCCAGCGGAAGTGAACTGCACATGTCGCTGCAAATGATTCAGGCGGCCCGCAAGGGTGCGGTGGTTTATCTGCGACAGGAATCCCGCGGCCTGGCCCTGTTATCCCGCCTGGCGGAACTGCGCCAACTGCAGGGTTCGGCCAACTCCGTGATGGACTCTTTGCCCGCGGCTTTCACCGAGGTGAGTCACAGTACCCGCCAGGATTTCGGCATCGGCGCCCAAATTCTGCGGGACCTGGGTCTGACGCAGTTGCGCATTCTCACTAATCGCCCCAAAAAACTCTACGGATTGGAAGGCTTCGGCCTAACTGTGGTCGAACAGTTGCCCATACCTCTGCCTCCTGATGGCGCACCGGAGTAACGTCCGGCAAATTGATCAGTACTCTTCGCCTTCATTGCGCAAAGCCAATGGCTTACCGAGCAGTTCAGTGAGAATAAACGCACTACGTAAATACCGCCGGTCTTTGAGCATGGCCGAGGCAATTGCGGCGGGAGCAGTTACAGGCTTAGTCGGCTTAGCTCCAGCCGGCCCCTGCACGGACGAGGCCGCCGCCCCGCCGGTCGCGGGCTCTGCCCCACCGGCAACCGGCTTGGCACCACCCGGTTTCCTTTCCGGCGAACGGGTAGCCGGGCGCTGTCGCCCTTGAGCTACCGCCGATTGCCCTGCACGGACCGCAGGTGAAGGGCGGCTGGCAGATGAAGGTGCGGGAAACGGCACGGTACGCACCCCCGACGGCGACGTCTGCCGCGGCTGCTGGTAACTGGTTGGCCTGGCGGCAGGCGTTGGGCGACCGGTTGGCTGACCGGTCGCCGGCGAGGGACGAAGGGTAGATGCAGCCTGCGCCGCAGCCCGCCGGCGTGCCTGTTCCTGCGCCAATTGCTGGATGGACATGCGACCGGAAAGAATCTGCCGTGCCAACTGTTCTGGATCTGAAGGTAATTCAGCCATTGGCCTGCCCTTTCCAATTTACCTGACAGTTGTCCAAAAGATTTATGCCGCCCCGGAATTGCCCGTACTTGAATCCGGCGCGGGCTTGCCGATGGCATCACGCATGGAAGTATCCGCCTGAATATTTTTCATGCGGTAATAATCCATAATGCCCAGATGACCGCTGCGAAATGCATCGGCCATGGCCAAGGGAATCTGGGCTTCCGCTTCAATCACCTTGGCTCGATTCAACTGGGCCAGTGCGCGGTTTTCCTGATCCTGGGCGACAGCCATCGCCCGGCGTTTTTCGGCTTCGGCCTGAAAAATCTGCTTATTGGCTTCGGCCTGCCTGGTTTGCAATTCCGCACCCACGTTGTTCCCCACATCCATATCCGCGATATCGATGGAAAGAATCTGAAAGGCCGTACCCGCGTCGAGTCCGTTGGCCAAGACGGCCTTGCTGATCATGTCCGGACTTTCCAGCACATGTTTGTACGTATCTGCAGATCCGATAGCCGCCACAATACCCTGACCCACACGGGCCACCACGGTTTCTTCGCCGGCACCGCTGACCAATTGCTTCATATTGGTCCGTACCGTCACGCGGGCCTTCACCCGAAGCTGAATGCCGTCCCTGGCCACGCCATCATGGGTTTGCCGGCCACTGTTGGGTCCGGGCACATCAATTACCCGTGGATTGACGCTGGTCTGCACCGCTTCCAGCACGTCGCGGCCAGCCAGATCAATGGCCGTGGCCATGCCCCACGGCAGGTCAATCTGGGCTCGATGAGCGGCAATCATGGCCCGCGATACCCGCGTGACATTGCCACCGGCCATAAAATGAGCCTGCAATTGGCTGGTGGTTACCTGCAGGCCGGCCTGGACCATCGAAATTTTGGTGGCGGTAATTTCGCGGGCGTTAACTTTGCGCAGGCGCATACCGATAAGTTCCCACATGCTCACATCGGCGTGTGCGGAAAAGGCCTGCAGCCACAGCGTAAACACCTGGGCAATGGCGATAAAGAACACGAACGCCACCACCGCCACCACCGCGATGATGATCCATAATAACGTAGAGCTGTGATCCGCCGCCGCTACCGGCATATCCCGCACCACAGGCTTGAAAACAATATCGGCCGCCTGGCCCATGATCGAAACCAATCCCATGACGTTCCCCTTTCCAAAGTGAAGTTTCTAATTTCGTCGCGCTACCACAATTTTACTTTACGTGTGAACAGAGTGTGTGTCAACAGCGAACCATCGAAGTTGCGATGGCGAAAGCAAACATTGCGGCCAAGAGCAGATCCGTCCGACACGACCAATGCGGCCGGTCACATTTACATAAGTCCCAACGCCAATTGCGCTTCTTCCGACATGCGATCCTTGCTCCACGGCGGATCCCACACCAGGTTAACTTTCGCCCCCTTCACGGCTTCAATGGTTTCCACCGCCGCGGCCACCGTCGGCGGCATGGAACCCGCCACCGGACAGCCGGGGGCCGTCAGGGTCATATCGATGACCACTTCACGTTCTGGCAAAATGGTTATTCTATAAATCAGCCCCAAATCATAGATGTTGACGGGAATTTCGGGATCAAAAATGGTGCGCAGTTTTTCGATAATTTCCGCCTCCAGCACTTTATCATGCAGGCCGGAAAATTCAGGTGACGGGGCCGCCCTGGGCACATCTGCCGACGCTTCGCCATTCACGACAGGTGACGCGGCACCGGCGGAACCTTCCGTCGCGGGCTTGACGGGCAATCGTGTGGCATGCGGATTTTTAAAGGTAAAGCCCCGCCCACCCTGTTCATCCTTAAAGTCAATTTCCGTACCATCCAGACTCGGAAAACTGGTTGGGTCGCACACGATCTTGATATCGTGCGAAACACCCGTCACATCATCATCAACGGAAACCTCCGTCAGATCCAGAATATAGTTAAACCCGTGCATATTGCGGCCCTTGATGCCCACGCGCAACACCACTTTGCCGGACATAGCCTGATCTTTGATGATGGCTTTAATTTCCTGCGCGGCCCGCTCGGTTACTGTTACTGCCATGGATAATTCCAATCCCTGAAAATTCAATCTATTCTGTTTTTACCGGTTCAGCACTGCCCTTGAGGGCCGCCTGCAACGTGTGCCAGGCCAGCGTGGCACATTTCACCCGCACCGGAAATTCCCGCACACCGCCAAATACCGCCAGTTTTCCCAGCAATTCTTCATCTCTATCCGCATGGTTTCCGGTGGTAAGCAGATCATGAAAGCTCTCAAAAATAGCCTGCACCTCCACCAGCGATCTGCCCTTGAGCGATTCAGTCATCATCGAGGCCGAGGCCGTAGAAATGGCGCAGCCGGCACCTGTAAAACTCACATCCCGGATCACGCCATCTTCCACCTTCACAAACACTTTCAGCCGATCACCGCAAAGTGGATTATGCCCGTCGGCGGTCCGGACGGAATCCGGCATGGCATGGAAATTCCGCGGATTTTTGGCGTGGTCCAGAATTACTTCCTGATAAAGTTCGCGTAAATCCGACATCAGCCGAAAACCTCTTTCACTGTTTCCAGCCCCAGCACCAACTGATCCACATCCTCACGGGTGTTATAAAATGCCAGCGAGGCCCGTGCGGTGGCCGGAATTCCGTATCGGTCCATCACCGGCTGGCAACAATGATGGCCAGTGCGAATAGCCACGCCCTGACCATCCAGAATAGTACCCACATCATGCGGATGGGCGTAGGAAAGAACAAAGGAAATCACCGCCGCCTTTTCAGCGGCAGTACCCACAATTTTCAGGCCTTTGATCCGGGAGAGTTTTTCCTGGGCATAAAGCAGCAGTTGATGCTCATAGCCGGCAAGGCGATCCATACCAATACCGCTGACGTAATCCAAGGCGGCGGCCAGCCCTAAAGCACCGGAAATATTGGGCGTTCCGGCTTCAAATCTCTGCGGAGCCGCCGCGTAGGTGGTTTTGTCAAACGTCACGGTTTCAATCATATCACCGCCGCCCTGGTAAGGGGGCATGGCCTGTAGAATCGCCTGCCTGCCGTACAGCACGCCGATGCCCGTGGGACCGCAGATCTTGTGGCCGGAAAAGACGAAAAAGTCGCAGTCGATATCCTGAACATCGATGGGCAGATGAGGCACCGACTGTGCTCCATCCACCAGAGCCAGCGCCCCCGCCGCATGGGCCATGCGCACCATGCGCCGCACCGGGGTGATGGTGCCCAACGCATTGGATACGTGCGTTATGGCCACCAGCCGGGTGCGCGGATTAAGCAGTTTTTCGTATTCGTCCAAGCAAAGCTCTCCGGCGTCGTTGATTGGAATCACCCGCAGCACGGCACCCGCGCGCTTAGCGAGCATTTGCCAGGGAACAATATTGGAATGATGTTCGAGCGTGGAAAGGATAATTTCATCGCCGGAGCGCACATTGGCGCCGCCCCAACTTGTGGCCACCAGATTGATCGCTTCGGTGGCCCCGCGGACAAACACTATTTCCCGGGAATCCGTAGCGTTGATGAACTGCCGCACACGCTCCCGTGCCGCTTCATACGCGGCCGTCGCCTCCATGCTTAACTGATAAACACCCCGATGAATATTGGCATTCTGACTGTTGTAATACCGCGTCATCGCGGCAATCACCGCCTGGGGTTTCTGGCTGGTGGCGGCATTATCCAGGTAAGCCAGACGCTTGCCATGGGCGGTGGTCTGCAAAATCGGAAAGTCGCCACGAATGTCGTCCGGCGAAAACGCCGGTGCCGGGGCCACCGGTTCTCCTCTCCCCCGGGCTGACTTCATGCTCGTGACTGCCATATTAGAATTCCTCCCGCTCCAGCCGATGCAATTCCGCCACCACCAGGTCTTCCAATGTTCCACGCAATGCCGGCTGCCAAACCCGGGCCAGCACATCCGCGGCAAACGCGACGGTCAGCATGGCACGGGCCTGATTGTACGCCAGCCCCCTGGCCCGCAGATAAAAAAGCTGCTCTTCATCCAGCGGACCATTGGTGGAACCATGTGTGCACTTGACATCATCGGCGTAAATTTCCAACTGCGGCTGCGAATTCATGCTGGCCTGGCCCGACAGCAACACCGACTTGCTGGTCTGTTTGGCATCAGTCTTTTGTGATCCGGGCCGAACCAGAATTTTTCCGGTGAAGGTTCCGCTGGACCGGCCGGCCAGAAGACTCTTATACAATTCGTGGCTGGCGCAGTGGTCCCGGGCATGATCCAGCATGGTGTGATTGTCCACGTGCTGCCGCCCCGCCGTCATGGAAAGGCCATTGAGCGTCGCTTCACTACCCGGTCCAGCCAACGTCACGGTCACATTATTGCGCACCAGCAAACCGCCCTGATTGAGCGACAAGGATTGAAACCTGACATCCTTATCCAGATGCGCGTAGTCCGAGCCGATATGGAGCGAGGAGGTTCCCTCCCGCTGAATTTTCACCAGTTCCACACGACTGCCGGCACCAACATAGGTTTCCAGAACTGAATTCGTAAGATACGTCAGATTGTCCGGTCCGGTAAAGCTGAACACCACCGTCACACTGGAATTATCCCCGACCTTCAGAAGAATCCGCGGATAGCTGGCAAAAGGCTCCGCGCCAACGGAATGAACGACCAGGTTCAGCGGCTGTTCGACGGCGACTCCGCCCGGCACCTCCACCAGCACCACATCGGAAAAATTTGCGGTGTTCAGAGCGATCAAACCATGATGAGCCGGGCGGGCCTGTGCGCCAAGCAGATTCTCAAAGGTTGCCAACTCTGCGCCCGAGGCCTGGTCCAAACATGCCACGCGCACCGGCGCGGGCGGCAAACGCGAGGCCTGGACACTAAACTTCCCGTTGATCAGCACCAGTTCGGCACCATCGCTTCCGGCCGGGCGGCCATCGGCGGCCATTGCCGCAGCAGAGTGCCTGATGGAAAACGAAGTCTCGGCCAGCAACGACAGGTCGGTAAAACGCCATTGCTCATCAGTGTTTGTCGGCAAACCCGCACGCAGCCACTGCTGCCGGGCCTCTTCCCGCCTGGCTTGCAGCCAGTCCGGGCCAGGGGTGGACGAATTCGGCCCCGTGGCGAGCAGGCCCTGGAGGTAGCTTGTATTGGACATTAATTGAGTCATGGATATCGCACCGATTTGAGTTCAATGACGCGTGAAACCACCGAATTAATGGGCGGCGGCCGGCTCTTCCAGCCAGCCGTAACCGCGGGCTTCCAGTTCCAGCGCGAGATTTTTATCGCCGGATTTAATAATCTGTCCATCGCGCAACACATGCACATAATCCGGAACAATATAATTCAGCAGGCGCTGATAATGCGTTACCAGGAGTATCCCGCGGTCCGGCCCGCGCAGAGAATTGACTCCGCCGGCAACAATGCGCAGGGCGTCAATATCGAGGCCGGAATCGGTTTCATCGAGAATGGCCAGCTTTGGATCCAACACCGCCATCTGCAAAATTTCGTTGCGTTTCTTTTCGCCGCCGGAAAAACCTTCGTTCACCGCCCGCGACAAAAAACTGGCGTCCATATCCAGCAATTTCATTTTCTGCTTCATGAGCTTAAGAAAATCCATGGCATCCAATTCCGGTTCGCCATGGTATTTGCGCACGGCATTCAGGGCCGCCTTGAGAAAATAACTGGTGGAGACACCGGGAATCTCCACTGGATACTGAAAGGCCAGAAACAGTCCTTCGCAAGCCCGCTCTTCCGGCGATAACTCCAGCAAATCCCGGCCATTCAACCGGACCTCTCCACCGGTGACAACGTACGTATCACGACCCGCCAGCACCTGGGCCAGGGTGCTTTTACCCGAACCATTCGGCCCCATAATCGCATGAACCTCGCCCGGCGCAATGGTCAGATTCACCCCGCGCAGGATTTCGCGCCCCGCGATACCGGCTTTCAAATCTTTTATTTCGAGTATTGGCATTGGATTCCTTTGGTTGAAGTTGTCACAATTACCGTATTTTTACCTGCTTTTCACGGTCAGCCTACGCTGCCTTCCAGGCTTACGCCGAGCAGTTTCTGGGCTTCCACGGCAAATTCCATCGGCAGTTCCTTGAAGACTTCCTTGCAAAAGCCATTGATGATCATGTTGACCGCATCTTCCAGGGCAATACCCCGCTGTTTGCAGTAAAAAAGCTGATCTTCGCCGATTTTAGAAGTAGAAGCCTCGTGTTCCGCACGCGAGGTGGTGTTTTTCATTTCAATGTACGGGAATGTATGGGCTCCGCACTGATCGCCCAGCAGGAGCGAATCGCACTGGGTGTAATTGCGGGCGTTGGCCGCCCCCTTGAGCACCTTCACCAGACCGCGATAGGTATTTTGTCCGTGGCCCGCCGATATACCCTTGGACACAATGGTGCTGCGTGTATTTCTGCCGATATGAATCATTTTGGTACCGGTATCCGCCTGCTGATAATTGTTGGCCAGAGCCACGGAATAGAACTCGCCGATGGAATTGTCCCCCTGCAAAATCACACTGGGATATTTCCACGTAATAGCCGAGCCGGTCTCCACCTGCGTCCAGGAAATCCTCGAGTTTTGCCCCAGGCACTTACCGCGTTTGGTGACAAAGTTATAAATTCCACCTTTGCCCTGCTTGTCACCGGGATACCAGTTCTGCACGGTGGAATATTTAATCTGGGCGTTGTCCAGCGCCACCAGTTCCACCACCGCCGCGTGCAACTGATTTTCATCGCGCATCGGTGCAGTGCAGCCTTCCAGATAACTCACATAAGCCCCTTCTTCCGCGATAATCAGCGTGCGTTCGAACTGGCCGGTCTCTTTGGCGTTAATCCGGAAATAGGTGGAAAGCTCCATGGGGCAGCGTACACCTTTGGGCACAAAGCAAAAGGAACCGTCGCTGAACACCGCGGAATTGAGGGTGGCATAAAAGTTATCGGAATACGGAACCACCGATCCCAGATACTTCCGCACCAGTTCCGGATGGGTTTTGACGGCTTCGGAGAATGAGCCGAAGATAACCCCCATCTCCGCCAGTTTAGCCTTGAAGGTGGTAGCCACGGAAACGCTGTCAAAAACCGCATCCACCGCCACATTGGCCAACAATTTCTGTTCCGCCAGCGGCACGCCGAGCTTAGCGTAGGTCCGCAGCAATTCGGGATCAACCTCGTCCAGACTGGCCAGCTTCTTTTTGGACTTCGGGGCGGAATAATAGATGATGTCCTGAAAGTTGATCGGCGGATGCTTGATATTGGCCCATTGCGGGGGAACCATCGTGAGCCAATGCCGGTAGGCCTTCAGGCGAAATTCCAGCAGAAATTCCGGCTCATCCTTGCGCCGGGAAATCTCGCGAATGATATCCTCGTTGAGACCTTTGGGCAGGGCGTCGGCGTCAATATCGGTGACAAAACCCCACTCATATTCTTTATTGGCCAGGCTTTCTATGGTCCCGGTATCCGTAGGCATGGCATGAACTCCAAACTCTTAGCGTAAAGGCGGATGCCCTAACGGGCCAGCCCCGTCGCCAAACTGGCTGGCCGGTGCATCCACTCTCAGCCCCTAATCCTATACCTCAGGCTAGCTTAGGTCAATTGAGACTCAATCTCATTTATCGGCTTGGCTCCGCGACCGGCGGGTCTATGGACACAGCCCGTAGCCCATTTCGGCGGCCACTACCGTCGCTGTTTGTGGTTACAAGCTCAGGGCATCCTATGGCAGGGTTGCCAGCAGGCCCCGGACGCGGCACAATACCCACCATGGAAGGTTCCTTGCCCGATCAATTACCATTAGTTCCGAAACATTTAATTGATACTCCGGCGGAGTTTCACAAAGTCTGTGATCATCTGGCAGCCGGTGACGCATTTGGATTTGATACTGAATTTATCGGCGAATTCACATATCAGCCAGTTTTATGCCTGATACAGGTGGCCACGCGGGACCGCGTGGAACTCATCGATTCCATGGCTATCCAAGATTTATCACCTCTGTGGAAGCTCGTCGCAAACCCCAAAATTCTCAAAATCTGTCATGCCGGTGAACAGGATATGGCCATTGTTTTTGCCCAGGGCGGCCTGCCCCCGGCCAATGTCATGGATACCCAGATGCTCGCCGGGCTTATTGGCATGGGCTATCCCCTGGCCTATTGGAAACTGGCGGAGGAATTTGCGGGGATTTCCCTGGCTAAGGCGCACACGTATAGCGCATGGAATCGCCGTCCATTAACTGGGCCGCAATTTGAATACGCGGTGGACGATGTACGGTATTTGCTGCGGATTTACGATTGTTTGGACGCTGAACTGGGCCGTCTGAACCGTCGCACCTGGGCTACAGCAGCCTGCGATGAGCTTACCGCCGCAGCCGCGGTCGAACCGGATGCCCAGAAAGTGTATCTGAAAATCAAAACCGCAAAATCGTATACGGCGGAAAACCTGGCGGTTCTGCGGGCCCTGGCGGCCTGGCGGGAACAGGTTGCCTTTGAGCACAACCTGCCGGCGCGGAGCCTGCTTGCCGATGAGATTCTCCGCGACATTGCCAAAAATCCGCCGGCCCGGCCGGCTTCGCTGGCTAAAATAAAAAATTTTCCACCGGGGGAACTGGCCTCTTACGGACCGACCATTCTTGAATTGATCCGCCATGTCCGTTCGTCTCCGCCGGACACCTGGCCCACTCCTCCGGAACCCTCCAACGATTCCCCACGTTATAAGCTTTATGCCGACATGCTATGGTCCATCACCCAGGTCCTTTGCCTGGGGCAGGCCTTGTCCACCGCCGCCGTCACCTCCCAGGCGGAAATAGCGCAACTGGCGCAGGCTTTGCTGGATCAGCAGGATCTCAGCCACATCGACATTGTCCGTGGATGGCGACTGGAAAGTATCGGCAGCCATCTGCTGGAATTCGCAGCGGACAAAATTAACCTGATCTTAAGCTGCCGCCAAGAGCGTTTGAAAATTGATACGCAGCCACTGCCGGCTATACAGCCGACCGGCTCCGCCATGTGAGGCGTAAAGCGGGGTGTCCGCGGTTTGCAGGAAGTTGATATACACGCCCTTGGCCAAGAGGATATCTCTGTTGCTTTCGTCGGTGGGTTGGCACGAAATGGCGCAAGGGTGGCGTCCGCCAGACTCTTTCTGAACCCGGTGCCGATTTTCTACCGGTCGAACCTGGGATCGACAGCGTCGTAGTCATTGAACAACAGAGCTCTTTCCATCGACGAACCGCACCAAGGCCTCCGCGTGGCGGAAGATGTCGTACGGTTCTTGCGGTATGACAATCAGCCGGTGGCATTGTAACCCGGCTGGCACCGCCCATGATTGCCGGCTCCCGCGGCCCGTGCCGCAAGCCTTACGCGGCGTCGTCTGCAACCCCAAGCCCGGATCTGGCGTCGCGCGGGCCCAGGACCGCGGCTTAAGCCTTCTTCATTGGACCTATTTCCGCTGCGTAGTGGCGGAACAGCGAGAGGTAAAGTTGATAGTCGCGGTAGGCAACCTCAGGCGGCGTTTGGTGGTCACAACTGACCAGGAGGCCTCCCTTGGCCGCTGTGGGCAGCAACCGCTGGAACTCCCGGCGCATGGCATCCGCGCCACGGGACATGGTCATTTTGTCGAAATGCCCGATGAATCTCATTGCGGGATACATCTGGCGCAGGGCGGCGATGTCGACGCCGGCCTGCCGTTCCAGTGGAAGTAAGCCCTCGATACCAGCATCGGCAAACCATGCGGCGGGTATGGTGATGTCGCCGTCGGAATCCACAAGCGGAAAAACGCCGCGTTCTTTGAGCTGTGGTACCACAAGTGCGTAATAAGGTTTTAAGAACTCATCAAAAAGTTCCCGGGCCAACATGGGACCGTGGTTGTAACTCATGTCTTCGGCAAAGGTCATGAAATCCGGCGTACATATCGAAAAGACCTTCTCAATGATCCGCGTGTGCCAAGCGGCCAGATCGGAATTGATGGCGTGCATCAACTCCGGCTGGTCGTAAAAGGCGTACAGATGTCCTTCGATGCCCAAAAGTGTTCGTGGAAACCAGAAAAAGCCCTCCAACGTAAACCAGAGCACGACCTGACCTTGCCGCTGACGCCCGGCCCAGGCAGCCCATTGCGCCCAGCGGTCGGTAAGTTCCTCAACGGTGGGGTACAAGTACGGACGCAGGCGCTGGTAGTCTGCCAGCGAAGCAACAATGCCGGCACCATGAGCGGCCGGCTGCGGACAACCCGCACGCCGTACCGGAAACCAATCCTGCCAATAAATGTCCAGACCGAAATGACGGCATATCTCGTAACGGTCGGTCAAATTCCGCGGCAGCCCTTCGGTATGCCAGCGGGCCAAGGTTTGATCCCACCATGCGGCCCACTCCAGCAGTGGCAGACGGTCAAATGATTTGAAGTTCATCACCGCGTGAAAACGTTCGCGGGTGGACATGGCGTTCATGAGATTTTTCCACGTTATGCGCCGTGTGCTTACACAATCGGATTCCAGTCGTCATTGGCCAACACATCGCCCGGCTTCAGCGATTGGAAATACCCGTCCGGCAGAATATTCTGCTGGCCGTTGAAGGTACTTCCGTCGGGCATGTAAGCGCAGGTCATGGCGATACGCCGTCTGCGCGTCATATTCGCCCCGGCACCGTGGGCGCACAGGCCGTTGTGAAAGCTGCAATCGCCCGGTTGCATCGGCACGCAGACCGGATCGATCTCCGCCATGCGTGGGTAAATCTTGAAGAGATCGGCCAGGTTTTGGCCGATACCAACATTCTGGTAATTCGCGAACTTTTGCGAACCCGGGATGAACCACATGCAGCCGTTTTCCGTCGTGGCCGGCTCCAGCGCAATCCACATCGAAATCGCCTGGCGCGAGTAGAACGACCAGTACGGATTATCTAGGTGCCATGCGGTGGGGTTGCCGAAAGGCTCCTTAATCAGCGTCTGATCGTGCCAGACGCGAATTTTCGGCACATCCGCCAGGGCGCAAAGCATACGCCCCAGTTCCGGGTTCAGCATGTAACGCCGCACCGCCGGACTGATCCGCCAGAGATTTAAGCGCTGGGTAAAAACCTTGTCATAATATTGCTCGCCTTCCTCCAAGTTGCGGCCGCCGTCGGCAACTTTGTTTCTGCCCATCCCGGCGATGGCTTCGAGCACGGCGGCTTTAAGCTCGGCCAACTCCGCACCGCTTAGAAATTGACGGTGCAGGACAAAGCCATTTTCCTGGTAGGCGGCGACCTGTTCAAGGGTGATATGGGTGTTCATGAAACGCTCCTTTACGCACCAGATTAGATCAATATTACACTTTCTTTTTTACTGTTCATGGACTATATTGCGCGATCTGCTGGACGCGATTATCGCAGGAGAATGGATGCGCAAGCCGGTTTTACCTCCGCAGCAGTTGATCCAACTTCGACGTCGCTATGCTTCGCTTGGCGAGTTGGGCTTCGCGGTCGAATATTTTCCGAACTACATCAACCGGAAAATGATGTTTCACATGCTGGATGTAGTGCTCTTGAGCTGTGTGATCCGGGGACGTCGAAGGCACTATATGGAAGGCCAATCTTTTGTCGAAGTCGGGCCGTCGGTGAGCGTTACGCATTACGGCCAGCGGCACTGCATTCTCACCGAGCCGGCCGGCATAGAAATCTTCAATGTATATCTGGATCTGCAAAAGCATCCACTGCCCATTCTGCCGCGAGAGTTGCAGCCGGTCGTACCGTTGCTGCTCCCGTTGCACCCGCGCTTTGTGCACCACTTGAACCGGATCGTGCGTTTGCCGTTTGCCGATGCCGCGGAACTGGGGCAACTGCTAATTGCCTTGGAACGCGAATTAAAGCAGTGCTCCCCTGGTTACCGGGAGGCGTCGGAAGCACTGTGGAAATTACTGCTCATCTGTTGCTGTCGGCGGGCGCTGAAAAGCGGCGTGCACCCTGCGCATACGCCGACGAGGCTTCCCCAACCTCGCCTGGAACAAGTGCGGCAATACCTTGATCAGGCTTACCAGGAGCCGCATACCCTGGCGGGCCTGGCGCGGCGGGCCGGGCTGGGGCGCACCTATTTTTGCCGGGCCTTCCGATCCTACACCGGCAAAACCGTTTTTACGTATCTTATTGAGCGGCGCGTTGCCGCGGCCATGGTGCGACTGCGCAGCGGCGATGAAAAAGTTCTGGCAGTCGGGTTGAACTGCGGTTTTCGCGATCCGGCGTATTTCAATCGAAAATTCAGGAAGATCGTCGGGATGACGCCCACAACCTACCGCGCCGCCGCCAGATGAAACCGCGAAAATCGGGCAAGACCCGAAACGGGGTGAATCGTGCGAGGGAGTTTCACCCCCGCACTCTGGCAGAACCGGACGTGCGTCTATCGACTTCTTCGTCCGCCCTCATCTCCATTGCTGTGGTTCTCGGCAGCATTTCGCGTTCCCAGTGGGCGAATAGTTCCCGGTGTCACTGCGCCATGCGGCGCAGCCGCCATCACGCGCGTCGCCCATGGCTTGTACGTCCTTTGGGCCCAGTACACCAGACGGCCAGTTCTTTGAGTGGGTTGTGTGAACGTTAGCTGGAGCGATTCCATAAACGCCGCACCGATATCTTCGTTGATATGCACAGACCGAAAGTGAGCTGTGGTGCTAATCAGCATGAAGCGTTCCCTATCCGCAGTGTTTCTAATTGGTACAATACGCGGCATCATGGATTATCCAGAGAACATCCAGCGCTGGAAAAAGCAGTTAGTAGTCCTGGCGGCTGCGCCATATCGCAGCGCGGGCCGCTTTGCATGGCATTTCGCCCGCGGCAAACTCGGCGGAGATCCGGTTTTTCTGGAAATTTTGCACCATAGTCTCATCGCTTCGAATTCACAAATCCTGGATCTGGGCTGCGGGCAGGGGCTGCTGGCCGCATGGTTGCACGCGGCACAAGCACTTTGTGCCAACGGTGACTGGCCGGAAAATTGGCCGCCAGCCCCGGTACAACTCAGTATTCGCGGGATCGAACTTATGCCGCGCGACGTGCAAAGAGGAAAATCGGCGATGGACAGCGGAGCCACCATTGAACAAGGCGACATACGCACCGCGGAGTTTGGTCAAGCAGATGTCGTGGTCATTCTTGATGTGCTGCATTACATGGACTATGCCGCCCAGGATGACGTCTTGCGCCGCGTACGCGCCGTTTTGCCGGTTCATGGCACCCTGCTGATGCGCATTGGAAATGCGGATGGCGGCTGGCGTTTTCGCCTGAGCAACTGCATGGATTCTCTGGTCGCAGCAGCCCGCGGCCACGGCATGGTACGGCTCTACGGTCGATCCCTGGGGCAATGGCGGAAAGCTCTGGAGGAATTGGGGTTTGCCGTTGAACCAATCCCCATGAGCCAGGGAACTCCATTTGCCAATGTTTTGCTGGTGGGACGGGTGTAACCGCCACGGTGCCGGCACCCATCACGTAGGTAACTTTCGCACAAATCGCAGGGATTTTCCCATCAGATCCACTTTCACCCGATACACTGCTTCCAGGATCTCCGGCACCAGAACTGATTTTACCGGGCCTTGCGCAACCACCCGACCATAGTTCAACAGCACCACCTGATCCGCATATTCATGAGCCTGATTCAGATCGTGGGTAATCCAGATCACGCAGCGCCCCCGCTGATGCGCCACATCCGCAATGCGCTCCAGAAATTCCAATTGATGCCACAAGTCCAGCGATGCTGTCACTTCATCAAGCAGCAAAATCGGGGCATCCATGGCCAACGCGCGGGCAATGGTAACTCTTTGCTGTTCGCCCCCGGAAAGTTCACCAAAAGCCCGCCGCGCCAGGTGATGAACATCCATATCCCACATGGCCTGGGTGGCCGCAGCCCGATCGTCCGCGCCGGTCAGGCCCAACGCCGCATGGAGTGGGCCATCGGCACCCCGCCGCGGCCAGCGCCCCATCAAGACAATTTCCTCAACTGTGTAGGAAAATCCCACCGTCGGCGACTGCGGCACGAAAGCCATTTGCGAAGCGCGCCACCGGTCCGATATCTCCGTTAATGGCCCCCCCCCCCAGCCGGACCACCCCGGCCTGCGGCTGTAAAAAGCCCAGCAGAACCTGCATGAGCGTTGATTTACCAGAACCATTAGGCCCTAAAACAGCCGTCACCTGCCCCGACGGAAATTCAGCATTCACCTGCCGCAGCACCGGTTGAACGCCGTAACCAAAGGAGACATCTTCTACGGCCATATTCATGCTAACGGAATCAGCAGTTGGCAGGGGACACATTTTATCACTCCCACACGCGACGACGGGACAGCAGGTATAAGAAGAACGGCCCGCCGCACAAGGCCGTTACCACTCCCACCGGTAGTTCCCCTCCGAACCAGGATCCGGTAATACGCACAAAGGTATCGGCCAGCATCAGAAAGATAGCTCCAACAAATGGCGCGATCAGCATCAGTCGGCGATGCTCCGGGCCGAAGATCATGCGGCAAATATGCGGACAGATCAGTCCCACAAAACCGATCGGCCCGGCCAGAGCTATCGAACCGGCGGTTAAGAAACTGGCACAAAAAAAGGCCAACATGCGCATGCGCCCCAGCCGCACACCCAGGCTTACCGCCTCCACATCTGAAAGCGCGGCAATGTTCAAGGCCCCGCCGAGGTTGAGCGCCAACCCCCAACCCGCCAGCAACACTCCCAGGCCGGTCCAAAGCACTGCCATGGGCGTGCCCTCGCTGATGTAACCGAAAAGGTATGATAAAAGATTCGCTTTGGCACCATAGGGCACCAGATTCTGCAGCAGCATAATCAGACCGCCGCAGATCGCCCCCAGCACCACGCCCGCCAACAGCAACGTTAAGGGATCGATTTGCCCCTTGCGCTGTCCGAGAAAATACACCACCGTGCATGCGACCAATGAACCGCACAGCGCCGGCAATGTCTGGCCGTAACGAAAGAGCTGGGCCAGCCAGGGATTGGCCAGGATGGCGGCTCCAAAGGTACTGGAAAGGACTATCCACGCCATCACCCCCACCGCCCCGCCGCTGGAAATGCCCAATACGTATGGATCAGCGAGCGGATTACGCAACAGCCCCTGCAAGAGTACCCCGGAGAGGGCCAAAGCGGCTCCGACAATGGCCGCGGCGGCAACCCGCGTCAGGCGTAAGGACATAATGGCCGGACTGGAAAAGCCCACGGAAATGGTCTGGTGTCCGGGCAGTCCGGGGCCAAGAGCCAGACACAACATCAGCACCACTGTGGTCAACAGCGCCCCCACCGCCACATATACCGTATAGCCGAAGATGGGGTGTTCATGGTGGTTTAACTTGATCATCCGCCCGACTTCCTGATATTTCCGCCATGAATCAAATGGCCGAAAAGCTCGGCGGTTTTGTAGGATTGCAGGGTTGCGAACTGTGACCGCCTGCCCGTTACCAGGTAGACCTGGTGCCTTTTTGCAGCCGGCACCGGCAAGGCCAACCACGGCACCATCCGTGGATCGGCAGGACCCGTTGCCACCGGTTCTCCGGGCAGCCCGATCAACAAGATTTGAGGTTTTAAGTCCACCAGTGTCTCGCGGGTCAGGGCAGGATAGCCCGAACCGAGTTTTTCGCCCACATTGTTGCCGCCCGCCACACGGATCAATTGATCTAAAAATGTTTTTTTCCCGACGGCCATCAGCGGCTGCGTGCTGATTAAGAAAACCACACGGGGATGGGAAGCAAGCGCATAGCGGCGGTGAATGGCGGCCAGCCGGGCCTGGGCATCGGCAATCATCCGTGCCGCCCGGGCGGTCAAGCCGGTCACAGACCCGAGAAGCTTGGCGCTGGCATACAACTGTTGCAGGGTATTTAGGCGAACATTCACCAGGGCGATGCGGTTGCGGCGGGCAAAATGCGTCAGGCTGAGCGGCAAGCGAGTTGGGGCCATCTGCACCACCAACACGGTCGGTTTCACATTGAGCACTGTTTCATAATCCAAATGCAGATAATTACCGACAATGGGCAGCGATTGCAGCCGTGGAGGCAGCAGCGGCCGGTCGAAACTCGATACCCCAACCAGGTCGCCGGCGGCACCGAGTTGCAAGAGAATCTGCGTCGCTGCGGGAACGGTACAGGCAATACGGACCGGTGGTGCCCCGCCGGCAGGCATGTGGCGCCATGGCAAAGAGTTTTTTTTTCTGCAACCGGCGGGCAGAATCAGCATCGCCAGGATGCTGGCGAGCAGCGCGCCACGCCCCAAGAAGGCCGATGGACCGGCGGGAGCATGGCCGCGGGGCGGCAGAGAGTACCGGCTTGGATAGGCATGAGTCATCATGGCGGGTCATCGTAAGGACCATGGCCTGAAATCACAAATCCCACCAGATGGTTTTACGCCGCCCCAAGGGCGGGCGATGGCCGGCCGATGGAAGCAGAATCTCCAGCCCATCACTCAAACATCTTGAGTTGATGGCGTTCCAGACCAAATTTAGAAACGGTGAGATCCACGGGAATAGGATAGGTGCCGGACCAGCACGCCGTGCAATAATGCCCCGGAGGATGGCTTAAACACTCCAACATACCCTCCAAGGACAGGTAGGCCAGGGAATCCACCTCGATAAACTCACGTATTTCAGCAACGGTGCGCCCATTGGCAATCAGCTCGCCGGGCGTGGGAAAATCGATGCCAAAAAAACACGGATGCCGAATCGGCGGACAACTTACCCGCATGTGGACTTCCCTGGCTCCGGCCCGCCGCAGCGCCAGAATTTTCCCACGGGTGGTGGTGCCGCGGACAATCGAATCCTCCACCACCACCAGCCGCTTGCCGCGGACCACATCCGGAATTACGATCAATTTCATCTGCACGGCCAGGTCGCGCATCTGTTGCGAAGGCTGCAGGAAGGATCGGCCGACGTACCGATTGGGCACAATTCCTTCTTCAAAAGGGATCCCACTTTGCTTGCTGAAACCCAGGGCCGCGGAGCGTCCGCTGTCTGGAATGGGAATGACGATGTCCGCATCCACCGGAGATTCGATGGCCAGCCGCCGCCCCATTTTCTGCCGCACCATGACCACCGTATCGCCGAACAACGTGCTGGACGGACTGGCAAAATACACATGCTCAAAGGCGCAGTGGGCCCGGGCATGGCGGTCTTCCGTGTAAAACCGGCTTTTGAGAGTGGTGCCGCCCCGGTCGATGGTGACAATTTCCCCCGGCTCCACTTCACGCACAAAAGTAGCCTGAATGCTGGCCAAGGCACAGGTTTCCGAGGCCACACAATAAAAACCATCGCGGGTTTTACCGATCACCAATGGACGAAAACCCCAGGAATCGCGGCACGCTTCCAGGCGATCTTTAAATAAAAACAACATGCTAAAGGCACCCTGCAAATGCCGAAGCACATGGGCCAGAGGATCGGCCTTTTCCTGGTGCGTAGGCTTGGCCAGCATGTGAATAACAATTTCAGTATCGCTGGTGGAATAGAAAATGTGGCCGTATTTCTGGTATTCATGCCGCAGGCGTGGCGCGTTGATCAGATTGCCGTTGTGCGCCACCGCCACCTGGCCATCGATATATTCCTCCAGAATCGGTTGGGCGTTACACTTGCGGTTCGAGCCTGAGGTGGAATACCGCACATGACCAATGGCCGCGGTTCCGGTCATATCGCGCAGGACATTTTTATTAAAAACCTCCGCCACCAGGCCCAGCCCCGTATGAGCGCTGATATCCTGGCCATCACTGGTGGCAATGCCGGCAGATTCCTGGCCTCGGTGCTGGAGAGCGTAAAGTCCGTAGTAGCAGCGTTCCACCGCATCCGGCGGTCCGGCAATTCCAAAAATTCCGCATTTTTCTTTTTTTTCGTACTCCGCCAACGGGTCCACCTCCACACCCGGCGCAGAGACTTCGGCACCGGGGATAAGTTGGGACAACGAAATGCGGTGGCCGGAACCGGTGTTATTGTTGCCGGATTGCGGGTGTGCCATGCGGGAATCTCCGATTTACTGTCGCCCCAGAAAACGCGATTTCAACCAAACCGACCTCACCAATGGATTCTAGCAGAACTTGGCCATACCGTAAACGTACAGAACTGGTATATGAGCACAACCATCGCTTATCACGCCCGGAGGTGCCATCGAAAGTGGTAAACGGGAGAAAACAAAGCGGCCACCAACATATTTCGCCGCAGGCATGGGAATCGGACGTTACCCCGCACCGCCTGCGGCCTGCACAAAGCCACCAATAATCACCGTTGTCTTGCTTCAGCGGGAACTGGCGTGGACCTTGGAAGACCCGATCTTGAACGTGGTCCTCTGGGGGCTGAGAGATCAGACCGGCGGGGCGGCACGCTGTGCCGTTGAGCGCGAAGGAATTACGCCCTGTCGCCAACACCTGAAGGACTTGGATGGCCTGGCGCAGCATCCCCGCGCTGGCCGGGCGAGTGCCGTCGGTTTGTTGCTGGTATATCTGGACACTCTGGCTCATTACGTCCGGAAGAACGCGGCGACTCCGTTGCGTGAGCTGCCGCCGAAGGTCATTGCGATAATACGTATGCTTGATGGAAATCTTGTTCGGTCCTGGTGCATGGCGGACTTCGCCGAGGCGACCGGCATCCATCCAGCCTATCTCACGCGTCAGTTCACAAGCGCCGTGGGGACCTCCCCTATGGCATATCTCTTCCGCCGCCGGGCGGAGCGTGCGGCCGCTTTGCTGCTGCAAACCCAGCAATCCATTGGTGATATTGCCACAGCGGTCGGTTGGGACGATCCGGTCTACTTTGCCCGGCGGTTTCGCCAGCACTACGGCATGAGCGCCACTGCCTATCGGAGACGCTATGCACAGTTTCAACAACAATATTTTCCGGTGCGAGCGGCGCGATCGCGTGTAAGTCGTTACAACATGAACGATTGCAGGCCGCTGGCGTGAGGTGCCAGTCGAGGTGTTGATCGCCGGAGCGGATGTTCCAGCAAAAGCTGCTGCTTTGCACGGCGATCATGCACAATAAAATCAACGGTTTTTGCGTCTTTCAGGCAGCTTCTTTCTAGTGGCTACTGGGACGCCACGATGCGGCAGCGTTTTAGGCAAGACGACTTGGGCCTTTTCCAGAAACCTCTTCACCGAGGCCCGCGGCTGGGGGATGCAATTGCACAGTGGCTTGCCGTGGATCCGTAGTTCTGTAGCACAGAGCGTTTTAAGTTCATCAAGACCCTCCTGCACTGTGGCGTCGAGGTCACGCCATCGCAGAGCTAATTCCTTTACGATTGTGTAGGATAGCATCATGACCAGAGCATGGCCCCGCGTGCGGCTGGCCAGACGCACATGCACCGGACGCATCTCCAACTCCATGGTCTTGCTGGTACGGAACGCCCACTCTACCATGGCCAGGTCCTTGTAACGGGCGTGGACATCCTGGGCGTTGAGTTGTGGTTGGGTCAGGTCGGTCTTGAGCACATAGCAGCCGTCGAGCTTTTGCTGCTCGGCCCGAGCGGATTCATCGATGACCAGAGCGAGGACTCGTTCCTGCGCTGTGACCTGGACCCATGCGTCCAGTCGCAGTTTTCGGCATTGCGTCACGATCTTGTCCAGGGCCATCTGAACACGGGCCTTGGAATGTTCCTGAAGGTACTTGTTCTGACGATCTATCTGGCGCTGCAGGGCGTGAAGCTTGTTCTGGCGTGACTCGCCCATCTCGGCAGCACGGATCGGATTGCGCCGCATGACGTACCGCGGGCCGTCGTCGGGGACCACTTCTGCCAGTTCTTGATCAAACAGTGACATGTTCAACACGCCACGGGCCAGCAGTGATTCGATTGGCGGCTTGGTGATGGCGGTAATGTAGTGGAAGCCTTGTGTGGTCCAATCCTCGATCTGCCGACCTCGGATCATTCCGCGGTCGCCCACGAATGTCACCTCGCCACCGCCGAAGCGTTGGGCGACCTTGCGAATCTGACTGGCCATTGTTGCGGTGTCCTGGGTATTGCCGGCGAATACCTCGATGGACAACGGTTGGCCCTGGGCGTTACACAGCAGGCCGATGACAATTTGCCGTTGGCCCTTTTTGCCGTCGCGGTTATAGCCGAAGGCGGCCAGTTCATGATGGACCCCTTCGAGATAGCTGCTGGTAACATCATAAAGAAAAAGCTCCGTTGAGCCGGACGGTCCCGAGGGCGTAAAGAGCCGATCCTCGATGGGTCGCTGGTGCTCGTTGAGCCAATCCAGATTGGCGTACAGGTCATCCTCGTTAAAGCTCTCCAAGCCCAGAATGTCACAGGCGGCGTGGCTGGAAGCCAGACGTACCGCCGAGAGCCGCGAGCCTTGGTCGATCACACGGGCGATGATCTGCCAGAGTGCCAATTTGCCTTGGCGGGTAGAACTCAAAGCCGCCTGAATTCCCAATTGCCCAGCCAGATCGTAGACCACCCAGACAGCCCCGCAAGACAAGCCCTGATGCAAGGTGGCCTCCCGGCGTAGCGATGCCAAGGCGGTCAAATCACCTTTGTGTCGCAGGGCCAGCTTGAGGGCTTGGATTTCCTCTGGGGTGCAACTGGAAACATTGGCGATGGTTCGGTGTTTGACCTTGCCGTCCTGGCGATAGGAATCGCGTAGGAGGCGTCGAACATAGGGACCGGAATGGCTTTCGTCCACGTGTATAGTGGCCACAGTATAACACAAATAAATCTAAAAGCAAGTACAATATTAAACATAACAGAGAATATTAGTGGCTACACTTAATTGCGTAAAACGAGTGCAAGTCATTGTAAATAAAAGAGATACGTCAAAAGTGGCTTGGAACATCCGATACAAGCTCGGCCAGAGCGCCCAACGCGGCTTCCTGCGACTGAATGGCTCGGAGCTAATTCAAGAGGTAATGGCCGACACGATAGATGTAGATGGAGTTAAAAAGTCCGCCGCCTGATTTATGCCCGTCCACAACATTTGACAGTAGCCCCAATGAGGGGTTACTGTCAAATGTTGTGGACGGGTTAAAAAGGGCGGCGTAACCTCAATGTGAATGTTTAATGTTTCTTTTTTTAGGAGTACGCCACCATGGGTAACGGTATGACCGAAAATATGAAATTGCCAATTCCCTTCGCCTCCGATGCTTTGACCGAGGTTATAGCTCAAAGCGCCAAGGAGGTTCTGGCTGCCGCTGTCAAGGCGGAAGCCCAGCAATGGATTTCTGAACGTGCCCATCTTCTTGATGAGCATGGCCACCGTCTGGTGGTGGCCAACGGCTATC
>JAJZCR010000027.1 GCA_021851715.1 Planctomycetota bacterium
GGCCAGGCGGTTACAACGGTGGCCAATTCGGGCGGTAAGCCACTGGTATCAAGTACAAGTGTGCCGGATTTCGTGCCGCACAATTTTGAAAATGGTGGGTTTGCTTGAGTTCTTGAGGTGGGTTCGACTCCCGCCCGGCGCAATAACCAGAATCAATTTGTCCAAGCGGTGCTCGCAAGGTCCACCCGTGAACCATTCGGCTCCGCCGATTACAATGTCCGACAATCCGACCATAGTCCGGTCGGTTCGCCCTGTATGGAATTCGGACACATGCTTCGAGAATTGCATATATCGAACCTGGCTCTTATTGCCGATGCCACGCTGGAACTTGATGCCGGTCTGAACTGCTTTACCGGTCAGACTGGCGCAGGAAAATCCCTGGTGATCGGGGCACTGGAGATTTTATTGGGCTTTCGCTCCGCCGGCGACATGCTCCGGCATGGTGCAACAGAAGGCCGTGTTACCGGAGTGTTTCATCTGGCCAGCCCGCTGCTGCGCCGACGCCTGGCCACCCTTACCGATCTGCCAATAGAAGAGGAAGCCGAGGTTCTCCTGGTACGCCGCATTTTTGCCAGCGGCCGAACATCAGCTTCCATTGGCGGCCATCCCATCAGCGCTACCATGCTCAAAGCCGTCGGCGAAACACTCGCGGATATTCATGGCCAGTACGATGCCCAATTTTTGCTCAACCCCGCCAACCAACTCGCTTTGCTCGACGATTTCGGACAAACCACGGCCCTGGCGGGCCAATTCGCCCAGATCTGGCATCAAAGACATCAACTTCAGCAGCAACTGGATAACCTTGAGGCTTCTCAGACGCTGCGCCGGCAGCAACTTGAACTCTATGAATTTCAGGCTTCTGAAATTGATGCTGCGGAATTACACAGCACACCATTGGACCAACTGGAAGCCCGGCAACGCATATTGGCTAACGTGGAGAAAATAAAATCACAGGCCGAAGCCGCCTATGCCGCTCTTTATGAAGATGATTCCGCCGTTATCGGCCGCCTCAAAACCATCGCCACCATTCTGCTGGAATTGGTCGAACTGGACGGCGAATTTTCCGAGCCAGCCAGCCAGGTGCGCGATGCCGCCATCGTCCTGGACGAAGCCGCCTTTGCCCTGCGCCGCCGCATCGACCGGCTTGAACTTAACCCGGAAGAACTCGCCGAAATCACTGATCGCCTCAATGCGATCCATCGGCTTATTCATAAGTATGCCGGCGCTGGAGGCACGCTCGACGATGTTCTGAGCCATCGCCGCCACATAGGCGAAGAACTCAACCGTTTGCGCCAAGCCCACGCCGATGTCTCCGAATTGTCCGCCCAACTGGCCACACTGAAAAAGCAGCTCACTGAATTGGGACAGCGGCTTTCGGCGGGCCGGCAACAGGCGGCGAAAACACTTATCCCTCTTGTCCACCGGCAACTTGCGGACTTAGGCATGAAGGAGGCTCGCTTTCACGTGGAATTTATCGCCCCGGTCCCGGGGGTTCCATCAGTCCAGGCTGATGGATCATCGCAAGGGTTGGAATCCGTGGAGTTGATGATTGCTCCAAACCCCGGCCAGCCCGCCGCCCCACTGCGAAAGATTGCCAGCGGCGGCGAATTGTCACGTATTATGCTGGCCATCAAGTCCATTCTCGCCACCTCCGACCGCGTAAGCGTACTGGTGTTTGACGAAATCGACGCCAATGTTGGCGGCCGAATGGGGGCCGTCATCGGCGAAAAACTGCACCGGCTGGCCCGCGGCCATCAGGTATTGTGCATCACGCATTTGCCGCAAATCGCCAGCTTTGCCGACCGGCATATCACCATTCACAAAACCGTTGAAAATAACCAGAGCTTCACCAATGTTCGCCGCCTGGAGGGACCGGAGCGCACCCGCGAACTGGCCGAGATGATAACCGGTAAAAATGTCACGCCCATCTCTTTAGCCCAAGCCCAGGAACTGCTGGAACTGGCTCAGCACCCCGCGATCACATCCTCCACCCCGGCCGCACGTGCCGAGAACCCTGCGCCGGCACCGCAAAAGGCCGTCCGGAAAAAATCCCCTGCTCGCCGCAGTCCCTGAAATTTGCATCCGGCAAGAGCGATGAGACTGCCACAACAAATCAGGGCAAGGGTGGAAACGGCGACTGGAATTGGCAGTTTTTTTGACACACACTTGCTAAACAGCGACACCCGCGCCTATTATTATGAAGTGTTATAAAGGATTTTCATGCCAACTGCCGGTATTATATCCCCACCCGATTCAGGTGTACCCAGACTTTCCTCGACACAAGTTGCGGCCGCTGCCATCACCGCCAAAGCCACCGGCAACGTACCCGATGCCGCCGGCCATTTCGGTCCCTTCGGCGGCGTCTACGTGCCGGAAACCCTGATGATTGCCGTGCATCAATTGGCCCAGGAGTACGAGCGTGCCCGTCAGGATGCATCTTTTGCCCAACAACTGGCGTTTTACCTGACCGAATTTGCCGGCCGGCCCACGCCGCTGTATTTCGCCCGTCGGCTGACGGAAATGGCCGGCGGTGCCCGTATTTACCTCAAACGCGAAGACTTGGCCCACACCGGTGCCCACAAAATCAACAATACCATCGGCCAGGGGCTGCTGACCTTACGTATGAAAAAAAAACGGGTTATCGCGGAAACGGGTGCCGGACAGCATGGCGTTGCTACCGCCACCGCCGCCGCCGCCTTCGGACTTTCCTGTGATGTTTACATGGGTGCGGAAGATATCCGTCGCCAGTCCCTCAACGTCTTTCGCATGAAACTGCTCGGAGCCAGCGTGATCAGTGTCGAAACCGGAGCTAAAACACTTAAAGACGCCACCAACGAAGCCATGCGGGATTGGATGGGTTCGGTGGAGCACACACATTACATTATCGGCTCCGTGGTAGGACCGCACCCCTTCCCAAAAATTGTGCGCGATTTTCAAAGTGTGATCGGTACGGAAACAAAACGCCAGGCACTGGAAACACTTCACCGCCTGCCTGATGCCATTGTGGCCTGCGTGGGAGGTGGTTCCAATGCCGCCGGAATGTTCTATCCTTTTGTGGACGATTCCGCCGTTGCACTGATTGGCGTGGAGGCTGGTGGCCGGGGCAATAATGCCGGCCAGCACGCAGCATCGCTCACCTTCGGCCAACCCGGCGTCCTGCATGGGTCACTTTCGTACGTGCTGCAAAATCAGGACGGCCAAACCGCGGATGTTCATAGCGTCAGTGCCGGACTTGATTATCCCGGTGTCGGCCCGGAACATTCCTATTGGAAAGACACCCGCCGCGTGAAGTATGTCACTGTCTCCGATGCCCAGGCATTGGAAGCTTTCGGCATCCTGGCCCGTACGGAAGGCATAATTCCCGCCCTGGAATCCGCCCATGCCGTTGCCTTTGCCCTGACCCAGGCCCGCAACATGACCAAGGATCAAATTCTCGTGATTAACTTAAGCGGGCGTGGAGATAAGGATTGCATGGAAGTGGCCCGACTTACCGGGGCGGATCAGACGCTTACCGCCGCTACACCGGCTTGACCATGAAAACCACATGCGAGGTAATTTTTATGCGCAATCGTTCCGCTGGATCCATTATTACCTCCACCACTCTTGGCACGGCGTTTTTTATGACGCTGCTTTGCCTGGGGGGCTGCGGCTCGCACACCTATGGACCGGGTACAGCCTTGCGGTCTCCAAATAATTTCGGCGGTTCAGACAGTCGGCTCAATGGCAGTCAAACACCTCATCCCCTGCTGGTGGTCAGTTTGCCCAATCACCCCGGTCAACCTGTACACGTCGATACCGTTATGAGCGCTCTGCTGCCGCACCCGCCTGCGGCACGCCCCGGGCGGCCACCGGTAATCTCATCCGAACCCACTCCCGTAAACGTGATTGTAATGCCGACGCAGCGCACCACGCAGCCAGCGAGCACCCGTTCCGCTGCCACGGCCCCCTCCACCGGTCATGCAGTCAGGCCGGCCCGATAGTCGTCGGTATGCCCGCAGCCTTCCAATGCAGCCCCATTCATTCACCAGTATGTCTGATCAAAGGGCCTCCACCCCACGCCCTTACAAGTTCCCACCCCAGTCCGGCGGCAGCGCCAGCACTGGCCAGCGACTGGCATTCAATATCGCCCGCTGCACATTGCCTTCAATCAGCCGTTCTAACACTCCCTGTCGTGAAAGGCCGAGCACAATCATCGTCACCTGATGTTCTTCCGCCGTTTTCAGCAAGCCATCCACCACATCATTGGCAAAAAGCAGCAGTGATTCCACCTGCGGCGTAATTTCCTTGAGCCTCTGGGTTATCTCCCGCAACGCTTTTTCACCGGATGTTCCCTGCAGAGGTCCCTCTCCCGAGCCACTTTCCACATGGACTGCCAAAATCGGCGCATCAAGCTTGATCGCCCAACGGCCAATCGCATCAATACGCGAGTCCACCACCCATTGGTCGGAAATTGCCAGCAGTATCTTGCTCATGGTGATTCCTTACTGAACTGCACCGCTTGAAGTCTTATGGGGGCCGTCATCATCGTCTCCATAGGCTTGCACGTTCTCCATCGCAGTTGGCACATTATACTCCAACTCCCGGCCCATGCAGGGTTTTGCAGGCGTCATTGCATCTGCAATGGATCCACGTCAATGAACAAAGCTGCTTTAAGAGCCGCGAAAACCTTTTGCTCACGAAGAGCCGCCAATACCTGCTGCAAATGGACTGCACCTCGTGCAAACAATAGAATCTCCCATCGAAACTCTTCCGCCAATCGCGATAGCGGAGCCAATTGAGGCCCGGCCACACGCACTCCATCCTCCAGTTTCAACCGCTGCAGCACCGCTGCGATATGTCGGGCCAGCAACAGGGCCTGCCCCTGCGCAAGATTATGATTTTTGTCGCTGACTACCAACCGGACAATTCGGCCATACGGCGGATAGCCCAGTGCCTGCCGATGCGGCAGTTCCTTACTGATAAACCCCGTATAGTCATGCTGGGCAGCGTACGCAATGGCGGGTTCGTCCGGCCCAAAACTCTGCACCACCACAGTACCCTGTTGCTTTGCCCGGCCGCTGCGACCTGCCACCTGACAAATCAGGTCAAACGTGCGTTCCGACGCCCGGAAATCCGGCGTACTCATCGCCAGGTCAGCATTGAGCACCCCCACCAACCGCACGTTGGGGAAATCCAATCCTTTAGCAATCATCTGCGTACCCAGAAGAATATCCACTTCTCCATCGCCAAACTCCGCCAGCACCCGCTGGTAGTCCCGCCCCTGCCGCATGGTATCACTGTCCATGCGCAACAATCGTGCCTGGGGAAACTTTCTTTTCACCTCATCTTCCGCACGCTGTGTGCCCTGACCCAGCGACACCACCTTCGCATGGCACTGCGGGCAACTTTTGGGCAGCAATCGACTCGCCAGACAATAATGGCACCGTACCACAGCCGGCTCCGCTGATGCCTGCTGCTCGCTGCCCTCCAGCCGGTGTACCACCATCGTGGCATCACAATTATCGCATAGTAAAACCCAATCGCACCTGGCGCACGCCACGTAGTGGGCATAACCCCGCCGATTTAACAGCAAGATGACCTGGCCCTTATCGCGTAAAGCCTCTTTCATCTGATGCTCCAGCACCATGGAAAGAATGTGCAACCCCGGGCGCTGGCGCTTTTCAGCTTTCATATCCACACGCAAAACCCGCGGCATCGCCGTGCCCAGCGGACGGCTGGTTAACTTCAGCAGCGAATAATGCGGGTTAATCTGCCCATTGTGCCAGCTTTCCAGCGATGGCGTGGCCGACCCCAGAATCACCGGAATGTTGAGCATCTGGCCGCGCCGCACTGCCACATCCCGCCCGTTATAGCGCGGTGTGCTGTCCTGTTTGTAAGATGAGTCATGCTCTTCATCCACCACAATCAATCCCAAATTGGTTGCCGGAGCAAATATCGCCGAACGCACTCCGACAATCACCTGCGCCCAGCCGTCCGCCACCGCTCGCCAGTGCTGATGCCGCTGCGAATCAGTAAGCCCGCTGTGCATAATCGCCACGCGATCAAAGCGTTCGGTAAATCGTTGCACAGTCTGCGGTGTAAGCGAAATTTCCGGTACCAGCACAATCACCCGCCTGCCCGCTCTCACCACCTGTTCCGCCGCCCGTAAATACACTTCCGTCTTTCCCGAGCCAGTCACGCCTTGAATCAGCCGCACGGCAAACGTCGGCTGATCCAGCAGGGGCTGTAGATTTGCAAGCACCACCTGCTGTTCTGCGGTCAGACGCAGACGTTCTTTCCCATTGGTTGTCCCTTTCGCACCCCCCGGCGAGAGTGCCTCCTGGTCGTGGCGGTCTGCCGCCGCTCCCTCATCACCCGGCCGCAATGTTTGTTGTTTTATCGCCAGAAAGCCGCGATTGACTAACCGCTTGAGCGTAGCCGCCGAAATGCCTGCAAATTCCAGCACCGCCATCTGCGTGCGTGGCTGCGCAGCCAACCACGGGATCAGCCGCTGGAGTAATTCCCGATCGCGCCGCAAAATCCGGCCGATGCCTGCTGACACAGCGGCATTCGCCGCTGCCCATGATGGCCCGGCTGTTACCAGCCGCTGTTTCGGCAGTCGAGCATTGGTTTTCACACCGGCCGGAACAATGGCACTTAATACCAGTCCTAATGGCGCACAATAATAACGTGCCATCCACCGCGCCAATGCCAATAAATCCTGTGGCACCACTGCAACATCCGTATGCACCATCAGAATATCTTTTATCTGCGGCTTGTGAGAAAGGCTTTTTTTATTCGACGGCCACAGTAGACCACCACATTCGCCCGGTTCCGCAGCAGCAACCGTCTCGTCCGAACTCTCCCGCGACTCTTGCAAGTCGGACATTTCACCTGCTTCCAGCAAGACTCCCGGTACCGGCCTGTTGCCGCGCCCCAGCGGCACGGTCACGCGAGCCCCGGGCACGGCAACTGATGCCAAGTCTTGGGGAATGCGGTAAGTCAGCACCGCATCCAGCGCCTGATCCACCGCCACGTTCGCATAAGTCGCACCATCCACCACGATGCCCTGTCGATCAATTTGCCATCCAATCATCGTGGGCCATTATAGTCGCTGCGCAGCGATGATTCGAATTGCCAAGGCCAGGCACTCATTGTGCCGACCGAACCAACGCCGCGCGACCAGCCATGCAAAAAGGACTAAGACATTGTTGCGATCTGCGGTGAACATCAGCCTGGGAATTGGCCGCGATGAACTCCGAACGCTCGCTTGACGGCATCGCTGAATTAGCGTGAGATTGCACGCATGGTTGAACCCACATCCCTCGTTTTAGTCATTGAAGACGATGCCCCGATCCGTCATTTTTTGCGCATCAGCCTGCAAACCCAGGGTTATCGCTATACTGAGGCGGAAACGGCCCGCGACGGATTGCTGGCGGCTACCTCGCAATCGCCGGATGTGATCATTCTAGATCTGGGTCTGCCGGATATGGATGGAGTCGACCTGGTGCGTCAAATTCGGTCTTGGTCCACCATGCCGGTTATTGTGATTTCCGCCCGCGGTAAAGAGCAGGACAAAGTAATAGCCTTGGATGCTGGAGCGGACGATTATCTCACCAAACCTTTCGGCATTGGTGAACTGACGGCTCGGCTGCGGGCGGCCCTGCGCCGCCGCGCTTTGCAAAGTGACACCGGAGAGCCGGTTTTTACCGTTGGTGCCCTGCGTGTGGACCGTGCGACACGGAGCGTTTCCATCAACCAGCGCCCCTTGCACCTGACTCCCAACGAATACCGGCTGCTGGCCATTTTAGTGGAGCACGCGGGCAAGGTGTTGACGCACCGGCAGTTGCTTAAAGAAGTCTGGGGGCCGCAGGCCACCGAGGAAACGCACTATCTACGGGTGTATATAAACCAATTGCGGCAAAAGCTTGAGGTCCACCCAGCCCAGCCCCGTTACCTGCTTACCGAGCCGGGGGTTGGTTATCGCCTGGCCGTGGAATGAGCGGTGGGCTGGTGCTCTATCCCGTAACACCCCAATGGAGAACACATGCACTTGGTGGTTTTGTCCAGCATTGATTCAACCAATAGCGAAGCGCAACGGCGCTGGCTGACCAGCTACCCTGCACCCGACCCGGCCGCCAAAGCCATTGCTGTGGTGGCGGAGATTCAGACTGCGGGCCAGGGCCGCACCGGCCGAAACTGGCAAAGCCCTCGCGGGGGATTGTGGCTAAGCATTGCCTGGCCGATGCGTGGTTCGCCGGATTGCTATCAGCCGCTGCCGCTGGCAGCAGGTCTCGCGGCAGCCCAAGCCATACAGGCCTGTGAAAACATTGCCCCCTTCATCAAATGGCCCAATGACTTGTTGATTGGTAACAAAAAAGTTGCGGGAATTCTGTGCCAGGCGTACCCGAATTGGCCTACTCCCGCTGTGATTCTGGGAGTGGGAATTAACGCTAATTTTGATCCGAAAGTATTCGGCCAGCCATTACGGCAGCCAGCCACTACATTGCAGCATGAGCTTCATCACCCAATCGATTTACAGGCCTTGCAAAGTCGATTGCTGGAAACATTGGAGCACCATCTGCCCATTCTGGATCGTGGCGATTTTGCAGATCTACTGCTACCGCAAATTCGCCCGCGCCTGGCGTGGCAGAGGCAGCAGGTGCGCTGCGGACCGGAAACGGGTGAATCCGCGGTCGAGGGACGTTTTGTCGGCGTAGACGCCGTGGGTCAGGCACTGATTCAAACGCCGTCCGGCGTGCGCTCTTTTTGTGCCGACGAATTGCGCCGGGTTTTGCCATAATAGCAGCCCAAGATCATTATGTAGATTCATGACAATGGACACTGCGGTGCCTGGAAGCCAGCCGCGCTTATACTCGAAAAATTCCCACGGCCCTAACAAGCCATCAATGGCATTCCCACCTCTGCCAATACCGGTAGGTGATCGCTGGCGAATCTCGTCATGGGGTGGCACACAGTGCTGCAACCGCGGAGCGTATGCGGCAAATGCGGTGATAAAAAGATGTAATCCAGTCGGAATACCGGATGCGAGGTGGTAAACGTGGGTTCAAAGGCCTCTGGTTGGCGGCCCATAGCGTGGGCATCGATGTAGCCTGCCGCCAGCATTTTGGCAATGGCGTCGCGCGGCAATTGCGCCGGCAGAGTGCCTTGGACATCTATACCCAACCGCTGCTTTATAAAATTGGGCGCTTTCGTTAAATCGATAAGCTGCTGGGGATGCTGGGCGTTAAAATCACCCGCGATGATGTGCGGTAAGGTTCTGAATGGCTCGGCCATCGCCAGCACAGCATCGAGTTCGCGGACACGGATTCGTTCATCCACTGTGGATTCTTTGGCATGCAGATGCATACCGATAATGCCGAAGGGGCCGTGCTTATCTTGTACCACGGCCTGAAATGCGGCCCGGGTAAGGCGGTCATCAAGCGGGCCGAAATTGACCGCTTGCAGCAGTGGAAGCCGCGTGAGCAGGCCGATGTGGCCGCGGGAATTACGCGGAGATTCGGCTTGAAACATCTCCATTTTCAAGCGATCGGAGAGCTTTTGAAATTCGCCGCTCTCCCAGGTTTCCGGCAGGATAATAACATCCGGATCGGCATGGCGAATGACTTCGCAGATTGGATCAATTCGGCCAACGCCGCCTTCGAGTATGTTGTAAACCATGATGCGCATTGCGGATATTCCACACGGGTTAGCGGGTGGACAGCGTAGCCGTTTACCAGGGAAATTTCCAGCCAGGCGGGATGATACCACGGCTTCCGGGACGATGTCGGGTACAAGTGTACAACCACCGTTTATTATTGCCTTCCTCGCAGTGCGGTCGGATGCGCAGAACAATGATCTAACTGAACCTGAGATCGCCCGCTGCAGGCTCGCATGGACGAATGAAGGCAATTCCCGGTCATATTGTTACCATGCCACGCTTCTGGCATACTGTAGGGGCATGATAGAAGATGGATTTAGTGTGATATTTCCCGCAGCCGGCACCGGCAGCCGGTTTGGTCGTGGCGATAAACTGATGACCGACATTGGCGGAACTACGGTACTGCAGCGCTCGGTGGCCCTTTTTACGGGGCGGGCGGATGTGCTGGAACTGCTGGTGGTAACCGCACCAGAGCGATTTGATACCTATAGGGAACTGCTGGCAAATATTCCGGCCGGCAAACCGCTGCGCCTGGTGGCTGGTGGCACCGCACGCTGGGAAAGCGTGCTGCATGGCTTGCGGGCCGCCTCAATAAAATCGAAATACGTGGCTATTCATGATGCTGCCCGCCCCCTTACGCCTGCGGCGGTTATCGATGCGGCGTTTGCCGCGGCTCGACTGGTGGGCGCAGGCGTACCGGTCGTGGCTGAGCCGGCCACGCTTAAGCGGGTCAATGACAGCAACCACATTGTCGGCACCGTCAGCCGGGTGGGAATTTTTCAAGCTCAAACGCCTCAATGTTTTGGGCGACAAACTCTGCTGACGGCCTACGAAAAGTTACTCAATGCGGGTCTATTACAGGACATTACCGATGACGCCACGGTTTTTGAACTCGCCGGTCTACCCGTAGCGGCCACGCCCGGTTCGCCGATGAATATCAAACTGACCACTTCAGAAGATCTCCTGCTGGCCGAAGCACTGGCGCGGGTAACACAATCGCCGACGGCCCCATTGGAGCTTCCCCAGTCATGAGTACCAATACTGATCTCTCCGAGCTTTTTGAAAAGACCGCCGATGTGATGGCCATCCTGGGAGCTAATTCTTTTAGCGTGCTGGCCACACAAAAGGTGGCCCGTCTGCTGCGCGACTGCCCTCGCACTGTGGAAGAATTGGCGGGCAGCGGCGAACTGGACAATATGCCCGGCATTGGCAAACATTCCGCGGAAAAAATCCGCGAATACCTGCGTACCGGCCATATCAGTGAATTTCAGGAATTAACCGGGCAAGTTCCACCCGGCGTACTGGCCATGATGAATATCCCGGGTTTAGGCGTAAAAACCGCTGCCTTGTTCTGGCGCGAAGCGGGTATTACCACCATCGAAGAACTGCGCCGTCGGCTGGACGATGGCACGCTGCTGAATCTGCCCGGCATGGGCGCAAAAAAGCTGACCAAAATAAAAGACAATCTGGCTTTTTCCGCTGGTCAGGCCAACCGTCGACGACTCGGCGAAGCTCTGCCCATCGCCGGTGAATTTTGTCAATTGCTCCAGGCCATCCCTGCCGTAGAGCGAACCACATTCTGCGGAAGCCTGCGCCGAGGCCAAGAAACCATCGGAGATATTGATATTCTGGTATGTTCCGATGCAGCCGTACACCAGCAGATCCACGCAACGATTGGCCGGCATCGGCAAGTGGCTGAAATATTGGCTGTCGGCGAAACGAAAATCAGCTTTCGCACGGATCGCGGCATGCAGGTGGATATTCGTGTGGTACCCAAGTCAAGCTGGGGTGCGGCCATGCAATACTTCACCGGCAGCAAGGAACACAATGTGCGCCTGCGCGAAATGGCAACGGCGAAAGCCCTGAAATTAAATGAATGGGGACTCTTTGCAGGCGACAAATCCATCGCAGGAGAAACGGAAGAGAGCATTTATGAAGCGTTGGGCCTGGCCTGGATTCCGCCGGAAATGCGCGAAGACCGCGGTGAAGTAGAACTGGCCAGGCTCATGCGGAGCCATGCCAAAGCCGAAGTACAAACCGCCTTTCCTTTTCTGGCCGATATCCCCTCGACGTGGGAAACATTGCAGGTGACCGACATTCGCGGTGATCTGCATACGCATACCGTGGCCAGCGATGGCACGTGCACCATCGCGGAAATGGTGGCCGCCGCCAAGCATCGCGGCTATGAATACATTGCCATTACCGATCATAGCAAATCGCAAATACTGGCCAACGGGCTAAACCCGCAGCGGCTGCTGGATCACATTGCCGCCATCCATGCCGTGGCCCGGGAGGTACATGGCATACGCGTATTAGCCGGCGCTGAGGTGGACATTCTCGCCGATGGCACGCTGGATTATGAAGACGATCTGCTGCAAAAGCTGGACTGGGTAGTGGCGTCACCGCATGCCGCACTGAGCCAGGAAACAGATGCGGCTACCGCGAGACTGGTGCGGGCTGCAGCCCATCCTCTGGTGCACGTGCTGGGGCACCCGACGGGACGATTGGTGGGAAAACGCCGCGGACTCGAACCCGATATGCCGCGGGTCGTGATGGCCGCATTGCGCAGCGGAGTAGCGCTGGAAATCAACGCCAATGATCTGCGGTTGGATTTACGCGACACCCACGTGCGGCTGGCTGTGGAGGCCGGAGTACCCCTGTGCATCAACACCGATGCCCATGGTATCGAGGATTTTGCGCAAATTGATTATGGTGTTTTAACCGCCCGCCGCGGCTGGGCGAGAAAAACCAACATCCTCAACACACGAAGTCGAGTCGAATTGGAGCGGTGGATGCAGGCTCGACACCAGGGAAATGAATGGCGTTAATATGGTATGCCTGCTTTTGCTTTGCGTTGGAACATTTGGAAGTCCGGGCGGGAAGCAAATTAAAAACGCTGTGGGTTTCGTCCAGTTCAGTCCGAACCCTGGCCCACGACCGGACCGAAAAAACCAGGCTGGTGGCCCGAAGGAACACCAGCCTAGGGAGGGAGAGAGAGCAAGATCGCTCCCAAAGGCTCGGCTATATATATCCGAACCTTTGATTTACCATGAAATCAATGATAGCACTTTTTTCCCGCCACACAAGTGCCCGCGCATTATTCTAAATCCATAGAACCCAACCACACCGGCAGCCAACCCTTTATTGCGCAACCGTATCGAAATAGGCGTTGGCATTAAGGGCGTTTACGGCGGAGTTTATTTTCCCATCTCCATGGGCCGAGGAATGGTGCGTCACCCGCACCACCCGCACATGCACCCTGCCCACCCAGCCGCGGGAAGCATGGAAAATACCGATAATTTTGGTTCCCGTGGACATGGTGCAAACCAGCCGGGGCACATGGGTGGGCGTGCATGTCCAGGTGCCCACATGCGGGGCTTGCGCCAGGGCACGGGCCAGCAGGCTCGGCGGCAGCCAATAATGGCTTGGTAATACGTATTGCTTTAACGTGCCATCTGTAGCGGCATGAAAAAAAACCGCGGCGGTTTTGAATTTCTGGTTTAATGACCAGGCACGTGCAAAATAATTGGTGAGCGTTTGCGTTTGCACGCGGGCATACAGTTCCGCAGTAGCATTGGCCGGCAGGGAGAGCCAGTATTTCTTCCACAATCTTTCAAAGTCGGCATCGTGCGTACCGAATACGCGGGCCCATGCCAGCGGGGAAGAAACGCCGTGCTGGAACAGCCGCAAGTATCGGGTAAATGGAGCGGCATATTTTTGGTGATTGGCCCAGGCGAGAAAATAAATCATGGACCAAGCTTCATCATAATTGGTGCCCATGAGCACATCATTCCATTGGCTGTAGGGCATCAGCCGCATTTTATGAATGGAGAGAAACTTATGATGTTGAATTTCCCATTTGATCCGCTTTTCGCGATACGGTGGAATCCAGCCGGTAACGAAACTGTTGCCCGTGAACAACCCTTCGCCAAAATATTCAGCGGTGCCCTCGTTGGCCCATGGCGGCAACATGCGGCCCAGGAAGGCAAACGTAAACTGGTGAAAACCTTCGTGCTGAATAATATGCCACACCTGGTGGCTGATCTCATGACCCGCCATGGCCATCAGTCGCTGGCCACTGTAGCCTACGTAGAACTCGCCGGCACTACCGGGCAAGCCGCCGGCAGCGTAATACTCCGGATAGTTTTTGAAAAGATAAAACGGCTGCTTAGCCGTAACCGCCCCGCCAAAAATACCATGCAGCCGGCGTTGATAGGCACCCGCAGCAAAATTCATGCGCAGCCAAATCTGCTCAAGCATGAGCCGGGGAACATCGGAATGAAGTACATAAAAGCCCGGTGGATTATACGTTTTAAGATCGGCCGGAAGATCCATCTTGGCCAAGACAGTGTGCCCGACGGACAACACGAAGGCCACCTGCAAAAGTAGTAGCCGATGCATTCGCAATGCCGCATTTTTTCGCCTGTGCATCGTCGCTTCTTTCTAAGTCCAACCGCCAACCAGAGCCCGCTCGGGCCCAACAACTACCCAAGACACACCGGGGGTTCCCCAGCAGCACTGCGGCGGGCAGAATATCGGGACGGCGAAAACAAATCCGTCGCGGCGCTAAGCAGCGCACCTCCTAATGGTACACCCTCTCATGGATTGAGCTTCTGCTCCAGAAGACGACCAACAATCTTAGGATCCGCCTTGCCGTTACTGGTTTTCATCACCGCTCCACGGAGAAAGCCCAGGGAAGCCTGCTTTTTTTTGGGATTATTGCGGTAATCGTCCACAGCCTGCGGGTTGGCAGCCAAAGCCTGCTCTACCCAGCGGGCGGTCTGATTTTCGTCACGCACCTGCAGCAGACCGTGCTTTTCGGCAACAACCATCGGTTCCAAGCTGGCATCTTCGATCAACTCCTCAAAAATTGTAGCCGCCGCTGTGGCGCTCACCCGACCATCTTCAATCATGGAAGCAAGCTGGGCATATTGACCGGCCTGCACCGGCAAATCGCTGATCAACACGGACTTGGCCTGGGCGGTGGCTTGTTCGTTGGCGATTTTGGCGGCTGGACCGAGCAACAAATTGGTGAGCCGCCGCGGCGGTGCGCCAAGCTGGATGGCGGCATCGAATAGATCGGCAACAGCACGTTCTTCGGTAATAGTCAAGGCCTCTTTAGCACTAATGGCATAATCCTGCTGGTAGCGGTGGCGACGCTGCATGGGCAGTTCCACCACTTCCTCGCGCACGCGGGATAACCACTCCGGCGAAACCGCCAGCGGAACCAGATCCGGATCCGGAAAATAGCGGTAATCCGAGGCCTCCTCCTTTTCCCGCTGGAGCACCGTTACACCCTTATCATCATCCCATCCACGGGTGGATTTACCTTGTGAGGGGCTGCCGGTTGGATCGGCCAGCCATTGGGCATATTGCCGCCGAATTTCATAAGCGCATGCTCGTTCCACCGCCCGAAAACTGTTGAGGTTTTTTACCTCTGTAATAGCCGTTTTGAACACCTTGCCATGATGAAAAACGTGCAAATTAATATTAGGCTCGAAACGTATATGTCCCTGCTGCATGATGCCTTGAGATACCCCGAGATAACGGCAAATCCGTCGCAATTCTTCCCCAAAAATGCGGGCCTCTTCGGGGCTTTGGAGATCCGGCTCTGTGACAATCTCCAGCAGCGGCGTTCCGGCGCGGTTCAAATCCACCTGCGAAAAGCCTGGTGCGCCCTCATGCAGCAGTTTACCGGCATCTTCTTCCAGGTGAGCTCGGCGAATACGAATGGTTTTAGCGCTGCCATCGGGCAAAAAAATTTCCACCTGACCCGCACCGCACAGGGGCATATCGTATTGGCTGATCTGGTAATTTTTCGGCAAGTCCGGGTAGTAATAGCTTTTACGGTCCCATTTGGTCTGCTTCGCAATGGCACAGTTCAAAGACAGTCCGACCATCATCGCCATTTCCACGGCCCGGCGATTGAGCACCGGCAGCACACCCGGCAAGCCCAGCACCACAGGGTCCACCTGCGTGTTGGGTGCCCCGCCGAAACCGTTGGCTGCGGCTGTAAACATCTTGGATTTAGTGGCAAGCTGAACATGAATTTCCATGCCGATAAGGACTTGATATTGAGGGTCAGAATTTATAACCATGGTGACTCCAAACGGCCAAAGGTCAGAAATATTCATTATTTAAGCGGTGATTTCCCGCAAGGCTGCTACCAGAGCGTCTATATCATCGGAAGTATTAAAATGGCCCGGACTTAAACGCACCGTACCGTCGGGGAAGGAACCGATTTGTTTATGGGCGTAGGGAGAACAATGCAAGCCGGGACGCACAGCAATGGAAAAGGCCTCATCTAAAATGCCGCCAATCTCATGCGGGCTATGGCCCTCCACGTTAAAACTGATGGTGCCGACGCGATTGGCCACGGCATTGCTACCCGTAGGCCCGTAGATAGTTACGCCGTCAATACCACTGGCGGAATCCACGAACTGCTGCACCAATTGACGTTCATGGGCGAGAATCTTGTCTGGTCCGTAACCGCGCACGTACTGTGTTGCCGCCGCCAGGCCGGCAACGCCAACGGTGTTGGGGGTGCCGCCTTCCAGGAAGTAGGGAAAAATGCGTGGCTGCAGCGGACTTGATGAATCACCACCGGTACCGCCTTCGCGAAATGCCGCCAAATCCGTAACAGCCACCGTGGTATGCACGTACAGGCCGCCGGTACCAGTAGGCCCCAGCAGCGATTTATGGCCGGGAAAGGCCAGCAGATCAATATGTTGCCGCACCACGTCAATGGAAACCACGCCGATGGTCTGGGCGGTATCCAGCAGAAATTTTACGCCGTGCTCCCGGGCCACACTTCCCACTTCAGTGGCTGGCTGAATCGTTCCCAACACATTGCCGGCATGGCTTAAGGCAATCAGCCGGGTTTTGGAACCAATAGCCCGCCTGACATCCGCCGGATCAATGACCCCCGTCTGCGGTGAAAATTCCACACGAGTCAGGGAGATAAAGCCCGTATCGGCCATGGCCTGCAACGGTCGACTGACACTGTTGTGTTCCAAGGTTGTGGTAATGACATGATCCCCAGCACGCAGCAACCCCTTGAAGGCTATATTCAAAGCATCGGTGCAATTCATCGTGAAAATCAGGCGATGCGCATCGGTGCCGCCGATGAACTCCGTAAGTTGCCCGCGAGCCTGGTCAAGCTTTTTTTCCGCAGCCATGGCCATACGATGACCCGCCCGTCCTGGATTGGCGGCATCTTTGGCGAGAAATTCGCCCATCGCCTGACTGACCACGGCCGGCTTGGGCCAACTGGTCGCGGCATTATCCAGATAAATAACTTTTGCATTTGTGTCTATCAAGGTATTCTACCATCCTTCTTTACAGGTTGCGTGCGACTTCATAGATCGCCCGGATATTCTAACGCCAAACCGTACCGCCGCCATGCACCGGCAGGCCGCCATCACCGATCCACGCTTTTCAAAGCATCGCCACCGTCGATGACCGTCAAGTAAAAAGCGTTTGAAAAACTTGTAAGCCGAAAATGACAATATTTCTTGACTTTCGGCTTCGGAAGGTCCTACAATATTAATAATTGCAAGAAGCAATCGTTATTTGTACATGCGAGACGTAACTCGGCGAGGTTTTAGCAGCGAGAGCCGGTGGGTGGCTTTGCGCGCTCACTCGCAAAGTTATGTGCTGGTACCGTGAGAATACCGGCAGGACCAGGCAAAAAATGGCCGGATTTCAGCCGTGTGTCATGGACTACTCTCCGTGGTGGCGCGTGCCGCCACGGTATGGATTTTACATAGGGGGCTGTTTTTAGAAGGGACGGCAATTTATGACGAAGGTAAAAGGAACCATAGCTCTTGGAGCAATGTTAGCGGCGTTGACCGTCGTGGGAATCAATTCGCAGGCAGATGGCGTTATGACACTGTTCGGCAATGACTACAACATCCAGGTCCATTCCAGCACGAGTATTGCGGATGCCTATCTGCTTTATGGAAGTTTTACCAGCACCGATGACTCCATCTTTAGTGGAGGCATCAGTCTGATCAACGGCGGTCTCAGCCTGATCAACAATACTAACTATAGCGTTAATGTGGGTAGCGCGACCCCAGCCTACTACGGCCTTATGGGTGTTTACTCCGGGGATACCCAGGGTGTGACCCTGGGTATGAGCACCTCCACCGCTGCCAACGTGGCGTCGGGTGAGTCATTCGGCACCTTTTTGCCGCGGGAATTGAGCTATTTTCAATTTCCCAACCAGGTCACGAATAATCATGCAACCATTGACGGGCAATCGGCGTCTGTCACATTCAACATTAATCCCATTGACAGCAGCAACTTCTCGGAAAATACAATGGTGAGCGACCTGCAGGCTTTGGCCACCGGCGTCGGCACGGTGACGGGAATTTCCGGTACTTACAGTTACACCTTCAATGGTACATTGTTCACCGGAACATTTCCCAACGAATTATTGTCCGGCGTGCCGGTGCATAATCCGGTGGCAGGTTTCACGTTCAGTATCAGCACCACCTCGACAATCATCAGCAATATTCAAAGTGACTTGATCTCAACCGATGACAGCGGAACTCTGGTTGATTTTACCAATGGATCTTCGGCTGGCAGCTTTTCCGTTACCCCAACACCGGAACCAAGTTCCATGTGGCTGCTGGGCTCGGCGGGTTTGCCGCTGCTGGCGTGGCGTAAGCGACGGATGGCTTAAAACCAACTCGGGCTACGTGCGCCGAAAAGTTTATTCCTGCCTCGGAGAAGAAATGGCAGTGCTTTGCGCACTCATGCCTTAACTATAGCCGAAACCGGTCGCCCTGGGGAAGACTGACGTTGCCGGGTGCTGGACCGCGCCGGAGAAGCGAAAGAGATGTTGGCCTTGACCAAGTCACAGCGATGTGGCGCAGCCGGATATTGTTCCGAGCTTACGGTATCTGTAGTCAGCGTGGAGTCTATTCGTTGGGTTCAAATGGAACCTCGATACCGGAAAGATGAATCGCACCGACGTTGTCCGCATCGTGACGCAGCATGATGGTATTATTCCCCGCAGCCAGCGGCAATGTTAGCACGATGTCCCGCCACACACCCGGCTGGTGTGCGGCGGAAACTTTCAGTTCCATCATCTGCCGGCCATTCACATAGACGTTAAGCGTACCTGCCTGGTGAGCATGAACATTGGCCACGCGAATTTTCGCGGCGTAACGGCCACTGCGGCTGCGCCGCAGATAAAAGCTGGCACCGGCTTCGGGAACGTTCAGACGCGTAATATAACCGCCTCCCTGACCGGCCACAGCGTTCACCAGCATCGCACGCTGGTTCGGGGAAGGTCCTATGAGCGATGCCTCGGCCAGAGAAAGACTTTCAATCTGCGGCAAGGTGGCCTGTCGGCCCTGAAAAACGACTGTCATAGCAACACCTGCCGGCACGCGCACGCTGGTAACACCTCCAAAAACATCCCGCGAGGTCCTGACCTCATCTGATGCTGCCTCATGACCGTTGATATGCACGTTGACCGCTGCCTGACCATGCACACGCACAACGAAATCCCGCACGGTAGAAGTATAGGTGCCATGAGAGGCCGAGATTGCAACATGGGTGTGTTGCCCGCGGCGCTGTGTGCTGATGACCTGCTTGTGAAACCGCCCGTGCTGATAATCAAACGTATCGCCGTCATCTTCATAAAAGATGCCCTGGGTAACTTGTCTGGATGGGAAAATATCAAGATAGGCCACCGTTGGCCGGGCGGTATGCAGTGCCGGCACGGGATCAAAGGTTGGAATGATGGCACCATCTTTAATAAAAAGAGGAATATCCATCCAGGAATCGGTGTTGAGGGGATAATCGAGCCATTGGCCGCCGCGATAGCGCGTGCCACGGAAGTAGTCGATCCAGATATTGCCACCGGGCAGGTAGACGCGGCGGGTAGAGCTTTGTTCCAGGGGAGATAGCACCGGTGCTGCCAGCAGGTAGTCCCCGAACATCCATTGGTTGCTCAAATCGGCAACCTGGGAATCGTGGGGATAATCAAAGAGAAGGGGCCGCACCAGACCGATTCCGGTTTGAGTACATGCGGCATGATCTACAGCGTACGTATAGGGGAACAGGGCGTAGCGGAGGCGCATGGCCTGCTTGGCGGTTTCGCAGGCCTGTGTGCCATAAACCCATGGCTGGCGGCGCTGGCCGAGCGTGCAATGCACCCGGAAGATGGGACAAAGGGCGCTGAACTGTATCCAGCGGGCGTAATTCTGGTCTGAAGGGTGCCCTTCAAAGCCACCGGAATCCATGCCCCAGCGCATCTGTCCGAGGTTGATCATGGTTAACATGCGGAGGGTTTGCAGAGCCATGGAGTCAAACCCGGTGGGGATATCGCCGGACCAGGTGGCGTAGCCGTAGCGCTGGGATCCAAGGTAAAAATTACGGTTAAGGGACCACACACGCCGGTTGGGCCGATCGCGCCGCTGCCCCTCATACAAAGCCTGCTGCATGTGGAGAAATTCAAAGTTACCAAGTGGTCCGTAATCGGCCTCATCATTCCAGAAGCCGGCGATACCGCGCTGCATACAGTCATGGGACCACGTGGCGTTCCAATACCAGCGGCGGCACTTTTCCATGTAAAAATTAACATCAATGGAATAGAGATGAGAAAAATAATCTTTGAACGGCTTTTCGCCAGGAAACCAGATTCCGAGCCTGCGGGATTCGGCCCCCTGGGTGGTAAGGGGTTGCAGGTGCCATTTGCGGGTGCTAAGAATGATGCGAGGTTTCATGATGCCGGTAATTTTGCAATTTAGCCGGGAAGTCCAGGAAAGCAGGCTTTCGGGATTGTCCGGGGGCAGCAGGGCCTGACTGTATTTGACGGGGTTCCACCGGAATTCGCCGTAGTGATTGGCCCCCCAATCCTTCCAGTCAAAATCGAGGGTGAAATTATCAATGGGAATATCTTGGGCCCGGTAGGTGGTCAGATAATGGCGCAACAGATGCTGATCGGTGCCCCACTGGGAATTGGTAAAGCCATAAGCCCAGCGCGGAAACATGGGCATAAAACCGGTAACTTCGGCGACACTGCGGAATATATCGCGTGGGCTTCCGACCAGAATGAAAAGGGTCAGAGAGTTGGGCCGGTGGTATCGGCAACCATAATCGCCAAGAGATTCGTTGCCGTAATTGAAAGCCACACGGTCCGGCCCCATCATGAAAAATCCACCATCGCTGTCCACCAGCAGGCCGTAACCGTCGGTGGTCCAGATGAAAGGTGCACCGCCGCCGCCTTCAACGCCGGCATCCACCTGGTACGTGCCGACGGGCATGCCGGTGCCATTGCGCAGCATTGAACTGCCCATGGAGTATTTTTTGCCGCCCCATCCGGGCATGGAAATGCAACTGATTCCGTAAAACCTGGTTCCCTGATTACACTGGAAGGCAAAGCCGGTCAGCCCGGTCTGCCGGGGATGCACGTACAGGCTTGGCTCTTTGTCCGGGCGCAGTAAATATCTGCCGGTGGCATCGCAGAGCGTCAGGCCCGCGGTGGCCCGCGCCAGGTCCATGGCCATGGCCGCGGTTTTAATCTGCAACTTATCGACCCCCACGTGTATCTGGGCATGGGCATCGCCGGGGAGGCGGGCGTGCGGATCCAGCAGTGGTGTGGCGGGATCGTGGTGCCCCCGGTACAGCAGATCAAGCCGTATGATATGCGGTGAGAGCACGGTGGCCCTGAGAACATTTTTGCCCCAATGCGCCACGAGCACGCGGTTGTCAACCCAGGCCCGGTCTATGCCAACAGACGGGGCAGCGGCAAGGTTACCGGTGGCACCGGCCAATACCGCCCCGGCGGCAGCGGCAGTGCTTCTAAGCATAAATTCTCTACGATCAAGCATGGTTGGGTCTCCTGCAATATAAGCACACATTTTTAGTGAGAAAACCCGGCTTGGAACGGGGCACGGCGATAGCGGGCCAGGAGCATGGCCTGCCATGGTTTTAAGGTCAGCCGCAGCGATTTGGCTTCGGCACCAACCAATAAACCGCGACGTATACGTACTAAGATGGGCCGGACGTCGTAATCTTTCGCCGGCGGCAGCAATACTTTGCAGTCCCGCGGGGAAAGGTAGTTGAGCAGATGATGACCGCGATCAAATTGAAAGACTGGTATTTCAATGTGCACCTGAGCGGCGCTGCGATTGACTACAACATAAACATGTTCATGAGCCAGGGAGCGGTAACAGGCAAACACCCGCCGGTGGCCTGCAACGCGGAGGCGGCCCCAGGAACCGATCTGCAAAGCAGGCAACTGCCGTCGCGCAGCGATGGCCCGGCGGTAAAATTGAAGCAGAGACGTGTTCACCATGAATGCCGGATTATCATAAGGCTGCAGATCCTTCCAAAGCATGGGCTGCCGATTGGCCGGGTCGCTGGCACCCCACATCCCCACCTCATCGCCGTACCAGATCATGGGCGCTCCGGGAAACGCCATCTGAAAGGCCACCACGCCTTTGAGCCTCTCATACGCCTCCGCCGTCGGTTTAGCCGTATTATAATGAGGGTTGCTGTCTTGCAGGCGGTCTGCACCGTTAAATGGCAAATTGGGATTCATGAAGCGCGAAACAAACCTATCGGTATCCTGACTGTCGAGCAAATTCTGATTGACCAGATCCACCTGGTAGGGGTAATAACCGAGAATTTGGGCCAGACGCGAGGCAAACTGTCGACTGGAGAGGCCCCGCCCGCCACCGCTTAAGGTGTCTACAAAGTATTTGGTGGTGGCCTGGGCAAATGGATAATTCATGACGCCATCAAATTGGTTGCCCCGGTTGAGCCAGGCCTGGGCCGGGGTCCAGATTTCTCCGATAATCAGCGCGTGTGGATTGATGGTTTTGACGAGCCGTCGCCAGGCAATCCAAAAGCGGTGCGGCACGTCCGGGGCGGTATCGAGCCGAAAGCCATCCACGCCATTGTTGACGTTGCCGTTGGGAGCCAGCCAGCGACGGGTGGCGGCAAACAGGTAGTTGCGCACCCCGCGCTGCAGGCCATAGCGTTTGCTGCGGGCAAAGACGGGCATGACTCCATTGGGCCTGTCCCAGGCCTGGTACTGCACGGGCGGCCCCCAACTGGTAATGTCAAACCATTTGGCGTAGGGTGATTTTCGACCGTACTTCAGAACATTTTGAAACGGAGGAAAATCCACGCCGCAATGGCCAAACGGTACATCCATAATTACCTTAAAGCCCTGACGGTGGGCTGCGGCCACCATGGCCAGGAAAACGTTATCTGAAGCAGACCACTGCCAGGTAGAAGGATGACGGGTATGCTCGCCGGTGATTTTAGCCAGCGATCCTTTGATCCCGAAGCCATCATCTATATGAATGAAACTGGACGGATCATATTTATGCACGCTTGGGGCCTGAAAAACCGGGGTAAGATAAAGGGCATTAACACCCAAGCGCCGCAAGTAAGGCAGTTCCTGCTGGATGCCCTGAATATCGCCACCGTAGAAGCGATTGTAGACATAACTATAAAAGTTGCCTTTTTCACCGGCCGAGCGGTATGGCCTGGTCCAATCCCACCGCCAAGGAATATGATGGCCGGGATCGTTGGCCTGGCTGCCATTGCGAAAACGATCTGGAAAAATTTCGTACCAGACCGCCTTTTTGGCCCAGCGCGGCGTAACCACGCGGGCCTGCATGGGAGAATCATAAGCGTGGGCACGGGCCGCGTGCGCGGCGGCATAAAGGTAGCCACTGGCTAAAAAGACCCGGTCGGTGCCGTGAACAAGCTGAAAATAATAACGCACCGTTGGGCCGTGTACGGGAATCACATTGGCCCAGGTGGTGGCACCGGCATGGTTTTCCACCACGTGCAGTCCCATGGAGGCTAAATGCGATCCCGGCAGAATCACACGCACATGGCTTAAGCCGCCGGTTTGGGCCAGCAGTTCCAGGCGCACATCGTGGCTGGAAAGTACATCAAATTCGCGGGTATTGGCAGGGCGGAAGGAAATGGCCTGCGGATTGATACGATTGGCCGCTGGCGGCGAGAGCTTAAGCCATGGCGAAGCCACGTCTATGCACGAGTTAAAACCACCCATCCCGTTGGACACGCGTTTGGCTGCATGCGGATCGGTAATCCACTGGTGATGATTAATGATAAATTTGTACTGGTGGACTCCCGGCGAGAGCCGAAGGGAGGCGCCCCAACGATTTCCCTGGCGCACCATCGGATTGGCGCTAACGGACCACGAATTGAAATCGCCGGCTACACTCACTGTTCTCACATTGCCGGTAGCCGGTCTATAGGAAAATACCGTCTGCACCAGACGAGGCGGAGCGCTGATAAGGGCTGGCGGCAGGCTAGTCGTGCGTTTGGCACAACTCACCAACCCTAACCCCGCCAGCACCAACATCGCCGCACTCAACCCCCGGGAAGAATCCATCCGACAACCAGCCTGCTGGAGGACCGACCACAGTCGGCCAAGTCCGCCCCACCCGCACTGGAGTCCCAGCCATCGCGCTCCTCCTGCCTCCAAAATTGAGACGGATTCCAACCTTGACCCAGGAGTGTCAACCATTCGGGAAAACCTTTCCAAGTCATTGATTCCGCTTCGATACGTATCCCATGCTCTTCGCGACCGCCTCCAGTCCACGTACAGCCGCCTCATCCAACCACAGGCAACCAGACATTATTCCACTGTCGACGCGGTAATTTCCCATCTGGCCCTTGCCGACGCGAGTTGCATGTTAACTCCGAAGGCTTCGCATCATACCGGTGGATTCCCGCAATACTAGGTGCGTGGGCAATACCTCAGCGACATGTTCCACCTTGCCACGAATACGCTCCACCAATTTCTCACAGGCTAAAACCCCTAGTTCATACAGGGGTAGATGCACCGTCGTCAGGCTGGGATTGGCGTAGGCCAAATGCTGAATATCATCAAACCCCACCACCGAAACATCATCCGGTACCCGGTGCCCATGAGTGGTAAGGTAGCGAATGGCACCCAAGGCCATTTTGTCATTGCCACACAAGATTGCGGAAATTTGTGGATCACGGGAGAGCAGAACGCGTGCCGCTTCCGCCCCACCCTCATCCGTAAAACAACCATCCACCAGCCATTGTTCCGATGGCGTTATTCCCGCAGCCACCAAGCTTGCAGTATACGTTTCTACAACATCACGGGCGGTGGGGCTTTCCGGAGCGGCGTAGACCATGCCGATGCTGCGATGTCCAAGCTGTAAAAGACAGTTCATCGCCTGCTGGGCACCGAGGCGATAATCGCAATGCACGTAATCCAGCAGGTTATCGCCAAAGCGATTGTCTACCAGGATCATGGGATAACGCCGGGCGGCAAAGTCAGATAAAAAGCTGTGCTTTTCATTAAAGCCCAGGCAAAGCACGCCATCCACAAACCGGCGTTCATACAATTCCAGATGCTTTCCCTCTTTGACAAACTGTGGTTTGGCCTGCTCGATGAGCAATTTATGCCCGAGTTTACCGGCGCGATCGGCAATTCCACTGAGTATTTCTCCAAAGTAGGCATCGGCAAACGCATGCCGAAGCGGGGGCAGCATAACGGCAACCACCTGGGTGTACCTCCCGGAAAGACTTTGAGCGAGCCGATTGGGACGGTAGCCCATTTTGTCGATCATCTTCTGGACTTTAATATGAGTGGAGCGGCTGATGCGCGGGCTGGCATTGAGCACCATGGAGACCGTGGCCACGGAAACTCCCGCTTGCCGGGCTACCTCGCGGATGTTGACTTTTTCCGGGACTTTTTCCTCGGTTCCAGCGTTATTGAACCGCACGGTTATTTCTTTGGAAGCCTCGCGACTGGGCGCAAAAGCATCTGCGGATTTGCTTTCCGGGGAGGAATTCAGCGGTGGCGTGGGCACGGCGTATGATCTCCAAAACGGGTCCAATTCCCAACCGTTGTTAAAACAGTTTACCATTCTTGTTTAACAGTGTCAAGTGTGAAAAACATAAATAGCCGTATGGGGAAAAATAGCGATCAGCAGTCAGCGGTGAGATTGGTGGCGGGGTTGGCGGAGCGTGTGCTGGTTGAGAGGGTGGGTAATTGCTGGCTTGGTTGGTGGGCGGGGGCGTTGGTATTTGCCGCAGCGATGGGAACATCGCCGGCTATGACGATGCGGGCGAGGACGCCCTCGCTCCCATGGATATCATGGCGGACAAGACGTCCCCTCCACGAGGTCCGCGGCTAAAAACGGGGCAGCGATATGCCGCCGGCTAAATTTTTTGTGCGGGGCCGGGCTGGAGGTGGCCGCGGCGATTGCTTCGAACTTTCAAGATACCTGAAAAAATTATTAAATATTTTATTTGACTCATATATGGGCATTTGATTAAAATAATTAGAAGACTATGGCAGCAGAAAATATGGGCTTTTGCTCGTTTTTTTTCGGCTGATGGTCGCTGGTGTGTAACTTAAAATTCCACGGATGGTACCTCCCATGGGGAGTAATCGGGCGGAAAAATATTGCGGGGCTTGACACGAGAAGTTTAATCGGTTAAACTGATAACTAGAGGCAGGTTGAACCTTAATTATGGATCTTGATCATGGCTTACACTGGTCTGTTCAATCGCGATTACAAATGCACCTTGGCGGGCGTGGCCTATAACCGTTTGTGGATGAAAACCCTGTTGTCGGCGTGCGCCGGCGGGTTAGAGCGGTAACGGATGTCTTAAGGAACGGAGGCGCAGCATGAGCGACAAATCAGGTGGCCCTTGACAAGCTTGGTTTAACCGGTTAAACTTGCATTCTGATGAGCATTAGAGTTTTTTTAATAGTTTGAGTTTTGTGTTCCTTTTAGGAGGTTCTATCATGGTTCTTCAAGTTCTTCCTCATCGTCGATCTTTGGCAATCCTCGTGGGATTGACCGCGGGAGTGGTGGCAGCAGGCTGTTTTGCCCAGTCCACCAGCGCCGCGATGGTCGCATCCGATAACGCCGCTAATTACACCGGAGCTATTTCCACCGGCAGCACCGGCGGTACGGGTTTTGGCGCGTGGGTCGAAACCACGGCCGGGTCCGGAGGATTTGCCGGCAATTTTAATGACGCCAACAGTCAAAACATCGCTACCTCTAAAAAAAGTTGGGGGGTTTACGCCAACGGTGGAAGCGGGGAGCGAGTTGACCTCACCCGGCCCTTCCTCACCAGCGGCGGACTCTCTGGCGGAACGCTACGGGCGGGCCAGTCATTTAAGGTGGCTATGCAATCGGGCGGTGGCATCGGTAGTACTGGCAAGCTGGGCTTCTCACTCCAATCCAGTTTCCCCGTCAATCAATTCACTTTCGAGTACGATGGCAGCCAGAGCTACGACAATTTCAGCATCCTCGACGGCAGCCACGGTGGGGCGGAATATCAAGCACCGGTAGCGGTCACATTTGCTGATCTCAACTCCGGATTGATTGTGAGCTTCAGCCTGGTGACGGCGACAACCTACGATTTGTCGGTGTCGCCAGCCCCCGGCAATAGCAACTTCACCGGGCCGCTGGCTATTGTTACCAACGGCACGCTGTCCAGCGGCAGCATCAACCAGGCGGATCTGTTTTATACCAACACTGCCAGCTATAACGCCTACTTCAATAGCCTGTCGATCGTTCCCGAACCCGCATCGCTGGGGTTGATGGCCATCGGCGGATTAGCGTTGTTATTGGTGGGACGCCGTAAGACGGCCTGAGTATTTTTCACGCGAAAGAAGTCCGTTGCCGGGGTCGCCGATTCCGACCCCGGCAACGCTTCCACGGAGCTTTGGAGATGAAATCATGAGCACCCTGTTTAAAAGCATTTTTGACTCACGCCGGCCGCGTGCCCGCCGGGTAGCGAGTGCGGCTGTCGCGGGCTTAGTCGGCTGGGCCATGGGCCACAGCGCGGCGGTACACGCTGTGATCTTGGCCTCTGATAACGCCGCCAATACCGCCTATTCCGGTGGCGCCTGGGCCAACGGCAGCAACGGCGGCACCGGCTTTAGCCAATGGTTTCAGGGGCCGACCGGTTCCGGTGTTAACCAGGCGGCCACGTGGGGATTCACCACCGCAACAGCCTCCACGGTGTTTGGCACCTATGCTACTCCGAACATTGACACCAATGGTGTATCTTGGAGCATGGGAGCCTACAACGGCACCAGCAGCGACCCGGCTGGTCCGGGCGCTTACCGCGATTTGAATACCTCGCTGCAGGTCGGCCAAACCCTGCAATTAAGCATGGCCACCGGCTACATGAGCAACCCTGGCCAGGAAGGGTTTCAGATTCAAAACTTTAACTCCACCACTGGTTACGGAACCCCGTTGTTTCAGATTGCCGCGGCAGGTTCGGGCAGTTATTACGTTTTCAGTTACGGCGGTTACACCTCGCCCACCACGGGGTTCGCTGATTCGCAATTGACCGGAATTGCCTCCGCCCATACTGGCGTCACCACCCCCAACAATGGTAACGGCATCACGGTAGCTTTTACGCTGGAATCGCCAACGTCATTTAATCTGACGATTACTCCGCTGGCAGATCCTTCGGCAGCGGAAACGTTTACCAATCTCACCCTGACCAATTTGCCGGTAAACCAGTTGTTTTTATATAACGATAACTTAGGTTTGGCCGCCCAGTACGCCTATTTTAATAATCTGGAAGTTACCGCCACGCCGGAACCGGCACCGGCGGCGATGGTTCTAGGCGGAGTGGCGATGCTGGCGCTGATGCGGCGACGTAAATTCGGGGCCAAAGCGGCACTATCTGGACGCGACAAAATTCAGGGCACCTAAGCACATGGCCGGTGCCTCGGCGGAATTACGTGCCCGAGACCTGGGTTAAAAAGGGATAACACCATGGAACCGACGAGTAACAATGTGGCAAGTTCCACCCGGCAGCGACGCAACATGGTTCTGCGGGCGTGCCGCGTAGTGGCCTGCGGGATCGCCGCTGGTGCAGTCATCAGCCTGTACCGACCCGCTGCGGCCCAGGTTTATGGCACACCGTATTCACCGCCGACCATTCTCGATGCCTTCGGTATGCCTTGGACCAATCTTACTGCCCGTATGCCTGATGTTTTCGGAGCCGGTTACGGGGCCATTCTCACCCCGCCGCCCACCCGTGCCGACAGCGGCAACGGTTCGGTGGGCTATGACATTTATAACCGCTTCGACCTGGGCAGCCCCGGCGACCCGACCGCCTACGGCACGCTTTCCGGTTACGAGCAGCTTATTGCCGCCACACACCAAATGGGTGGATACATTTACGTTGATTATTCCATGGGGCACAATGGCTTTTCCAATTCCGCCTCGGTCGATGGTAATGGCAATTCGTTTGTCAATGCCGGAGGCTACCCCGGCTTTGTTACCGAATATCCAGGAAATTCCTACCTGAACCCCGGCACTCCCGCCAATATCGACGGCGATTTTAACGGCGCTTATGCCCCAAATGTGGAAGAAGCCCGGCTGGCCGGCCTTGTCAATGTGAATTTCAACACCGATTATCAATACATTCGCAGCCCTACCACCGCGGGCGATCCCGCCAATATTCCCGGTGGAACCACTCCGGCCTTTGGCCGCCTGGCCAATGTGCCCATGCCGGTGAACCAGCAGTTTTACCCCAATCCGAGCAGCCAACCGATTTTTATTTACAACCCGCAAACGGGCCAGGGCAATATTCAGGTCAATTCCTTTACGCCTTCCAATCCCATGGCCGGTTCGCCCACCGCGGAAAATGTCACCGGTTATGAAATGCGCAATATCCAGTGGTTTGTGCAAACTCTGGGGGTTGATGGCTTCCGGCTCGATGCCACCAAAAATATGGAATGGCAAACCGCCCTGCCTTATTTCAATCAGGCCGTTTACCGGGCCTCGCCGCGGACCTACCTCAATGGCGTGCAGGAAACCATTTTTTCGTTCCAGGAATATTATGATGGCAATCCCGCCAACGTTTTTCCAGTGATCCAGAAAAGCCCCATGAACCCGGACGGCGCTCCCGCCGGAAACATCGGCACCGTGCAGCCCAACTTGGATGCCTTGGATTTTCCATTGTTCTTCTCCCTGCAACAAAACCTCACCGGCAATGGGTTTACCAACAGTTGGTACAACGTCAGCGACGGGCTGGACCCCAACCATACAGGCAACACCGGCGTGCGATTCGTGCAAAGCCAGGACAATGGCGCTCCCTATCTGGCCAATGTGGCCGCCGCTTATACCCTGATGATGCCCGGCCAATGCATTGTGTACTACAACGGCAACCTGACGCCTTATGACACCGGCACGCAGACCTTCCCGCAAAATGGCCGCGGCGATGCCCTGGGCGGCGTGTACGGCAACACCATGGCCAATAATTCTTTAAGCACGTACAACGCTGGCTCGAACACCATGACCGTAACCCACAACAACGAAATCAGCGGTCTGGTGGATATCCGCAACCGCTATTCCAGCGGCGGCTACATTCAGCGCTACATCACCCAGAACAATCTGGCGTTTGAACGCAATGATTCCGCCCTGGTGCTGCTGAACAACCAAACCGGCGGCATCTCCGGCACGGCCAGCATTCAGACGAATTTCAACTCCTACAACGTACCCTACCTGGTGGAGCTTACCGGCAACGCCGCCGCCCAGGGTCTGCCGCAGGTGCTGCAGGTTTATTCCAACGGCGTGGTTAACGTAACTTTTCCCAACAATGGCTACAACAACAGCACCGGCGGCGGTGACCTGATCTACGGCCCGGCGACACCCGAGGGCACGCTGACGATTACCAATGTCGCCGGCCAAATCGCCGGTACCACTCCCACCACCAGCACCCCCAACTTGCCCCAGGCCAATGGGCAGGATGTTATCAGCAACGTGGCGGTTGTTAAAGGTTCGCAATTTCAGATCCAACTGCAAACCCAAAAAGTCTATCTTCTGGGCCAGCAGAATTTATTTGACTACAACGCCGGCGGCGACAGCGCCATCTTTAAAATTGACGGTGGCACACCAGTCAATGGCCAGCAGTTTGTCAGCACTCAGCCAAACACCATCGCCTACGGTTTCATCCCTTTTCAAACCGGCAGTCCGCTGGCCCCGCAAAATGGAACCGCGCCGGGCACCGGCCTTTATACCGAAACCATCAATACCAGTGATCTCTCGCAAGGCTATCATTACCTCACCGTGATCGCTTTCCGCACACGCCATACGCCCGGTGCTCCACCCGTGTACACCGACTGGACCCAAACTATTTATGTGGATACCGCCCCGTCGGTATCGGCCATTATGAGCTTTAACGCCACTGTGCCCGGTATCAATCAGAACCGCACCCTGACGGTGGAAAATGTGGACAGCCTGGCCAACAACATCAACGTACTCTTTGATCTGCCCGCCGCGGATACCGCCAGCCAGATTCTCTCCATTCTCAACAGTTCCACGCAGGCCAACCAAATTGATACCAATTTGTGGACCATCAATGCCAACGGCCTTACCAGCGGCAACCATGTCGCCACCGTCGTGACATTCAAGCCGGATGGCACCTACAATATCCAACGTTTTGCCGGTCTATATACCTCCACCATTTTTGGTGCGGGGCTGGGTGATTTGAATTTCGACGGCCAATACAACCTGGCCGATGTTCAGACCATGGCCCAGTTGCTGGCCAGCAACAACACAGAATTCAATCCGGCGGCAGATTTTCTGGGTACCGGCGTTATTACACCGCAAGATTTAATTCCTTTTGGCCAAAAGCTTCAGGCGGAAGGTGCAAACAGCGCCACCATGGCGGCGTACCAGGCCCTTTACGACCAGTATTTCGGCAGCAGCATTTCTTCGACGATCGCCAATACGTTTGCGGCAGATAACCTGCTTTCGACTCAGACCACGCCGGAGCCATCGGCGGCGTGGCTGTTGCTGGGTGGATTACCACTGATTTTGAAGCGCCGCCGTGGAGCGATGCGGATTAATTAAATGGTGGCGAGAATTGTTGGCGGCAGGGTGAATGAAGGCCCAGACCGCCCGAAATCGGATCAGAGGGTGCCAAAATGAACGCGAAGACATGGCCGCACTTGACAAACTAGTTTAACCGGTTAAACTAGTGCTTGTCGCCATGTTTCGGGTCTGCTCTTACAAGGAGTGTTGATCATGATTAGCAGGCAATTATCTGGGCGTCGGTGGCCATCCTTAAAACAAGGATCCGCTGTGGTTACTAAAAAGGGATTCACTCTCATTGAGTTATTGGTGGTGATTTCCATCATCGCCATTCTCATCGCCCTGCTGCTGCCGGCCCTGGCCGCCGCCCGGCAGGAGGCGGATTCGGTCCTGTGCCTTTCCAACGTTCGGCAAATGGCCCTGGGTGCCATCGAATTTACCCAAGACCATCAGGGCCTTTTTCAGGCGGATACCGACACCAACATCGTTACCGCCTACGTAGATCCCAACCACCAGCTTTTCGCTTATCGCTCAACCTCGTCGGGAACGTATCTCCTGGATTGGGCCAGTGCGTTAATTCCTTACATGGGCGGTAGCGGCAACCAGAACTTCGTAGGTATGGCCACCAGCGGTAATCCCGGCAGCTACTACGCCCCCGGAAGTTACCCCAAGGTATTTTTGTGCCCCAGTGACCCCACCTTAAACGACACGTGGCCGGGCTACGCGCTCATTAACAATGTCATCAATCCTTCCGGAGATACCGGCGACGGAACATATGCTTATTTCCCTGTATCGTACGGCGTCAATGCGGATATCTGCTCCATTGTTGATCCCGTCAACGGCAACGACTTCAACCAAGGCTCCACCATGGACGTGGCCAATGGCCCGGCTGGTGTCGGCGGAGGTCAGCCGCTGGGGTGCAGACTCGCGCGGGTTCTATCGCCCAGCACCACGTTGCTTTTCGCCGACTGCGGTACCCGGCCCACGCAGCCGGAAGCCGTACCTGGAGCAGCGCTGAATTATAACGACGGCCTGTATTACACCACCAACTATGACGTGTACGCCGGCATTCCCGGCAGCTTTCCCGCCAATACCATCAATACCCTGGAAGGTATCGCCCTGACGCCGTGGCTGCGTGATCGCATTCCCATTGCTGGCAATCTGATGCCGTCCAATATCAACGCCAGCCCCCAGCAGCCGGAAAACACCATGGACCGCCACGGCGATCACATCAATGTATCGTTCTGTGATGGCCATGCGGAAGCAGTTAACGTTTCGCAGTTTGCTAACGTCAACGTATCACCTTATGGCCGGTAATAGTGTGAGTGGTCAGTCAGCAGCAATTTGATTACCATGTAGAGAGCTTTACACCACCCTGTGGTCGATGGCGTTCTTGTCAACGGGCATTCAAGCCTGAAAAGACGGCCAGGGGATGAGTGATGATCTACATTCGGCGGCACCAAAAGAGGAACCCAGTATGACGCATGCATTGTCGAGCGCTCATCTTGCAACCGCAATACCCCATCTGGCCGCCACCTTGGGCGGGCCGGTTTTGAAGGCCCACCCCATCGATTACGTCATCATGGGTGTTTACTTGGTGTTTGTCATTGCCATCGGGGTCATTACCGGGCGGGGGCATCAAACCAGCGAAGACTTTTTTCTTTCAGGCAGGCGCATCCCGGCATGGATTACCGGGCTGGCGTTTATTTCCGCCAATCTGGGGGCGTTGGAAGTGCTGGGCATGGCCAGTCAAGGCTATGAATACGGCATGATGACCGCCAATTTTTATTGGGTGGGAGCAATTCCCGCCATGGTGTTTCTGGGCATCTTTATGATGCCGTTTTATTATGGAAGCAAGGTTCGGAGCGTGCCTGAATACCTTAAAAAACGCTATAACGAAGGCACACGATTCATCAATGCCCTGGTATTTGCTGCGTCCACGCCGGTACTTTCCGGCGTAAGCATGTACGGCATGGGTCTGGTTTTTCACGACCTGCTCGGATGGAACCTGAGCGCGTGCATATGGGTCTCCGCTGCGGTGGTCGTGGCATACACGGCCATGGGTGGGTTAACCGCCAGCATTTATAATGAAGTGTTGCAGTTTTTTCTAATCGTGCTGGGCATACTGCCCATGATTTTTATAGGCATCAAGGCCAACGGCGGGTGGCATCACTTTGTGGAGGTCATCCAAACAACGCATCCCGGCTACATGGATACATGGAAGGGAACCGCAACCGCTGCTGGTAACCCCATGAAGATAGATTGGATGGGCTTAGTGCTTGGCTTGGGGTTTGTACTCTCCTTCGCATATTGGTGTACCGACTTTCTGGTGGTGCAGCGGGCTTTGGCGGCTAAAGACATGAACGCCGCCCGCCGGACCCCATTAATCGCCGCCATCCCAAAAATGTTTTTCCCGTTCATTGTCATTCTTCCCGGACTGCTGGCGCTGCCGCTGATTCCAGGCCTGATCGGTGGAGACGCTCACCCCGCCCACAGCTATAACAACGTGATGCCGTTGATGATGGCCAAGTTTTACCCCACCGGTCTATTGGGACTTGGGTTAACGGCGCTTTTGGCATCATTCATGTCCGGCATGGCCGGCAATATCACCGCTTTTAACACAGTCTTCACTTACGACATCTACGGAGCGTATCTGGTGAAGGATAAATCCGATCGCCATTACCTCTGGGTGGGGCGCATCATTACCATCCTGGGCGTTATACTTAGCGTAGGAACCGCCTACTGGGCGGGGTCCGACAAAAGCATTATGGACTTTACGCAAACGATCTTTGGCTTTGTTAACGCCCCGTTACTGGCGATTTTTCTGATGGGTATGTTTTCCAGGCGCACCACGCCATGGGGCGGTTTCTGGGGGTTAGTGGTCGGCGTGCTGGCAGCGGTTGGTCTGTGGGCATGCTCCCATTTTCAGCACACGCTCTTTCCGCATAGTGATTTCCTTAAATTTAATTCGCCGCAGGCCGGCAATTTCTGGCGTGCCTTTTGGGCTTTCGCCTGTGGCTCGGCGGCAACTTGGCTAGTCAGCCGCGTCACCGCTAAAAAGCCACGGGAAGGCATGGTGGGGTTGGTGTACCAACTGACTCCAAAACCGCCGGAAGACCCGGCCCTACCGTTCTGGAAACGCCCCGTTTTCCTTGGTATCGTGATATTGCTGGCCACGGCCATTCTCAACTTCCTGTTTTGGTAGCCCCTTGGCTTCAGGCAGCGGCGGCAATAGGCGCTGCGGCCGTATTAAGGAGACCATTCGATGATTGATTTACGTCTGCCTGTGGGCATCTTTTTTGTGCTCGTCGGAGCCATTTTGTCAGTCTATGGTTATTTCCATCCGACCCTCGTGCAGGGCTACAATGTGAACTTGGACTGGGGATTGTTGATTTTCATTTTTGGCTCGCTGATGACTGTTTTCGGCATACTCGCCCAACGTCGGCCTGCAGAACCGGAGCCGCAGCCAACAGATCTCCCCGCAGCCAAACCGTAGCGGCGACCGAGGCTGGCAACCAACACGCCAAACAACCGGCGGTCCGGATTTTATGACACTGGCAAGGGTGCGTTGAATCGTATATCGTTAGCCCCATGCGAAAGGTCAAAAAAACAACCTCCCATTCCGATGCCAGCCTGCTGGAAGATGCCCGGCAAATCATAAAATCCGAAGCGCAGAGTCTTCTGGCCATCGCGGGACGCATGGATCCAGCCCTCGTGCGGGCCATGCATCTTATTCATGACCATATTGGGCCGGATTCCGCCGGGGTACTGGTGGTCAGCGGCGTCGGAAAATCGGGACTGGTGGGTCAGCGCATCAGTGCCAGCTTTGCCAGCACCGGCACGCCCTCGCATTTTCTTCATCCCGTGGAAGCCCTCCATGGAGATCTGGGCCGGGTACGCCGGCAGGATTTGGCCTTGCTGCTTTCTTATGGTGGAGAAACGGATGAATTAATCCGCCTGATGGATCATTTAAAACGCATGCGCGTGCCCACCATCGCCATCACCAGTCAGGCGTCAAGCTCTCTGGGACGACTGGGGGATATCTGCATCGGCTTGGGTTCGCTGGAAGAAGCCTGCCCCTTGCGATTGGCTCCCACCACCAGTGTAACGTGCATCAGTGCCGTTGCCGATGCCCTGGTGCTGGGGGTGATGAGCCTCCGGCATTTTTCGGCGGAAGATTTTGCGGCTTTTCATCCAGCCGGTTCGCTTGGCCGAAAATTGCTTCGGGTGCGCGATGCGATGAGCTTTGTGGTGGGTAAAAATATATCAGTCGCATCCATGAAATTGACGGTCCGACAAGTACTGGCCCAGGATAAGACCTTGGGCCGAAGGGCTGGAGCGGTTATTCTGGTGGATCCAAAGGGCGTTTTGGCCGGAATATTCACCGATGGGGATCTTCGCCGCAAGCTTGGACAATATGCCAACCTGCTGGAAATGCCGATGGCCAAAGTAATGACGGTGAATCCAAAGGCCATCGGACATCAGGCGCTGGCCAGTGAAGCCTTGGCCCTGTTAAACCGCCACCGGATCGACGAATTACCGGTAGTGGATGAGTCCAACCGCCCGGTCGGGCTTATCGACGTGCAGGATTTGGTGACCCTGCGAGTTTTAGAATAATTGAAGGTCGCCTCGCGGTGGACGCCACGAGATACGCAGCGACAAAAATGGTCGATGGCAAGTACGGAGTTGTGGATGGATATTCAGTTGCTGATTCTGGATGTGGATGGGGTGCTCACCGATGGTGGAATCATCCGCGATGACAGCGGTCAACAAATTAAACGCTTTCATGTTCGTGATGGCGCGGGGATTGTGATGTGGCGACGCTTTAACCGGCAGGTGGCCATTATCACTGGAAAGGAAAGTCAGGTGGTGCAGCACCGTGCCGAAGAGTTGGGAGTTACCCAAATCTACCAAAATGTCACCGATAAGGTGGAGGTGTATGGAGACTTACTCCAGCAGTTGGGCTTGCAAGACGCGCAGGCCGCTTATGTGGGCGATGATCTGCCCGACCTGCCGGTCATGCGGCGCTGCGGCTGCCCTATTGCCGTAGCCGACGCTGTGCCGGAAGTACGGGCCGCGGCCAAATATGTGACTGCTGCCCCCGGCGGATTCGGAGCGGTGCGCGATGCCATCGAATGGCTTTGCAAGCAGATGAACATCTGGGACCAGGTGATAGCCAGGTACACCGGCTGAGAGTGAATTGGCTCTGCGGTGTGCCGGCGGGCCGAACGTTGAAAATGTGCTGACGCATGATAAAGAAAATCCTTCTATACTTGGCAACCCTGGTCGTGGTGGCAGTCATTTTCGCGTGGGTCACGGGCGTTTTTGTTGGGTCCGGCGGCTGGCGAATCACACATCAGCCTGTCCATCCGATTCCCGTATTCACGACCAAAGGCATGGCCCATCTGGTGATGGAGGTGCGCAGCGCCAGGGGCGTGCTGGAATATGTACTACGCGCGCGGCAGGCACTTCCCAAGGGCAACGGGCGATATCTGCTTACTGAACCAAGCATGCAATTTTTCAGCGCGGGCGATCAATCCACCATCATTGCCAGCGACATGGGCGATGTGTATGTGGATCAGGTGGGCGGGGCGATGTCCAGCCACGTTTACCCGCGCAAGGGCAAACTTTTTGGCCATCCGACCATCACCATGGGACCGGTGAAATCCTTTATCCACGGCGTGCACCGGCGACAACCGGGACAAATGCAAATTCGTTTTTCACGCCCGCTTTCATTTAATTATCAACAAGGCGTTATCAAGAGTTCAGGAGCCGTTCATCTGCGCAGCGATCAGGCGGACTTCGATGGCCTGGGGCTGACCGCCCAGATTGACCTGCCTCATAAAACATTGACCTACCTGCGGATTGACAAAGGCATTCGGCTGGTGCTGCGTCACGTCTACAACGCCGGCCGTTTTGGACAAACTTCTGTATCCAGTCCACCGGTCGTAACCAGCCACCCGCCGGCAACACCCACCTCCGCAGTGACTTCACCCGGAAAGGTTAACACGCCGGCGGCGGTAGTGGCCAACGCACCGGTGGTATATCGGCTGGATTTTATCGACCATGTGAAGGCCCTGGTCGGGCCACAAGAGATTCAGGCTCCACGTTTTGTCGTTTATTTTTCCGGAAATGCTGCCGCGCCGCCAAAACCAACACCCACTGCGGTCCCCTCGACTGGCCCATCCGTGGCCACACCGCCTGCCACCGGTACTGCGGTTCACTCTCATGTGGTCCACTCCCATCGCAATGCGGATCTGTTTCTCACCTGGACCGGCCCCATGATTATGCGCCCTGAGCTGCCCCACGGCATACGTCTGCTGGGGTCGAAAGATATTCTTTTTGAAGCCCGCGCCCAGGCCGGTCATCCGGTTCGCCTGACCGATGACAAAACACTTTCTGCGTTGGCCCAGGAAGTGACCTATCAAACCCAGCCGCAAATTCTTCAACTTCTGGCTGGTGCCGGCACCACCGTCGTGCTGAACAGCAGTCAATTCGGCACGGTTCATTGTCCTGAGGTAACTTTCAATCGTTTAACCAACCGAGTTCTGCTGGCCGGGCCGGGAACAGCCAGGCTTAGCTCGCCGCACGGTACAACATCCGGCGGCTGGCAAGCAGCATGGCAAAAGTCGGTCCACCTCAGCCTCGCTCCGATGCCTAAGGCCAGTCAACCAGGCCGCACCACGCTTGAGGTGCGCCATGTAACTCTCCGTGGACAAGCACAGGTCAAACATATCGGGCTGAGCATTCATGGCAGCGAACTGGCGGCCTGGCTCACTGCCGCTGGTCCGGCACACCACCCCCAGGCGTTGCAACGGCTTCTGGCCAAGGGCCACGTGCGCGTGCTTTCACAAACGTCCGCGGCCAGGGGCGCTCCCGCCAACAGCAGCCGCATGACCTGCGATCAATTGCTGATTCAATCCACCCGCCAAGCCGGCCACCAAACACCTGTACCGCACAGCCTGCTGGCCATCGGCCATGTCCATCTGAAACTTATCCAGCCTGCTGCGAATACCGGCTCTGCACCGGCAGTTTACACAATTATTACGCCACACTTAGCGGCTATACTGGCTCCAACCCAGGTTCGGCCGGACCACTCCGGTCATCTTCTATCTTCTTCCGGCCGCTTCACCGTTACGCGTTTTAGTGCCGCTGCGGGCGTACAACTGAGCATCAGCAACATGGGCCGCCCCATCGTGGCGACGGCCACCGCTATGTCCGGCAATCGCCGCACAGGAATCATGGAACTGACCGGCGGGACCGCGGCAAATTCCTCCGCTTGGGCTGCGATTACGCAGCAGGGCAATTTTATTACCGGCCCGGATCTGATTCTGCATCAAAAGGCTCAAGCCATTTTCGCGCGCGGCCCCGGCAAGTTTGTCATCCTTCGTAAAAAATCCCCCCACACGGCGGCGAAACCGGGCGTACAAATCCTCTGGCAAAAATCCATGAAGTATCTCGGTACCGCTCACAAGGCCTTATTTGTTGGCCACGTGAAGGCCCAATTGCTCTCGCGGCCTGACCAGCAAAGTCGTCTGGACTGCCATCAATTGGCCATTCTGCTGGCAAGACCCGCAGCGGCACGGCCCGAGGCCACCGATCAATTGCATCTGGTGGATTTGCAAGCCCAGGGCGCAGCCGGCCACCGACTAAGCGCCATGAACGCCAGTTTTAACCCGCAAGGCCTGTTGCAATCCCGTTTATATATTCAGGGTAATTCTCTGCATTACAACGCCCCGCTTCGACGTTTGACTGTTGCCGGCCCCGGGCAGATGTCGCTGGAGGATTATCGGGGAGAATCAGCGGCCAAGCGTCGGGCTGCGGCAAAAAAACCCATGGGTAATCCGCTTTATCAGCCCCGTGGTCAAAGCGCGTTCGCCTGGTCGCAGGGGCTGCGCTACCACGGAAATACCGGCGTTTTGTCTCTGCGGGGCCGAGTTCGCATGGTATATAAACCGTTGCACCCCCTGCAGGCCTCGATGATCGGGGCGGTGGACAACTCCACCCGGGTCAAGCACCCTGCTGGTGCTGGGACAGGCGAACGATCCCGATTGATCTTGCTGGACTGTCGACGATTGATGGCGCAGCTCACACGGCCGGAGCAGGCGAAAACCAGCGCAATGGAACTGGGCATGGGCGGTCCCATGAAACTTGATTTCGTGCAGGCACAGGCTGCGGCTTTGGAACTTCTGGGAATTCGGATGACTGCCGATGTCCTGAAATTTAATACCGCTAAACAGCAGGCCACTGCAATGGGCTTAAATGGACATGAAGCTGTGGTCAGCAGTCAAAACGGTAAAGCCCACGGCCAGGCCCGCAAAATAATATGGAACCTGGCTAAAGGCCGGACAGGCTTGCTATTTATTCAACCGCGTGGGACTATTTCGACACGCTAAGCGGAAACGGCGGACAAAAAGTCGGATTTACTTATGGCAAAACCAGGATTGGTCTGGGTAACCATTGTTGCTTTAGGTTTGGGCTGCGGCGGCGGTGCGTCTGGCGTGCATGCGGCACCCACCACTGCTACAGCTATGGTCCAGGGCAAAGTTCAGCCCGCGCCTGAATCTCAACTGCGTTCTTCCGTGTCCTCCCCCCAAGTCATCCCAGCCTCGGCGCAAACCATTGACCAGTATATTCAGACCGTGGCCGGTTTTGGTCCCAACCGTTCCGCCGGCAGTGCCGGTGCGCGACAGACCGGCTCGTTTTATGCTCAAAAGTTGGCCGTCGGCACCGGTCGTCCGGTGTGGCGGCAACCGTTTTTCATGGTGGTTCCACGTGCCCAAATTTGCCGGGCCGCCGATCCGCAAAATCCCGCCATGCCCATAAAGCTATTTTTAATGCGCCCTTGCGGTGGTCAACTTGCGGCACTGCCAAGTCCGCAGAGCCATACTGCGCCGGTGGTATATGTAGGTCGCGGCCGCCTGCCAGATCTGCGTGGTCTTCACATTGCCCATGCATGGGTGGCCATGAATATTTCCGGCTCGCGCAACTGGCTGACCATCGCCGGGCTGGGTGCCCGTGGAATAATATTTCTGGGATCCCCCAAAAGCAACTTCCACGACTTTGCCCCCACCGCCACGACCGTTCCGGTGACCATTCCGCGCTTTTATACCCAGAACTCTGCCGTGGTGGCGGCCATTCGCACCGGTAAAATCCGTCGTCTGAAAATTCAATGGCAGGCCCAATGGGTGCGCCGAATCGGCGAAAATCTTCTGTGTCTCATCCCGCCGTCTGTTCCCGCAGCAGATTCCCCCGCCACGCCGCCAAAATCCTTGATTATTCTCACCGCCCGTTACGACGCTTCGAGCTATGTTCTAGGCCGCAGTCCCGGCGCACAGCAGGACATGGGAGCCGCCGTTCTTGCGGCGCTGGCTCCGCAAATCGCCCGGGCCCGCCTTGGCCATCCCGTCCTCATTGCGCTGCTGGCTGACAATACCTGGCAGTTTACCGGCGAGGTTCAGTTGCTTCGGATGCTCACCACCTCACCCGCCACCCTGACTTCGCGACTGGCCCGGCGCAGGCTTGCCTACCACAAAGCCAGTCGTATGTTGACCCAATTGCGGGATATCGCCGCTTCCAGAAATGTCCGCAATATACAACTTGGATCACCTCTGGCCCAAACCATCGGCAATCAGATCCAGGCGGATGTTTCAAAATTACAATCGGCGCTGGATGTTGAGCTGCTCAAGCCGCCCGCCAATCGCCGCCACTCCCTGATGAAGCTGCTGGAAAAACGCAAACTTGATCTCCTCTTCGCCCACAATGCCGTTCATACGCACCATCATCTGGCTGCTTCGCAAACGGTAATTCTGCGGGCTGTGGAACAACTGCTTCCGCAGTGGCAAATGGAGGCCCGGCGATCCCGCCAGCGCGTGCATGGGGTCCGGACTTGGCGCTCCATCCGCCGCCAATTAGGAGCGGCCAATCTGAAAATTCTGGTGCAGTTGAACCTGCATCTGACCAGCCATGGCCAGGAGTTCGGTTTTATTACCCATTCCTCCTGGATGACCAACGATTTCAGTGATGAGATGTCCCAGTTTGACAGCGCCATGACCCGTAATTATTTCGGCCAAGCCCGCCGCCATGCCCAAAAAATGGGGCTTCCTTTTCATTGCGCGTTCAATCCGCTCCCCGCCGAATCAGTGAATTCCGTCCACAATTACTTTCCCATTCCAATGGGATTCTGCACCGACTATGCCTTGTGGCGGGGTCTGCCCGGCGGCACTTTCGCCACACTTTGCGACGACAGCGGCCTGATCGATACGCCCAACGATACCACCGGCCGGATCGATTGGCGGTCCATTGCCCGCCAGGTGGACGCCTTAAAGCTCCTGCTGCTGGGCACGCGGCGATTCCACTCGCTTGGAGCGCTCACGGATCCTGATTTTGCCGGCCGCGTAACCCCGCAGGATCAGACCAGCGATCAAACCTTTACCATACTCCGGCGCAGCTTCGGCCAGGCGGTGGCATCACTGGGTGCCCCGGATTACCTGGCCGGGGCGGTTTACACCAGCGGCACTGGCCCCTTGCCCCCCGTGTTGGAAGGCACCCGCCGTAGCAGTTGGAAATTCACCCATTTCAACGGCTCGGTCCGCTTTAATAAGATGCCCTACGGCTGGTTCCAGTATGCATTGCAGGTATTTAAATTCGCCTCCGACGGCATGCCGAAAAGAGTGCTTGCGGGCAACCTGGCAGTACAAGGTTATTCCAATGGACTCTTCTCACCCGACAGTTCCACCACCCTCCAGTGTCTGGTCTTCACCTGCCGCCCAATCAATCTCTACGGCCTTTTTGACCCGCGTTATCTCGATTATATTGACCAACTCCAGATTCTCGATGCCCGCAAAGGTGGTGCTCCCAAATATGATCAAAGTTTCACCGCCGGTATGGCCGGAATTGCTTACGTGCAGCCCGGAGTGCCCTGGCAAGTGCTGGTCTCACGTGGAGCCCTGGCCAACCGCATGATTCTCATCAACGCCTCTCTGACTCACCCGCTGGGAACAGGATTCCTCCACGACGGCGCGGCCTATCTGGGACCGCTCTCCTGGAGAACCGCCACCGATCTGAACATCATTGACGCCCATCGGCGTGCCGTGCTGCAAAAATTTGGCATCACCAGCAACGTTATCAATACTTTTTTCAACACCGCAAAAAAACACCTTCAAGCCGGCCAAAAAGCCCGCGATTCCCACCAGTACAACCGCTGGCTGGGCCAGGCCGCTGCGTCCTGGAGTCTGCAAATTCAGGCTTATCATGCCTTGATCAGCGATTCCAACGGTATCGTTGACGGTGCTATTTTTCTCTTGCTGGGGTTAATACCCTTCAGCTATTTTCTCGAACGTCTTCTCATCGGTTCGCCCAATGTTTATCGTCAGATCGGTGGATTTGCCCTGATCTTCGCCGTTATGACCGCCGTACTGGCCTCCTTCCATCCAGCCTTTCGCATCACCAAGGCCCCGCTGATGATTCTTTTGGCCTTCGTCATTTTGCTTCTTTCCGCAGTGGTCATTCACATTCTATTTCAAAAATTTGAGAACGAACTTGGCAACATGCGCGGTGCCAGATCCAGCTCCCAC
>JAJZCR010000095.1 GCA_021851715.1 Planctomycetota bacterium
TGCTGGGATGCCATACCAGCAGCGCGCCAATACCCTTGGGGCCATGGAACTTATGGGCGCTGACGGAAAGCATATTCACCGGCAAAGAGGCAAAGGCCACAGGTACCTTTCCTGCCGCCTGTACGGCGTCGGTATGAAACGGCACACGGTGTTTGGCGGCGAGCGCTCCGATGGCCGGAATATCAAACATAACCCCGGTCTCGTTGTTGGCCCACATGAGGCTCAGCAAGGCCACATCCGGATTGGCCAGGTGGTCTCCCAGGGCAGCGATATCCAGGCGGCCGCATTCATCGACGGGTATCTCGATAATGACATAGCCGGATTTGGCCAGTGCCATGAGCGGCTCACGCACAGCGCTGTGCTCGACGGTGGAGGTGATGATGGTTTTTTTGCCGGGCCGGGCGGCCAGCGCACCAAGAATCGCGGCATTATCCGCTTCTGTACCGCCGCTGGTGAAAATTACCTCGCTGATATGGCATCCCAGCATCGCCGCCACTTCATACCGGGCCTGTTCCACCGCCTGCCGGCTTTCCTGGCCGAGGCGATGTGTGCTTGAAGGATTGCCATACTTTTCCCCCAGCCACGGCTGCATGGCCGCCAGAACCTCGGGGTGAATTTGGGTGGTGGCATTGTTATCAAGATAAATCATCGCCGCCTATTATAGCGGCAAATGCGGCCGGAGAATCAGCGGGTTTCCGCGGTGGCGGCGGCATGGCGATGCTGCCAGAAAACCCGCGTGGAAAGGCAGTTGGACCGGATCATCGGGAGGTTCTGGCGACCGCGGCCATGACACCCGGGACGGCCGGCACGCGGATTCCCCATTCGCCAAAAGATGGTGGATACATTATAATTTTTGCAGATGGGCCATGGGCCCGGAAGATGAAAAAGTGGATGGAAAAGCGCATCATTGGAGGATTGCGATGTTGGATCAGGACGCCAGAATCACCGACCTGCAAATTGAGACAGAACTTCAAGAAAGCTACCTTACCTATGCCATGAGCACGATCATGGATCGTGCCCTGCCCGATGTACGCGATGGTCTGAAGCCTTCGCAGCGGCGCATTTTGGTGGCGATGAATGATTTGCAGCTTGGCCCGCGCAGCAAGCACCGGAAATGCGCAAAAATCGCCGGCGATACCTCCGGCAACTACCACCCGCACGGTGAAGCGGTGATCTATCCGACGCTGGTGCGTATGGCCCAATCCTGGAATATGCGGCATCTGCTGGTGGACGGCCAGGGTAATTTTGGTTCGATTGACGGCGACCCGCCCGCGGCCATGCGTTACACGGAAGCCCGCATGGCCGAAGCTTCCGCAGAGTTGATGGAAGACCTTAAAGAAGACACCGTCGATTTTATTCCCAACTATGATGAAGTCCGGATGGAACCGACGGTGCTGCCGAGCAAATTCCCGAATTTGCTGGTGAACGGTGCCCAGGGCATTGCGGTGGGTATGGCCACGAGTTTGCCGCCGCACAACTTGCGCGAAGTGTGCGATGCCATTATCAAAGTGATTGATAGCCCGGAATGCACGCTGAAAGAGTTGATGAAAATTGTAAAAGGGCCGGATTTTCCGACCGGCGGCGTGATTTGCGGGCGCAGCGGCATTTTGGCCGGTTACGAGACCGGCCGTGGCCGCATTACGGTGCGGGGACGCGTTCATACCGAGCAACTCAAGGGCGGACGGGAGCAGGTGGTTATTTCAGAAATTCCGTACCAGGTGCTGAAAAAAACCATTATTGAGTCCATCGCCGAACAGGTGAAGGAAGAAAAAATTAAGGATATTTCCGACGTCCGCGATGAATCCGACCGTGAACACGCGGTGCGTGTCGTGGTGGAGTTGAAGCGCGACGCCGATCCCAACGTGGTGATCAATCAACTTTATCAGTTTACGCCGCTGCAAAGCACATTTTCGATCATCAACATTGCCCTGGTAAACCGCCAGCCGCGGACCCTGAGTCTCAAAGAGCTGGTGGAATTGTTCATCGGCCATCGCAAGGAAGTGATTCGCCGGCGCACCATGTTCCGGCTGAAAAAAGCCCGGCAGCGAGCCCATATCCTGGAAGGCTTGATCTTGGCTCTGGCCGACATTCATACCGAAGAAGCCGCGGGTCGGGTGGCCAAGCTTGATGTGATGGGCGTGATCGAGTTGCTGCGGAACCGCAAAGTCAGCCCGGATGTGCCCACCGCCAAAGCCAATCTGATGAAGAAGAAATTCACCATCAGCGAAAGCCTTTCGTGGAAGGCGGCCATTCCCCGGGCATTCAAGAAACGCCTGGATGAAGCCACCGCCAAGACCGGCGGGATGCTGCTGTCTTCCGCCCAGGCGGACGCCATTCTTTCCATGCAGCTCCAGCGGCTGGTGGGCCTGGAAATTGACAAGCTGACCGAAGAGTACAACAAGCTGGTCTTGGAAATTGAGGATTATGAACTGATCTTAAGCGATGAAAAACGCGTGCTGGACATTATCCGCGAAGACACCATCGAGCTGAAGGAAAAATATGGCGACAACCGCCGCACTGAAATTACCAACGATGCCACCGACATCAACATTGAAGACCTCATTGCCGATGAGCAGGTGGTGGTGACCATCAGCCATGAAGGCTACATCAAGCGCATGCCGCTGGATACGTATCGCAAACAGGGCCGTGGCGGGCGGGGGGTCATTGGCTCGGATTCCAAGGAAGGCGATTTCATTGAACATCTGTTCATCGGTTCCACTCATGATTACCTGATGTTTTTCACCAATCTGGGCCGCTGCTACTGGCAGAAAGTTTATGATGTTCCGCAGATGAGCCGGCAAAGCAAGGGCCGGGCCATTGCCAATCTGGTGGAAATGAAAGCAGAGGAAAAGCTGGCCGCGGTGCTGGTGGTGCGCGATTTTGAAGATGAAGCCAAACATCTGGTCATTACCACCGGCAACGGCACCATCAAGAAAACCCTGCTCAAGGCGTTTGCCAATCCGATGAAGCGGGGCATCATCGCCATCGGTCTGGAGGGCGGCGATCAGGTGATTGATGTGGGCGTGACCAACGGCAAGGACCAGATCGTGCTGGGCACGCGCAGCGGGATGGCCGTGCGCTTTGAGGAAGGTGAAGTCCGTGATATGGGCCGGCAGGCCGGCGGCGTGCGCGGCATAGAGCTGGAAAAAGACGATCAGGTGATTGACATGGTGATTATCCCGCAGGGGCTGGACCATGGGGACAATCAGGTGACCCTGCTGACCGCCTGCCAGCATGGCTACGGCAAACGGACCCGCATTGAAGAGTACCGTTTAACCCACCGCGGCGGCAAGGGCGTCATCAACATCCGGACCACGGACCGCAACGGTCCGGTGGTGGCGGTGAAGGCGGTAACGGATAACGACGAACTGATGATGATTACCAAAGGCGGCCAGGTGGTCCGAATCGGCATCACCGGCGAACTGCGTGAAATGGGCCGTGCCACCCAGGGCGTGCGGCTGATTCGCCTGGAGCCTGACGATATACTGGTCAGCGTCGCCCGCGTGGTGCCGGAAGACAAAGATGATGACGCAACCCCGCTGCTGGATAACGCGGGGAAGTGAGAAGGATCATGCCAAGAGATCGAAAAAAAACATCGGCTTCGCCATGCGACCGGTCCGAGTTGCGGTCTCCGCCTTCGCTACCAGCGGAGATTCTCAAAAATTACGACGTTTATGAATGGCGGCATGCGACTGCCATTCTGCGAACTGATTTTTCGAAGGAATACGATGATATCATTCAGGTCTTGCAGAACTTTCGCCTGCTGAGAAGTGAGATTCAGAATCCAGGCGGCCAAAAATCGAAAGTGGCTACTTCGCTCGACAGAGCCTTTTACTCCAAAGAGCCTCCATGGATCGAAAAAGACTTTTCCACAAAGATTGTCGTGGATGGCATTGCAACAGATTCGCCGACGCATCGCGTTGATTGCTACCGCAACCACGTCGCGGTGGAAATCGAGTGGAACAACAAAGATCCATTCTTTGACCGTGACCTGAATAATTTTCGCCTCTTGTTTGACCTGCGCGTTGTTAGTGTTGGGGTTATAATCACTCGTAGCGACGAGTTGCAATCCCTGTTTAGCGACCTGAACCGCGGAAAATCCTATGGAGCCTCGACTACGCATTTATCAAAATTACTTCCCCGGATGCGTGGCGGTGGTGGCGGGGGGTGCCCAGTAATAGCGTTTGCGATCAAACGGGCCTTGTACGTGGAAGATTAGGGTGAATTGTAAACCGCCTGAAAGCTTTGACAATAATATCCCCCGGCTGCCGAAGAGCCGGTTCGGTACCATTCTTGCCGATCCCCCTTGGCGTTTCTCTAACCGAACCGGAAAGATGGCACCTGAACACCGCAGGCTGAACCGCTACGTCACGATGTCAAACGAAGATATCGCGAAGCTCCCTATCTCAGAATTAGCATTGCCGCAATCACATTTGTACCTATGGGTGCCGAACGCGCTGGTCAGCACCGGGCTTGCAGTTATGCGGGAATGGGGGTTTGAATATAAGACCAATATAATCTGGTTCAAGATAAGGAAGGATGGGGGGCCGGATCGCCGCGGGGTGGGTTTTTATTTTCGGAATGTAACGGAAATGATTCTCTTCGGCGTCAAAGGGCGATTGCGGACCGGCCCGCCCGGTCGGCGACAACCCAATATAATCAGCACGCTGAAACGGGGTCATTCACGCAAGCCGGATGAGCTTTATGAGGTTATTGAGGCGTGCAGCCCCGGTCCCTATTTGGAGATCTTCGCGAGATTCAAACGATCCGGCTGGCATCAATGGGGCGATCAGTTGGAATTGAATGGCGCACACCTGAAGGCCCGCCCGGAATGTGAATCTGTAGATCCTGGTGTCCACCGCCCCCAAAGGGCCGAGATTGAGATGCTTTTCACCTGATCTCTCCGGCGGCTTGCCTCGCCATGCACGAAAAATCTCAATCTGCCGGGATACGGCGGCAAGCGTATCGCCCAACCTTTGTCAAAAGCGGGTTTTCGGAACGTGCCAGCTTCCTGGAATACGCCAACGTGTTCGATTGGCATCGTCGGTTAATTGGAGAAAACTTACATGGCACAGCAGGGTGGTGATTTGCCCTTGTATACCGTCGTATACGTATGGCGGGGATTTGCGGGTAGCGTGAAAGGCTATCACAGGCTTGCCGCCGCGAAGCGGTATGCCAAGCGCATCAGCATGGGCGTTGACCTTCTCGCGGACGATGTACAGATATTTGCCACCTCGCTACGCCGTACCGGCCACGCGCGGCCAGCCGCAATTCCGCGCCGGGTTAAGACTCGTCGGTCGGTGGCCGCCTGACCAGCCGCGGCGGTAAACCTCGCCCGTCCACCTCTTCCACCGTCCTGAAGCATCGCTAATCAACCGCAGCATGTCAGTGAAGTCTGCGGTTCCTGTGCCGGCCAAGTTGAAGCGGCGGCTCTGCGACGTCCGTGGCAAACGATGCCCAGGTCCCCAGACAGATTTTATAATACGGCTTATTAACCTGTCGCGCAGCAACGCTGGCTGGAGAGACGCTTAAGAATTAATCGTTCGGCCGTCAACCGCCAAGGCCGCCTCTTTCAAGGTTTCCGGCAGGCTTGGGTGGGCGTGGCAGGTACGGGCAATATCTTCGCTGCTGGCACCAAATTCCATCGCCAAGCCAGCCTCGGCAATCAGGCTCGATGCCTGCGGACCAAAGATATGCACTCCCAAAACACGATCGGTTCTGGCATCGGCGAGAATCTTTACCAAGCCCTGGGCTTCGTCCATGCACAACGCACGGGCGTTGGCGGCGAAGCGGAATTTGCCGGTGCAGTAGCTGATCGACTTTTCCTTAAGTTGGGCTTCCGTTTTACCCACCCAGGCCAGTTCCGGAGCTGTGTATACCACGTAGGGAATCACGTCATAATTGACGTGGCCCGCTTTCCCACAGATGAGTTCCACGACGGCAATGCCTTCTTCCTCCGCCTTGTGCGCAAGCATCGGGCCGGCGATGACATCCCCTATAGCGTAGATATTGGGCACCGACGTTTCCCATCGATCGTTGACCACGATGCGACCGCGCGGGTCGCAATTCACGCCGATCTTTTCCAGATTCAAGCCCTGAGCGGCCGCTCGTCGGCCTACCGCCACCAACACCACATCCGCGGCTGTGGATAAATCTTTGTCCGCCGGGCCGCCGGATGGCCCAAATACCACTTGCAATCGCTTCTTTTCTTCGCGCAGGCCCTTGGCCGTGATGCCGAAATGAAAGGTCATACCCTGATCGCGCAGCGCGCGTTCCATTTGTCGGGCCATTTCTTCATCGGCCCCCGGCAATACCGCCGGGAAGAGTTCCAGCACCGTTACCTGTGATCCCAGCCGACGCCATACACTCCCCAGTTCCAGCCCAATGGCCCCGGCCCCGATAACCACCAACTGTTGCGGCGGTTTCTCCAAAGCAATGGCCTGGTCGGAACTAATCACCCGCTTGCCGTCAAATGGCAAGTTTGGTAATTCAATGGGCACCGATCCGGTGGCAATCAAGATGCGGCTGGCGGAAATTGTGTGCGTTCCGGCCGATGAGGATATCTGCAGTTGATTGGGGGCCAGGAAAGAAGCGGTGCCGTGCACGCGGTCGATTTTATTTTTTTTGAACAATCCGCCGATGCCGTTGGCCAGGGTTTCGATAATCTGATTTTTACGGGTCATCATCTCGGAGATTTCGATGCGCAGATTTTCCATCCGTATGCCGTGGTCGGCAAAGTGCTCCCTGGCCTGTACAAATTTTTCACTGCTTTCCAGCAGGGCCTTGCTGGGAATGCAACCCACACGCAGGCAGGTGCCGCCGAGGCGGCTTTCTTTTTCAATGCAGGCGACGCGCAGTCCAAGTTGAGCGGCACGGATGGCCGCGACGTAGCCACCGGGTCCGGCACCGATAACAGCAAGATCGTATTGATTAACATTCATGGGCAAATTCCTCTTTTGTAACAGGCAGTCGGATGAAGGCGATGGTGCGGGATGAACCTAGCCGGGGGTGTCTCCGGTCACCTGGTCCAGCACATGTTCCGCGACAAAAATGGGAATATTTTCGGCAATGCCAATGGCGATAGCGTCGCTGGGACGTGAATCGATTTCCAGGCGCTGGCCGTCGCGGCGAATAATAAGCTGCGCAAAAAAAGTATGTTCCTGCAGATCGTTGATGACGATGCGTTCCAGCTTGCCGCCCATTTTATCAATAACATTGGCCAGCAATTCATGCGTCTGCGGCCGGGGAAATTTTGTGCCTTTGAGCCGGTTATCAATGGCAATGGCCTCGGCGGATCCAATGACAATCGGCAACGTGCGCGAACCTTCTTTTTCTTTGAGAAAAATGAACTGCTGATCGGAAGTTTCCGCAATGATGATGCGAGTTAATTCCATCTGCACAGCCATGAGGTTCTCCGTCAACTGGCTTGAAAACGCCGGCTTGGGCGACATACCAGCGCCGATCCGCCGACAAACGCCCCATAGTATAGCGGAAATTGCAGGCCGTGCGGAGAACCTGGCCCATTCGGACTGCAGCCTAAATTCAAAATCCGCGAAAAGCCCGCACCTTGGCCATCAGCGCCTCGCCGGGGCAACTGGTGGGTTCATCGGCCAGTTCGCGGTGTGTCCAGATTTCCATTTGCCCCATGGTATAAATACAACGTAGGTATGTAACCAAGTCGGTCAGCCCATGAACTTGGGCCGGTGTGGGCGATTGCAGATCGAAATTACCCAAAACCACAATTCCTACATTGTGCTGGTTGTGATTGCGTACATGTGCCCCTTGATGCAGCAGGGACCGGCCTTGCCACACCCGGCCCGCACGGTCCACGGCAAAGTGATAGCCTATGTCCGCCCAGCCGCGGCCGGCCGGCGGGGCATCGGTATGAAACCGGCGGATAAATTCCAGATGTTCCGCCGTAAGGCCTTGATCATCGAGTATCCAGGCCTGCGGAAAGCCACTGTGATGAATGGTCACGCGCTCAATGACCCCCATGGGTATCATGGCGGCGGTCGGGGCCACCTGGGTAAAAGCCGATCTGGGTAAAATTGCCGGCACTTTGATGGCAGCGCCGGCAACACGTGGATGCGTCACATCTGGGAAAACGGATTCGTCAAGGGACGATATCATTGCCGTTTCTGCCAATCGATAAGATATCTGGCTTTACCATGCGCCATCAGACCGGATCGGAACAAAGGTAAATTGCTGGCCGCCAATAGATGCCTGGGCCATCAGACCACCCAAGGGCAGGACATAAACCATTGTGCCGTGTTCGTAATTGGCGGCAGTGCCGGCCCCGCTGGCCGCTGCGACCGCTGTCGCCCGGGCGTCAAAGGCAATCTGGCCAGTTTTAAAATCAGCCAGATCCGCCGCGGTGTGAAAGAAAATGACTTCGGCAAAGGTTTGCCCGCCCAACTGGGCACCAATAGTTCCCTGTACGAGTTTGCAATAACCGATCAGTTTACCCTGCTGAAAAACCTCGCCGCGTCCGCCGGCTCCACCAATGCCCACTGCCCCGCCACCCACATCTGGAAATACCGCATACGCATAGGCGTGGGTAAAATAATACCGGGTGGACGGTCGCTTGGCCTTGAAGGTGTTTATTGCACCCTGTACCTGCAGTCTAAGGGTATCACGCCCTGCAGAGGTGACAGGTTCCGTGGTGGAACACCCCGCCATGAACACCATGGCCAAAAGCACAGGCAAACCGATGGCAAGTAAACGCTTCATGGTAATCTCCTTGGTAAAAAGAATCGCCCACTGCGTTAAGCGGCAACCATTGCTGCTCAACCCATTCCATTATAGGCCAAAGATCGGCTAAAGACGATACTGTCCAACTGGTGGGGGGCACGGGCACCACGGTCCGGGGAAAATTTTCCACGCATGGGGCGATCCTTGCAGGCGGGCCAGAAGAGCGTATGTTAATTCAGCGGAAAAGGTGTTGAGGTTTGAATTGATGAAAACAACGCAGCAGAAACCGACCGGTACAGGCTCCAGCCGGCGGGCGAAAACCGACAAGCGTAAACGGCCGGCGGCGGCTTGTCCCATGCAGCCACTGCAAACAGTTCTGGGGAATGCAGAATTTCAGGTCCAGATCGGTATGCCGCCGATTAATCTGCTTACGGAACACGGATGGCGTTTTGACACGCTGGGCGGTGTTACCGCTGTGACGTTGCGTGGGCGTCATTTTTTAGGATGGCCGGGCCTGGTGGATGAATTCGGCATTGTGCAAACTCCCGGCTATGACCAGGCCATACCTGGCGAGCCATTTCTCAAAATCGGCATTGGCGAACTGCGGCGCGTGGACGAGGAACCTTACCAATTCAATCAGCCTTATCCGGTGGCACGCTGGGGCCGCTGGAATGTGGAAAAAGGCGATTCACAGATTTCCTTTCGCCAAAATTTTGCAGGGCACAACGGCTGGGCATACACGTATAATAAAATTTATCAGGTCGAGGCCGGCGCGGCCCGGTTGCATATTGACTATGAATTAACCAACACCGGCGAGCATCCATTTGATACGGACCAATACAACCATAATTTTTTCTGCTTTGACGGGGTGGAGGTGTCTCCATCCTACAGTCTGCAACTGGGTTTCCCTGTGGTGCGCCCGCCCGCCACGTGGCTGCGCCACGGCAAAAATCGTCTGACGGATTTTCATCCGGTCGTTGCGGGAAGTTATTTTGCATCAACCCAGGCGGCACCGGCCAGCCAAAACCGGTTTAGGCTAAGCCACCAACAAACCGGCCAGAGCGTATCTGTGCATGGTGATTATGCCATGAGTCGATTTGCGCTGTGGGCGAACCAATTTCTTTTGAGTCCGGAAGTCTTTGTGGCGGTGCGGCTGTTGCCGGGACAACGGCTGCAGTGGCGGCGGAGTTATGAATTTAAGCTTGGGGCTGATCCGCGATAAAGGTATGCCAACGCGGGCGGGTGCGAGCCTGTGCGGTGAACTGTTCCGTAACGGTTCACGGGCCGAAGCGGCGAAATCAGGAAAAGAATGAGAGTGCCAAGCCGCATACACGCTATTTTTCGCTCGGATAGCTTGCGCCATTCGTTTATTTCCCTTTATTTGCATGGTTTTTACTCCGCGAACTGTTCCGAAAAATAAACATGTGATTGCCTTAAAGGCGGGATGTGCCTAATATAAAGATAACAGGTGTCCGTTGTGTTGACGGATGAAAAGGGAAGGCGGTGAAAATCCGCCGCGGACGCGCCGCTGTAAAGAGCAGTCGAAGCGTTCGGCCACTGTCGTATGTTGAGTCAGCTCCCGCTGATGGGGTTTCGATCCTCCGAAGCCTGCAACATGCTGATGGGAAGACCGACGCCATCCCCCGCTCTCAAGCCAGAAGACCTGCCTGTTAAATGGTTAACCATCCCCGCGAACGGGATCGGTGGCCGACGAATTGTGGCTATGCGCACGAATATCGGTGGTGCCAGACGGGCGATGCCCCGTATTGGATTGCCGACTTGAATCATGATTTTCACGCGGCTGCGGAATTTTGTGGCTAGACATTATCCGCGAGAAGAATGTGAAATCGTGGTTCCAACGCAGACCGCCGTCATTCGAGGGATAGTTTATCAAGGAGTTTTTTCATGAAAGTTTTTTCTACGTTTGGTGTTTTTGCGATTGCACCCTCCGCGGACGCTGGTGCGAGGCGGGCTTCCATCGGGACTGACCGGCAAAAAGGCCTTGTCGTACGTGCCGGTTTTTCCTGGGCCAAGCCCACGGGCTTGGCTCTTATCTGCGGCGCGGCTGTGGTGCTGGCAGCTTGGGTAGATTCGGCGCGGGCCACGCCGGTGGATTCGATCGCGTTGGGTAATGGCCAGGTGCTTAGCATTCAAGGTGACGTGGGAACCGGGTCCAATACCGCATTTCTGGTCGTTGATTTCACTTACAATACCCCGGCCGGACCGTCCTACGCCTGGGAGTACAACTGGTCGGGGACACAATACGAAAGCGATATGATCAGTGCCGTGGCCGCTTCGTCGTCGCTGGCGGTGTTCTACGATCCTACCTATGGTTCGGCACTTATTGATAACTTTAACTACGGAACCAACGTCGGCTCCGCCGATTACAACGGGGCTACCGATCCCACCGGCAGCATCTATTGGGCCAACTATTATGCCCCCTACGATTCCTCCACAAAGAGTGTGGACTTCGCCTTAGCGCCTTTGGGCAATACCACCATGCAACTGGGCACGCTGTACGACAGTTCTGGTAACCCGACTGGGTCCGCACCGGATATGTTTTACGGGTGGACCATTAACGACTACCCCACTGTGTCCGCCGTGCCAAACGTGCCGACCGTTCCCGAGCCGAGAACTCTGACCATTGTAGTTTTGGGGATCGCATGGTTACTCGCCAGATGTCCGCGCCGCCGCGCCTGAGATACGCCGCCGCGTTTTCGCTTATTGAACTACTGGTCGTGATATGCATCATTGCCATTATTATGGCCATTTTGCTACCCGTTTTGGCTGCGGCGCGCGACGCGGCCACCTCCACTCTGTGCCAGAGCAATCTGCGGCAGTTGGCCATTGCCTTCGACGAGTATGCATCGGACGATAATGGCATCATGATGATCAATTCCTATAGCGTCGGCAGCACGCAAATTCGTTGGTGGTTTGGCCTGAGCACCGGTAGCGGCCTGAACCGGCAATTGGATGTCGCCCAGGGCTTAATTTCTCCCTATCTGGGTGGCCGGATCGCGCCGGCTTTGCGCTGTCCGGCATTCCCATATGACAGCGCATCGTACGTTTCAAAATTCGCCGCTCAATCGGCCGATTATGGACTTAACCGTTACCTGTCTCCTTTATCGTCGGACCACACCGCTTACAGGATTACCCAGGTGAGGAACGCCTCAGCCACCGTAGTGTTCGCCGACGGCGTGCAGATGGACGGCCTGGTACCGCCGATCATGTCTACCTATAGTGAACCGTATTTCCTCGATATCGAGTCGCAAGGTGGTGGAAATTTCGGCGGTTTCGTGCAGTGGAGGCATCAGGGCTGCGCGAATCTCGCCTATCTGGACGGCCATGTGGGAGCGACCCGCGAGGGCCAGGGATTCGTCATTCACACAAATATAGGCGGTGCAGATGTGGGCAACTTGACCTCCGGCGATGTCGGTCCCAGCACTCCGTATGGCGATCCAGATCCAGCCTACCATTACCCTTGAAAGCCGAACCGTCGGAGCCAGAACGCCAAAAAAGGAACCCCACGATGAAAATTCCAGTTGCACTTTCCTGGAGCGGCGGCAAAGATTGCGCCCGGGCTCTTTATGAAATTTCGCGCAGTCGCGATTATGAAGTGGTGGCACTACTGACCTCGGTTTCCGAAGAATACAAACGCATCAGTCATCATGGCGTGCGCGAGGAACTGCTGGACATGCAGGCCGAGGCCATTGGAATTCCCCTGGATAAAATTTACCTGCCCAGCAACAATTCGCACCCCTGCACCAATGAGGTGTACGAGGGAATTATGGAAGCGGCCATGCGGCGTTACCTGGCTCGTGGCGTGCACACCATCGGCTTTGGCGATTTATTTTTAGACGACCTGCGCGTCTGGCGAGAAAACAACCTGGCTAAGTTGGACATGAAAGCGATATTTCCGCTGTGGAAACGCCCGACCGACGCGCTGGCCCTGGAAAATATCGGCATGGGTTTCAGGGCGTATTTATCCTGCGTAGAGGGTAAGGTGGGGCCGGGATTTGCCGGGCGCAGCTTTGATCAGTCTCTGCTGGCAGACTTGCCGGCGGAGATAGACCCCTGCGGCGAAAATGGTGAATTTCACACTTTTGTTTATGACGGGCCGATTTTCACCCGCCCGGTGCCGGTGGTGGTGGGGCAGGTGGTAGTTCGCGACGGCCGGTACTATGCGGATCTGCTGCCCGGCCATAAGGTCGTCCACGAGCCGGCGGCCGCGGCGGCAGACATCCCACCGATACGCTAATTCAGCTTGATTTGAGCATGGTACCGGGAGAGTCTGCAATTGTGATCCGCAACCTGAAGTGTTGTCAAGAAGTAGAAATGTCACCCTGTTAGCCGAAATAGAAGTGTCACCCTGACATCAATACTCCAGTGGCGTGGCGGCCCGGCGTAGGCGCAGGGAGGGGCGCAGCCCCGACCGTCGCCGGA
>JAJZCR010000096.1 GCA_021851715.1 Planctomycetota bacterium
TTCCTTCCGCGTTAGCTGCAGCCGCCGCCGCCCGCGGATGCACCACCACCGTGCCCAAGCCCAGCTTGTTGCGGATCGCCGACGCCATCGGCTCAATTTCCTTTTCCGGATTCTTATATGGCGGCAGTCCCAATGCCGCCGCGACCTGCACCGCTTCCTTCAGATTCAGCCCCAGCATCACATGAATATGTTCCTGAATTCGTTGCAAAATGCGCAGCCCCGCCAGCAGATCCTGCACCGATCGCTTTTCCGGGTCGGCCAGGTCCACAAAAAATATCTTATGGTCGCCGCGCGGCAACGTCACAATAACTTCGCTTAGCAATCGCTCCCAGATATCGTTCATATATGGCAAGTGCGTCCAGCTTACCATCCCGATCAAACCACACTCTTCCACCAGACTGGTCAAACGCTGCCGCCCTACTCGTTGGATAATGTTATTCCAGTTAACATCCGCAGTGGGCGTTATTTTGCCGAGCATCAGCTTGCCATCAAAGAATTCCAACGCGTCCGTATGTCCGGGTTCAGCAATGCTGATCACCGTCGCCCGGCTGGTCATTTCCCGAAACACCGGATGCAAATCCGGATAGCCCAGGTTACCGATGTAGGTGGTCGTCAAACCAATCGACGCCAGGGCATTGGCCATGATCGGCCCATTGCCGCCCAGTTTTTGCTGCGTAACCACCAGTTCGTAGTTGGAACTTTGGCCGGCGGCGGAAAGAATTTTCTTTCCGAATTCCTCGATAGTTTTCAGACGATCATACGATGCGGCATTGTGGCGTTTATCCACCACTTCAATAATTTCGTCCACGAAACCATCCAGCCCCACCAGTGCCCGAATCCGCTGCATATCCTGCCGGGCCAGCTTCATACTGACTTGGGTACAAATTTCGCTTCGGGATGGTTGCGCCATAGGGGTTCTCCAACATAAACCCAGTCCTCTTCTCTATCCACGCCAAAAGTTATAGCGGCTACCCCTGCGGCTGCGGCAGATCACGGATAAATTCCACCAACTGTGCAGAGCTGGGACTGATCGCGGTCCGCACATAAAAGCCGCTGGTGGCCGTGCCCATGCACAAAGATTCCGCCAGACTCAATCCCAACAACTGCCCCGAAACAAAACCCGCATTAAAATGATCACCCGCTCCGGTGCTGATTTTGGGCTGGGCCACAAACGGTCCGGCAAACCAGGCCGTTCCTTCCGCGTTAGCTGCAGCCGCCGCCGCCCGCGGATGCACCACCACCGTGCCCAAGCCCAGCTTGTTGCGGATCGCCGACGCCATCGGCTCAATTTCCTTTTCCGGATTCTTATATGGCGGCAGCCCCAATGCCGCCGCGACCTGCACCGCCTCCTTCAAATTCAGGCCCAGAATCACGTGCACATGCTCCTGCATACTCTGCAGCATGGTCAGCCCAGCCCGCAAATCCTGCACCGCACGCTTTTCCGGATCGGCTAAATCCACAAAAATCCGCCTCTGCCCCCTCTTGGGCAGCTTGATCAGCACCTCGCTGAGCAGGCGCGACCAGATTTCCGTCATGTGCGGCAGCATAGTCCAATTCACCATGCCAATCAGATCGCTCTCCTGCACCAGCGTCACCAGGCGCTCCCGCCCGACACGCTGGACAATGTTATCCCAGTGAACATCCGCCGTAGGAGTCATTTTTCCCAGCAACAGCTTGCCATCCAAAAACTCCAGGGCGTCCGTATGGCAGGCCTCAGCAATGCTGATCACCGTCGCCCGGCTGGTCATTTCCCGAAACACCGGATGCAAATCCGGATAACCCAGGTTGCCGATGTAGGTGGTTGTCAAACCAATCGACGCCAGGGCATTGGCCATAATCGGCCCGTTGCCGCCCAGTTTCTGCTGCGTGACCACCAGTTCGTAATTGGAACTTTGGCCGGCGGCGGAAACAATTTTCTTCCCAAATTCCTCAATGTTTTTCAGACGTTCATACGATGCGGCATTGTGGCGTTTGTCCACCACTTCAATGATTTCATCCACGAACCCGTCGAAGCCGACCATAGCCCGAATCTGCTTCACATCCTGCTTTTCCAGCTTTGCACTGGCAGTCCGACATATTTCGTTTCGTGATGGCTGGGTCATAATTTTCTCCAGATTTAGCGCCCTTTACCGGAACCAAAGATCGCACAGGATACCGCACGAGTCGTCGGATTGCCAGAGCACTGCCAGGCGGCCATGAAGAATGATGAACACTGCCGCAAATGCACTAAATATCTCGCCGCAAGCCATTTACCGCCCCTCCCGGCCAGGGCGGCCAGCCGCCCGGTTGCATTTGTCGTTAAACCCCGTTACGTTGGCTTTTGGTGACGCTATGCGCACAAAATCACTCCTTCCCATGCTTGCCGGCCCGCACTTTGACCGTATCATCCAGCGATCCATTCAGTTGCGCCACCGACTTCACCAATGCCCCGAACTGGGCTATCACGAAAAGCAGACCAGTGCTCTGATTGCCGGTGAACTCCGGAGGTTAAACATTGCCGTTACCACCGGCCTGGCCGGCGGAACAGGTTTGACCGGACTCATTACCGGCTCGGGGCGGCGATGCGTGGCGCTCCGCGGCGAGATGGACGCTTTGCCTGTACAAGAACAGACAGGAAAATCCTGGGCCAGCCGCCGCCCAGGCGTTATGCACGCCTGTGGCCACGACGGCCACACATCCATGGTTCTGGGAGCCGCCGCCTGGTTATCCAGACACCGATCACTGTTGCCGGGCCAGGTGAAATTGCTCTTTCAACCCGCCGAGGAAGGCCGCAATGGGGCCCTGCGCATGTGCGAATCCGGTGTGTTAGACCGGCCCAACGTGGAAGCGGTTTTTGGATTGCATGGCTGGCCCCCCATGAACATCGGCCACGTAGCCACCCGCAGCGGCGTATTTTTAGCCGCTGTGGATACCTTTGAAATTCAAATTCGCGGCCGCGGCACCCACGCCGCCTATCCGCACAAAGGTATCAATCCCATTGCCTGCGGCGCAGCTATCGTTGAAGCTTTAGCCGCTGATGTCAGCCGCGAAATCGCCCCCGGCAATACCATGGTGCTTACCATTGCCACATTTAATGCCGGCACTGCCCCCAACATTATTCCAGACCTCGGCACCATTACGGGTACGCTTCGCACTCTTACTCCCGCCACGCGCCGCTCAGCAAAGGCGGCCATGGTGCGAATCTGTAAATCCATCGGCGTTGCTCATCGCTGCCGGGTACAATGCCGATTTACATCAGGCACACCGGCCACCGTCAACTCTGCCGCCGGCGCAGCTTTATTTGAGCGTACGGCCGGCCAGATTCTAGGCAAAAAAAATGTGTCCATTCTGGATAAGCCGTTTCTCTGGAGCGAAGATTTCGCCTATTACCTCCAGCGCTGTGATGGTTGCTTTTTTGCGCTGGGTGTTAAACCGCCGGCCATGAAGGAATACCCCATGCTGCACAATCCACGGTATGATTTTCCAGATGCGGCGATGGCCATCGGCATTCGTATGCTGATCGCACTGGCTGTCGGGTATTTGGCCGGCGACACCGTTGGTATAAACGGCAACGTCTCAGACCCAGCCACCTCTAATTTACCACTGCATGTACAACCACAGAGGAGAACGTAACAATGCCTCAACTTTCGTCCGGATGGCCCCGAGCCTTGTTGGCTTTCGCCGCTGGGGGCATCAGTCTCATGGCCATGGTCCGTTCCGCTGCGGCCCTGACTCCACAGCAGGTGGCGGTCATTGTCAATGGCAACAATCCCAACTCCTGGAACATCGCCCGGTATTATGCCAAAGAGCGCCACATCCCGAAAATTAATTTAATTGTACTCTCCGACCTGCCGCACGATGATGTGCAAATTCCCGTCGATATGTACGATATTCGTGTGTCCGCCGCCATCCGCCAGATTCTGCGCCAGCGGCACCTCAAAAAGAAAATTCGTTGCCTGGTTACCACCTGGAGCATTCCCTTGCGCGTAGCCGGCATGGGCACTTCGCCGCAAATAAATCTGGAACTCCAGCAGATTCAGCAGGGACTACACAACCAGGTCGGGCAACTGACCCGCGGTATCGCCCAGCTTAATGCTTTGTTCGCCACATCTCCCGCACCAACCGCGGTGACCAAGCCCGCTCCGCCAGTCGGCGGCCCACCCGTTACACAAGCCGCGCAGTTGGCTCTGCAGCACTTTGGACAGGCCTTGAACAACGCCATTCACCGCGTAGGCTTGCTGCCACCCGTGCGTCGACAGGCGGCTTTCGCCAAACTCCTGCCCATTCTTGCCGTTTACATCGGTCCGGGTGGAGTCAGCCAGGCCATTCATATTCATGGCAGTAGCGCCGTCGCGCAAAAGGACCATCACACCCTGGCGACGATGAAAAAGGATGTCCAAAAAGACCTGCCGGAATTAATTCGTCTGAGCCAGCACCGCTACCTGGAAAGAAATCGCCTCAAACTCCGGCAACTCCAACTCAAACTCTTCGGCGTGGTAGGCCTCACCAGGCAACTGCTGGCGGACACCATTTACCTCCAGCAAAAACCCAGTTCCACCGCACTGGATAGCGACTTAATGACCCTGTGGTATCAACGCGATGCCGCCATGGGCATGGAAAATAATCCCATGTACATGCCCAACTGGACGCGCAGCGCCGGCAAACTGCAAAACCACATTCCCTTAATGGTCAGCCGTCTCGATGGCACGTCGCCGCAAATGGTGCGCAAGATGATTCGCACATCGGTGCGCGTTCAAAAGGCAGGGCTGCGCGGCGTAGCCTACTTCGACGCCCGCGGCCTCCATGGCCAAGACGCCTACAGCCAGTACGACCGCCTGTTGCGCCGTACTGCTCTTTTTATTCTGCAAAACACAAGTATGCCCGTGGCTCTGCAAGATACACCCGCTTTCTTTCAAGCTAAAAATGCCCCCGATGAAGCCATTTACTGCGGTTGGTACTCTCTGCAACACTACCTGCCTTCCTGCCAATGGCTGCCCGGCTCCGTCGGCTTTCATGTCGCCAGCTTTGAACTGCTCTCTCTGCACAATCCCAACTATGGCGGATGGTGCCCGCACCTGCTTAAACACGGCGTCTGCGGAACGCTGGGCGCTGTTGCCGAACCCTATCTCAGCGCGTTTCCACCGCCGAACCTGTTCTTTCCACTTTTACTTTCGGGCCGTTTCACCCAAGCCCAGGTCTACTACCTGACCTGCCCGCTGGTAGATTGGCGAATCGCTTACGTAGGCGATCCGCTGTACAACCCGTTTGAACATCACCACGTGATGCACCTGCGGCGACTGCTGAAATACCCGATTTTCCGCCGCGCCTTTGAGGAATTCAATATACCCATCCCCAAAGTCCCCGCCGTTAAATCTCCTCCGCATTGAGTCTCTCGGCACCTGCCTGCCTTGGTATGTCGAAATACATCAACAGGATATGCACATGATCAAACGAGATATTGCACTTGGTTTTATTGGAGCCGGCAATATGGCCGAGGCCATTGGCCGCGGCATTCTTGCAGCCGGTATTTATCCGGCGGAGCAAATGCTGGCAGCCGACCCCAATCCGCAGCGTCGGGCTTTGTTTTCGCAGCAACTTCACATCAGTGCCCTGCCTGATTCCGCCTCAGTGGCGGAACGATGCCAGACTATTTTGCTGGCGGTAAAACCGCAGATGATCGGCCCTGTCCTGGAGCAACTACGCCCGGCTATCGCTCCCGATGTTTTGGTCATCAGCATTGTGGCTGCGGTCTCCACTGGTTTTATCAACCGGCATCTGCTGCCCTCCACCCGTGTTGTCCGCGTCATGCCCAACACCCCCATGCTGGTGGGAGCCGGCACCAGCGCCCTGGCCCGCGGCAAAGATGCCACCGATACCGATATGGCGTTGGCCACCAGGATATTCGGATCCTGCGGCGTGGTTCTGCAGATAAAAGAATCGGCCATGAACGCTGTAACCTCTCTTTCAGGTTCGGGCCCCGCGTACGTATTTTATCTTTGTGAGGCCCTGGCACACGCCGGTGAACAACTGGGTCTTTCTCCCGCTGATGCCCAACTTCTCGCCCGTCAAACCATCATCGGCGCCGGTACCTTATTGGCCAAAAGCCATGAATCCGCCACCCTGCTGCGACAGAAAGTGACCAGCCCCGGCGGCTTTACGCAAGCGGCGATTCAAAACATGGAAGCTGCGAACTATTTTTCTCTCATCTCCAGCGCCCTGCAAGCCGCGGCCAGGCGCGGCGATGAATTAGCCCAGCAATAACGCAACTGCCGGTACCGTGCTGATAACCCGATGCTTGTACGGCGATCAGATTGGCTCAAGGTGCATCCCGTCAACTGGTGGCACAACAGGCATTGCAGAGAGAGTCTTTCCTTCCATGGGGCGGCTTCGCCATCGGGGTGGCGCTGTTGTCATAGATCAGGGTAGCCAGACCTGTACCCGTTTATTGCGTTCTTACATATTTTTGTTATCCAAATATTCTCAGTAGCCGATAATATCCCATGTAGTTGTAATTCAGCGGAAAGTGGTTATAGTACGTCCGTCGTCGCGGGTTGATAGGTCGGGTCTCTCAGACTGGTATTACCTGACAATTCGCGTTTTCTTCTTCGACGGGCTATACAATGTTGCCGTGGTTTGGCATTAGTGTTGGACTATCATCGGAGACTTACCACTATGATTTTGCCGTATAACTGGAAAGATTATCTTCGCATTACCAACATTCGCGATGCCATGAATCGCAATCAGTCTGTGATCAGTATTATAGCGGTGGTATTTACCATCATCGCTATTGCGTATATCCTTCACTATGAACTTCATTCGCGCTATGTCACGACCGTGAACCAGTATTTCTACGATACCGCTACTCAACAATTGACGGTGGAACCTGCGACGGCAATTCCTCCGATGCGCGGAGCGGGCGGAAAATATACCTTGGTTCGCGCGTATGTATTTACCTGTTCGAGTTGTGACAACAAGCAGGTTGGTTATCTGGAAAAATATACGCCGCAGGGCAAGGCTGCTTTATTGGAACTGCAAAAGATGGCCAAACAGCCTCCTCCCAAGGCCGGCCCAGGCGCTCCGCCCAACGGCAACATGCCGTACGCCAATCCCTTTGAATTGGAAATGCAAGCTTACAACAGCTCGTTGGTGCGGCTGCCGGCGAAAGGTTCTCAATGGGTGCCATCCAACAGCCCCGAAGGGCAGCACATTATGACCCCATCGCCCTGCGCCTCGGGCGTGCTGAAGCCGTGCGTTCCGCCGTCCTGAATAATTGCTATTTTGTTTCACGCGGCAAGCAGGTCTTTTGGAACCCGCAGTACCATCGGCCAAGCGGTATTATGACGCCCCGAGTTGACGGGCGGCAGCCAGGTAGTTTTCGTAGTTGGCTTTCATTTCAGCCAGGGAATCTCCACCGAATTTTTCCACCAAACTGCGGGCGATTTCAAATGCCACCACGGCTTCCACCACCACGCCCGCAGCCGGCACGGCGCAAACGTCGCTGCGTTCATAATCCGCCTTGCCACTTTCCTTGGTAATAATGTCCACACTGGGCATAGGCTTTTTCAGCAGCGTGCTGATCGGTTTCATCGCGGCCCGCACCACCACCGGCTGTCCATTGGTCATGCCGCCTTCCAGACCGCCGGCATTATTGCTGCCACGGACAAAACCCAGGCAGGCGGAATTTTTCAGCGAAGGATCAAAGAAAATTGGATCATGAACTTCGGAACCGGGAAGCTCGGCAACGGCAAAGCCCAACCCAATTTCCACGCCTTTAATCGCCTGAATACCCATGATCTCAGCCGCCAGACGGGAATCCAGCTTCCAATCCCAATGCACACTGCTGCCCAGACCCAACGGGCAACCATACACGTGTGTTTCCACAATACCACCCAGGGTATCCCCCACCTGCTTGGCTTGACGTATAAGGTCGATCATGGCGACCGATGCTGCGGCATCCGGGCAATAAACCTCGCTGGCTGCGGCAAGCTCGCGAATTTTTTCTGCCCCCCAGCCGCCATCAAGCTCCGCCCGGACCTTACCGATCTGCCGGGTGAAGCCGATCACGGAAATGCCAAATTCTTGCAGCAAACTGCGAGCCACCCCCCCTACCGCCACGCGATTGGCGGTTTCACGCGCGCTGGCTCGCTCCAGGGTTTCGCGGCAATCGGTCATCAACCACTTTATGGCACCCGCCAGGTCTGCATGGCCAGGCCGCGGTTTTACCAGCACCGGGGCCTGGTCCAAGCGGGAATCCACATTGGGAATTTCCATCACCAGCGGAGAGCCAATGGCTTTTCCACGGCGTACGCCGGTAAGAAACTTCACCACATCAGTCTCGATGCGTTGACGTCCGCCACGGCCATATCCCCCCTGTCGGCGACGCAATTCAAGATTAATTAATTCTGCATTCAACTGCAGCCCGGCGGGCAAGCCTTCCACAATGCTAATGAGAGCAGGACCATGAGATTCACCGGCCGTTCGATAGGTTAAGGTAGCCATAGAGGCGGCATTCTACCAAATAGAAAAAATATCGCCATGCCGCAACCCCCTGGCGAATTACTGTTACTGGCTGCAATCGCAAGCAGCCGTTATTCGACTAGTTCGCCTTCCACCACTGGGCCGGATGGCTTGAAAGTGAATTGGCCGTGCCGATCCACGTCAATTTTAATCGAGCCGCCCGCAGGGATTTCGCCATCAAGAATTTTTGCGGCCAGCGCATTTTCAAGCTGCTGCTGAATGAGGCGTTTCAGCGGACGAGCACCAAACGTGACATCATAGCCCTGTTCAGCCAAGGCCTGTTGGGCTTTATCCGATACCTGCATGGAATAGTTGTGCGCGGCCAGCCGTTTTTCCAGATGGGACAACTGGATATCGATAATCCGGGCCAGTTGTTCTTTACGTAGCGTATGAAAAATGACAATTTCATCCACGCGGTTGAGAAACTCGGGGCGGAAATGCTGTCTGAGCAGGTTTTTCACACTGGCCTCAATTTCCCAGTCGGAATTTTCCTTGCCAGTCAGGTCCTGAATAACCTGTGATCCAATATTGCTGGTCATCACGATGAGGGTATTTTTGAAATCGACGGTGCGCCCCTGGCCATCCGTGAGCCTGCCGTCATCAAGCACCTGCAATAGCACGTTAAACACATCGCGATGAGCTTTTTCGATTTCATCAAAAAGGATCACACTGTACGGGTGCCGGCGAACGGCTTCGGTAAGTACCCCGCCTTCCTCGTAACCGACGTATCCCGGCGGTGCTCCGATAAGGCGGGCCACGCTGTGCTGTTCCATGAATTCGGACATGTCAATGCGAACCATGGCATCTTCGGTATCAAAGAGAAAGTCGGCCAAGGCCTTGCAAAGCTCGGTTTTACCCACGCCGGTTGGACCTAAAAACATGAAACTACCGATGGGTCGCCGCGGATCACCCAGCCCCGCCCGGTTACGCCGCACCGCATTGGAAACCGCCCGCACGGCATCATCCTGGCCGATGAGGCGCTTTTGCAGAAAAGCTTCCATGTGCCGCAGCCGCTCACGATCTCCCTCCAGCATTTTGGCCACCGGAATACTCGTCCACTTGGCCACCACTTCGGCTATTTCCTCAGGTGTAACTTCCTCGCGCACCATGGATTCGCCGCTTTGTACCAGCGTATCCAGCATTTTCTGCCGGCGTGAGAGTTCTTCCTCTAGTTGACGCAGATCGCTGTACCGCAACCTCGCAGCTTCTTCCAGCCGGCCCTGGCGCTGCGCCTCCTCCAACTGGGTGCTAACGTGCTGAATATTTTCGCGGACGGTTTTAATGGCCTTTAAGGCCCCGGATTCCTGCTGCCAGCGGGCGGTCAGACGGTTGTTGTTTTCCGTAAGATCGGCGAGCAATTTTTCGTTGCGATCCAACTGCTGGCGGGAGGCTTCATCTTTTTCCTTCTTGAGTGCTTCGCGTTCGACCTCCAACTGCATGATGCGGCGACGCGTATCATCAAGTTCCGCCGGCATGGAATCGTTTTCAATGCGCAGACGGCTGGCGGCCTCGTCCACCAGATCTATGGCCTTGTCGGGCAGAAAGCGGTCGGTGATGTAGCGATGGCTCAGCGTTGCAGCGGCCACCAATGCCGCATCCTGAATGCGCACGCCATGATGGGTTTCGTACCGCGGTTTAAGACCGCGTAAAATTGCGATCGTGTCTTCCACGGATGGCTGATTGACCATGATGGGCTGGAAGCGGCGTTCCAAGGCCGGGTCCTTTTCAATGTGTTTGCGGTATTCATCCAGCGTGGTTGCGCCCACACACCGCAGTTCGCCCCGGGCCAGGGCGGGTTTAAGTAAATTTGACGCATCCATGCTGCCTTCCGCACGCCCCGCACCCACCACATTGTGCAATTCATCAATAAACAAAATCACGCTGCCGGCGGATTGCTCCACCTCTTTGACCACGGCCTTCAGACGATCTTCAAACTCCCCGCGATATTTGGCCCCGGCCACCAAAGCTCCCATATCCAAGGCCATGAGTTTTTTATTTTTAAGCCCTTCCGGCACATCGCCTGAGAGAATGCGCTGCGCCAAGCCTTCCACAATGGCCGTTTTGCCTACGCCCGGCTCACCGATCAACACCGGGTTATTTTTGGTCCGACGGCTGAGAACCTGCATGCACCGGCGGATTTCTTCATCGCGGCCGATGACCGGGTCCAACTTACCCCGCCGGGCGGATTCCACCAGATCGCGACTGTAACGCTGCAATGCCTGATATTTATCTTCAGGGTTGGCATCCGTCACGCGGGTGTTACCGCGTATGTCCTTCAAGGCAGAAAGGACGGCATCTCTGGTAACGCCCAAGGCTATCAAAGCATCCTTAGCAGTTGACGCAGTGTTTAACATCGCCAGAAATAGATGCTCCGTGGAAACGTATTCATCCTTAAGTTGATCAGCCTGCTTTTGGGCGGCGGTCAGAACCGCGGATAAATCTCTTGACATTCCAGGCTGTGAACCGCCGGAAAGTGTGGGCAGGCGGTGGAGTTCAGATTCTACTACGGAAGCCACGCGCTCACCTTCGACCCCCAGTTTGCCCAGTAAGGGGCGAATAATTCCTTCGCGGTCATCCAGGAGTGCCGAGAGTAAATGCAAGCTGCTCACTTCGCTGTGGTTTGCTTCCACAGCCAGCGATTGTGCCGAGGCCAAAGCTTCCTGGGCCTTTATAGTAAATTTATCGAGTCTCATCGCCATTTTCTCCGTTTCATCGCGGACATGGCGCAATCAAGCTTTATCACGCCCGCAGTTTTGCCCGCCACCACGCCAAACGCATGTCCATACTACGCACCATCATAGCACTTGCAGCCCTTCACAAAAACCGTACCACAATGAAAAATGTGCTGTTTCCTTTGGAAATGACGGTATTTGCAAACTGCCGGCCAACCCCAAGTGCCATATTGGCAGCCAAGCCGCAGTTATGCGTTTCAGACGATGCGACCGATGAGTTCGATTGAAATAAGCACAGCGGAACTGCGACCCAAAGAATCACGGCCGCTTGCCGACGGCAATAGCAAAAGTCTGCCCTTTCACAAGAGACAGGCCAAAAGAACTACCAATGCTATCAACTACCGTCGCGCGAAGGCTCACGTCAGGGTTTGGTGGTGACGTTTTTTTTCGCTGGCTGTGTGGCAGCAACCGGCTTCGGCGATACCTTGATCAACTTGGACTTCGGTGCGGGTTTGGATACTGGCTTCATCGGTGCCGGAGGCAACTGTGGTTTAACACCTTGCCCTACGGGCAGGCTGACGGATTCACACGCTAACACCAGGCCCACTTTATCCGCATCCCAGTGGTTCAACTGGTGATAGATGACTTCCATTTTATTAGCCCGAATCTGCAAGGTCATGCTATCTCGCTGGTAGGCATCAATGGGACCGTACCAGCTCGTCCACGTCAGCGCGCCGCGCATCAGTTGGTTGCGGCACACCTCATTCCACATGTGTTGAAGTTGAGCCCGATTCAACGGCACGGACGTCGTGTACTGCGAAGTAATGGTGTTATGATAATCGCTGAGATTGGTAAACGTGGTACGGCTCATCATATCCGACGCGGTGATAACCTGCCGAATATGCTGCCGACTGAAATAGGTTGATACATTACGATCAATGACCACGGAAAAGTCGGAAGGTACAGGCGTGGGAACAAACTTTTGGGCAAACGGATTGACCAACTGTCCATTGGAACAGCCAGCTATGCCGCTCACCATCGCCAGTCCCGCCAGTACAACAACCAGCCACGCCGACACCGGCTTTAAGTATCTTGCTAATCGCAACGTCATCATACGCAATCCCTTTGCCGTAAAGATCAACAAACGGTCAAAGTATACCGCTTGAGGCACTTCCGGGAAAATCAACCGCTGAAACCAGGGCCAAGGTGGCCAAGACATTCTTTTCGCCCCACGCTCGCCATCGACGGCTGTTGCCCTTCTGAATCACCAGGCGGACGAACCGCATCTTCCCGGTGCAACGACCAGACTTTGGCGCATTACACAAGGCTTACACACTAAATGACGAACCACACCCGCAGGAGTGCGTGGCATTGGGATTCTTAAATACGAATCCACGTCCCATCACTTCGTCCCTAAAGTCAATTTCAGTACCGTTGAGATACAGGTAGCTCTTGCGGTCGGATACGACCTTAATTCCGTGAGATTCCATCACTTCATCAGTCTCTGCAGCCTCTTCGGTCAGGTCCAGTACATAACTGAAGCCGGAACATCCACCGCCCTTGACTCCAACGCGAAGAGCCGCCTCCGGCGAAAGCCCCTGATCTTTGATAATATTTTTGACTTCTTTGGCAGCCGTTTCGCTTAAGGTAATTGGCATAGCTATCAACTCCTTATAAAAGACCAAACCTGTTAATATCATAACCATCTGGAAGGCCAAAGTGAAGCGGACGGGCTTATATCCGAGCGGGTTGCGTTGTCCTAAACCGCTTGACTGAAGCTGACTTGTGCATGGGCGACCAAAGGCGTTACCCGCAGATATGAGACAACGGGTCGTTTTATTGCGTTTAAATAAGGGCGGCAGGCCGATTTTGTTATTTTGTCCCAGCACTTCCCAGAACCGGGATATATTCCACTTCTTGGGCACCTG
>JAJZCR010000149.1 GCA_021851715.1 Planctomycetota bacterium
TCCCCTTCGGTATCGGCGAGATCGCGTTACCGTTCTGCCGGTATTTGCCGCCCAGGTCGCCACCAATGCGGAAGTGCTCATCGATGAAGAACATGACGATTACCGCTGGGTTGATTTAGCCGATGTCCCCACCCATTTTGTCTGGCGGGTGCAACGGCAAGCCATCGCCATTATCCAGCAGGACATTCTCGGTACATCCCCGGCCAAGGACCTGCTGACCATTACGCGCAATGGCAAAAAAGAGCCGCGCGCGTCGCACTAACGGCGAATTCAGTTCCCCGGAACGCTTATTTATCAGCGGCACTGGTGCATCGGAATCGCGAGCGAATCGTCCGTTTTCCACCTTACCAGCGTAAAAAAAAAAGACGTGCATTGCCACAGGAGTTTATCCGGGCAAATCCGGAGAATACCTGCACCAGCACCTGGCGAGGCAAAAATGCTCCGGCAGCCGGTGAAAAAAGGTCCGGCCTTTCATGGGGCACTTCAATCGGCTATTATTATTCTGTTGGAGGAAATGCGCCCGAGTATTTGGGCGAGGCTGTCAAGCGAGGGATGGCCTGAGTTTTTGGAGCAATGGAAAAGGTATATGACGCAGGCAGATATCACAGTTGTTACAGAATCGCAGTTACCCGTAATCGTCGAATTATATAATCAGGTATTTCGGCCACCGGAAAATGAAAATTATTTTCGCCGTCGCTTTCAGGGCCGTTATAATGTGCTGGCCATGCTGGCATCGCTGGATAATCGCCCCGTGGGCTTCTGCGTAGGCTTTGAATTAAAGCCGTTGGTTTTTTACACCTGGCTTTTAGGAGTCCATGGCGATTTTCGCCGCAAGAGCATTGGACGCCAATTGCTGGAATCCCAGTTGGAATGGGCCAAAAATCACAACTACGAATTTGCCCGGCTGGAGATATTAAATCGCCACCGCGCCATGATGCACCTGACCGTGCTGCTGGAATATGATGTTGTCGGCACACGCTGGGATTCCATGCACACGGACCTGCTGATCCAATTTGAAAAGCCGCTGACCAATGATCTGCGCTAATCGCTCTGTATTATCCCGTGCATCAGCCTTAGCCTTGCTGCTCGCGGCGTGGCTTGCCGTCGTGCCTGCGCAGGCAGCCAATGTTGCCAAAGGCCTGGCGCACGCTTACCAGCATGTGCTTGACTCCATGCGCCGCCCGGCGGCCAATGGCCTGCTGATAACCAGCGTGCAATTACCTGAAAAACTTGTCCGCATTGGCTTGCAACCCGGAGATATTATCACGCGCATCGCCGGCACCCGCATGACCGGCGCGGCGGCATTAAAAGCCTGCGTCGCGGCCCGCGCGGATTCTAAACAACCTGTTTCCATCATTGCCGTTCGTTCTCTGGCACCACAACAGTTTCTTACCGCTGCGCCAGCCCTTACCGCCTTGGAACACATAGGATTTATCAATGTGCGGGCAGGCGCGGCAGCACCACTGAATCCACCGGCCACGCCACGAAATAAACTGAAACTTAACTGGTCCCGCGTGCAAACCCTGCAGCCGCACGGCCAACAAGCCGTGGGCCACGATACCTGGATGCTGGTTTTCTACCATCAGTTCGTGGTTGGGGCCATTCATCTGCAGGTGTCCCATCGCGGGCCGGCATGGAAACTTCTCTGGAATCAGGAATCGGTCTCCGGCGGGCCGCTGCCGGCGATGGCCTGGCGCATTGCATTTGATCCTGGTAATTACCAGCGCCGAGCGGCTATTCGCATGCGATCCTTTACCCGCTGGTCGGCTCAGGGGGTGCTCAACGGCCGAACCGCGGGTGATTCCATCGAAACATTTTCCGCAAAATCCAAAGGCCAGCCGGCTTCGGCGCACACCATTTTATCCGCCTCCAATGTGGTTCCGCTGCCCTTGCTGGCCATCATGGCCTCGGCTATGCCGCCTCAACGCAAGCTTGTGCTGCCGGTAACCGATTTGGCTTTGCAGACTTTGGAAACCCGCCTGGGTTGCGTGTTGATCAGCAGCCGGCAGCAGGACATCAATTTTGCCGGTGCCAATCAGCCCGTGCGTGTACTGCGCGTATTGTGGATGGATATGCCGCTTTATAAGTTCTGGCTTTCACCGCATGGCACACTGCTGGGGATGAACTTCGGCCACGGCTTTTCCGCTTACCGCGTGGCCGGCGCATCGGTGGTTCGCCATATTATTCCCAAGGCCCGCCGCGTTGATGTGCTGCCGGCAACCGTTTTGCTTAATGCCACCGCCGGAGATTAAATCCTATGCCCATGTTTACTTTGCTTGCCGATCCTGCCGCGTATCGTCCCTGCACGCAGAACATGCTGCCAGATGTTGAATTTCGCACCTATTGGCTTAAGCATTTTGTTGAACATTTTGACACGATCGCCAGTTTGGCTTTATCGGTTTATGGCCCGTCCGCGGCGGCCGATATCTCCGCCGCCCGCGCCGATCTCGCCGCGGAAATGGCCGCTCTTGCGCAGCAGCCGGATAAGTATGGAGAACTGGACCTGCAGATGCTTGGCGTGCTGCGACAGCGCTGCCTGTCCCGCCACCATATTCCAGATCCCTTTCTGCTGACCAAACAACGGGAGAATCAGGCCATGCTGCCGCTGTATCCGCGGGTGATTGCGGAAATCGACGGTTACACTGATCCGGCCCAGGCCTTGCGGGTACTGGTGGAAGGAGCTTTTGCCGGAAATATTTTTGATCTCGGGGCCACTGCCACCACCAAACTGTACGCCCTTGAATCGCCGGACTTTTTTAAGGTCCGCTCCGCGCTGGATGGCAAGCGGCCCTGGCTGGTTGATCAACTTGACGCATTTTCCCGGCGGCTTCTGCAAGGTCCGGCCTACCGCAAAGCGTTGCTGTTTGTGGACAA
>JAJZCR010000028.1 GCA_021851715.1 Planctomycetota bacterium
TGGGGTCACGCTACGCCACCGATCAAGCTCTTTCCCGCTTGGTTCGATCCGGTGATATCCAACGTCTCGGCCGCGGCCTCTATTATTACCCTCGGCTCAATCCCAGATTGGGAATCGCGCTGACGCCCGATGTGGATCAGATCGCCCAGGCCATTGGTCGCCGCACGGGAAGCCGTATGGTGCCCTCCGGTGCTGCCGCCGCCAATATCTTTGGCCTGTCTACCCAAGTACCCGCCAAGTTCGTCTACTTAAGTAATGGACGATCCCGACATATTCGCATTGGAAAGAAAATGGAATTACAGATCAGGCATGTCGCCCCGAAGGACCTGCCTTCGGGTAGTCCGACCAGTGCGTTGGTCTTCCAGGCATTGCGATACATTGGAAAACAGGCTGTGGACGCTCGCGTCGTGACCCGCCTCAGGGCTGCAATCCGTACGAAGGACAAACGCGCACTGCTTCAAGACGCCCGTTACACCACTGATTGGATTGCCGACGTCGCTCGACAGATCGCCGACCACAGCGGTAGATCAGCGGAGATCGCACATGGATAAGTTCGCCCAGCGCTCGGCCAGAGATCGCGCCGATTTGTTCCGTGTGGTAGCGGTCCGCCGCGGCTTGAGTGCGTCGATTATCGAGAAGGATTTCTGGGTCTGCTGGACTCTTAAACAGTTGTTTGCACTGAATCCGCCACCGGCGGGATTGCTCTTTAAGGGCGGCACATCGTTAGCCAAGGTTTTCAAAGTCATTGAGCGATTTTCGGAAGATATTGACCTTTCCGTCAACCGGAATGATTTGGGATTCGGCGGCGACTCGGATCCTGCGACCGCCAAAACAGGTAAACAACGCCAGAGGCGATTGGATTCGCTCACAGAAGCCTGCCGACAGTTTATCCATCATTCGCTGCTTCGACAGCTTCACGACGCATTCAGCCATTCCCTTGGCAACGTCGCCGGGGAGGCATGGTCTTTGGACGCTGCAGACGATGATCCTGATCAACAGACGCTGGTGTTCCGCTATCCCCGTAGCGATCTGACGGTATCCGCTGTCGGCCCGGCCTACATTCGCCCCACAGTTCGTTTGGAAATCGGTGCCCGCTCTGACCATTGGCCAACCAATGAAAGCACGGTAGCGCCCTATGCCGCAGAAGACTTTCCGACGGTTTTTGAATCGCCCGCATGCACTGTGCACATTTTGGCCGCCGAACGAACTTTCTGGGAAAAGGCAACCATCCTGCACGCTTGGTACCATGCTCCGGTCCAGAAAGTTCTGCGCGATCGGCAATCCCGTCACTATTATGATTTGGTTCGCATGTACGAGCACGGCATCGGCCGTGAGGCAATGAAAGACACAAAATTACTGCTCACGGTTGCCTTGCATAAAAGCGTTTTCTTTGCCTCTTCCGCGGCCCAGTATACAAAAGCCCGTCCCGGTACACTTCGGTTGGTTCCGCCAGAATCTCGATTTGGTGAACTCCGGCGCGATTATGAAAATATGCGGGAGATGATTTTTGGTCCGGTTCCGCCCTTCGAGCATATTTTGTCCGTCCTTGATGAGATGGAATCGGCGATCAACGGTGCGCCAAAGTGATCACCTAAACTCCTCATGATTGGCCTTCGGAGTTGAGCACGCAGCAGCCACTGGGCAATAGCGGAAACATGCTTGGATTCCGAATCACGGTGGCCCCAATAAGCCAAAAACTGCCACCACGAAACCATTCGTCAGCCTACCAATCAATCGTCGTCCGAAGCCTCCGGAAGATCATCTTCTGATGCCGTCAGGAGTATGAGCATCTGTTGCGTCGAAGGCACCACAAGATATGACTCATTAACTTCAATCCCCTTGTGGTCACTATCAAACCATTGCGAGGTGATGCCCCAACCGCTTCCTTCGCGATAGGCCTTTAAGGCGCTTTCTTGCCGATAGAATTCCAAAGCGTCACTCGACCCAAGGGGTGTGGCACGTTTGAGTGCAAAGATGCGTTTTTGTGCGAATCCTTCCGATATAAATCCCCATTTTATATTCCCCCCTTGCACACACGCCATAGCGCATGGGAAGTCGCATAGCTGTATCCATCTCACGAGCATTGACGTGAAAGATACGTGATAGTCTCCCGTCGCATTGCGTATCGCCGGGATTGATGGAGGTCGCTTGTTAACTCGCGGGCGAAGAAGTGTCTCTGGCATCAATAATCCGGCCGCGAAGCAGTCCGCCTCACGTTCAGCAAAATTATCCGCCACAAACTCGGCTTCGGAATTGTGCGGCTGGCGAGCCTTGAGTAAATACCGCCGATGGCGTTCCAGAAAATAGTGCCCCAACTCATGGGCAATAGTGAAATGGACTTTTGGATGATGTTCGCCGCGATGCGGCCATAGGTGATCGTATTTAGTGTTGTAAAACAGGACGAATAGGGGATGGTCATATTCCAGCCTACCATCGAACGCATCTGCGAAATTATCGCCGTGAGCCACAATAAAATGGCTTTCGCATTCCACTACCTTCAACGGGTCGATGGGAGTTGACTTGGCAAGTCCCGTAACCACGGCAATTTCGTTTCCAAACCGGCTGGCTGCGTTCAAGGTGCTGGCCACGATCTTCCTGTTCCGGATGGAATCCGACATCAGCCATCCCCCTTTTTCCTCGCGTCCCTCAGTTTCGTTTTGATGGCGTCGATTTTCAACTGAATATCGGGAGGCAGAACTCCACACCGATTTCTGTACAGCGCCAATAGCTCTCGTTCATCGTTAGTCAACACTTCGCCGCTGGCCGGATGATCTCTTGTGGGAACAGTGCCTTCCATTTTCCCGAGAATGCGTTCAATCTGTTCCGCCGAAAATGGTTCGGCAGACACTGTATCGAGCAACCTGTCCAGGTCATCCAAATTATTAGGTTGGAAACCCAACGGAATTGCGGCTCGAAGGAGGTCTTCTCGGAGTTGTTTTTCTGAATCTGTCTTCATAAATCTATCCTCATTCTCTGGCGATTGTCAGGGAACGGAATGGCCTCTCTTGCGCAGTTCGTTTTTGACCGATTCGAGCACCCGCAGGCGAATGGCCCGAACTGTCGCGGCGGGCTTTTCAAGTTCCTGGGCCAAATCTGTTGTCCACGCACCCTCGTCACATTCGGCCCACGCCAAAATGATTCGACGCTGTTCATCGGGGAGTTTTCGCAAGATTTCGCTTAAATCTCGTTCGCGCTTGGCTTGTTCAAGCGTAGGTGAGGTTGCGTCAGGACGATCCCCGACCGCAAGGTATTGTTCGATGACTTCTGTGTCTGTCGAAACCTCCAATTTACGGGCTTTGTGCCAGCCCGCCTTCAGCACGTCTTTGGCGACGGAGGTGGCGATCAAACAGAACCAACGTCGCAAGGGACTCCTGCGATCATCATATGTTGCCCGCCTTTTCCACAAGCGATCCAGTGCGATGGCCAGGACATCTTCAACATCCTGCTCGCGAAACGATGGAAAGCGGGGATGAATTACACAGGCGATCGCAGGGCCATATTTGATGAGAATGTCCGTCAGTACGGTCTGATCGCCATCCAATAGACGACAGCCCAACTCAATCTCCACATCGGTGGGCACATTTGCGACTTTTCTCATTTCGGCCATACCAATAGGATCCTTGTAGCGGCACCTACTATACATACGAAATGCCGTTACGCCACGGTCAACTATTTTTCGCGCGTAACGACCAATCGTATCTATCCCTGAGGCCAGAAACAGCCAACGGAGGCTGTTCAGCGTTCACGGCCCAATCGAAAGGATGCAACATGCACGATCACACTATTGATTACACTGTCAATGACGAACAGCAGTCAACCACGGAGAAAATTCTTACACCGGCTGAAATCATGCAGCGGGCGAGGGTTAACCCCGACCAGAATTATTTGGTGGAGATCGTAGGGCACGAGCAGAAATCTTACCGAAATCAACCGACGGCCGAAATTCATATGCACGAACATCAACGTTTTATAACAATTTTCATTGGCCCCACCCCCGTTTCCTGAAAGGCAGAGCCAAACATGGGCAAACAGATCTTTATCGAGCAACTTCGTGCCATGGGTTTTGAAGTTTCCGACCTAGGTGACGATAAGATCGCCTTTCCGTACACAATCCCCGTGGGAAGGTTTCGCGACCAGCAGATTACGTTGGGCTTTAAGATCGGACCAGACTTTCCCATATCGCCCCCGAGCGGACCGCACATTAAACCCAGGCTCTTGCCCCTGCATCCGCGAAATGATCTTCCCCACCCGTGCGGTGGCGTTCATGAAAGCCCGTTCGGTGCGGATTGGGAATACTGGAGCAGGCCATTTCCCGGTTGGCCGACGACCGACCGGTCGGCAGCGGCTTATATGCCCCATATACGCCATTTGATGGATACACAATGATGCCGTTAAGCGTTACAATGACAACTGATCTTCATCAGGCACTCACAAAACACCTGATCCGAATGGATGCTCAAGAGGACTTGTGTTTTGCGTTGTGGCATCCAAGCCATGGCTTAAGGCGGAGGACTGGACTGCTGCAGGACGTGATTCTGCCAGTTCACGGTGATAGAAATGTGCATGGAAACGTTAGTTTTCTGCCAGCATACGTGGAGCGAGCAATCTCTCTGGCGCTTCCACGGCACGCAGGCATCGCGTTTATACATAGCCATCCCAGCCCAGGATGGCAGGCTATGAGTCAAGATGATATTCGCGCCGAGCAGAGCCTTGCACCAACTATTCAAGCTGCCACACAACTCCCGTTGCTGGGATTGACCGTTGGATGCGATGGCGCATGGAGCGCACGCTTTTGGAATAGGATCGGACACCGGCGTTATGACCTCAATTGGTGCGAAAGCGTTCGCATTGCGGGGGAATGGTTCAACGCCACCTACGACAACAAACAAATACCGCAGCCCCCTTTCCGGGAAGAGCTTACGCGCACTGTTTCCGCGTGGGGTGATGAAATACAGGCCCTGATCGGTCGCGTCCGTATCGGAGTGGTCGGTGCCGGAAGCGTCGGCAGCATCGTCGCAGAATCATTAGCCAGAATGGGGGTTGGTCAACTTATTCTGATCGATCACGATGCCGTCGAACGTGTCAACCTTGACCGGTTGTTGCACGCAAAAAGTCGCGATATTGGCTGCGCGAAAGTCCGGGTTTTGGCCAAAGCTCTGGGCGCATCGGCCACCGCGGCGAGTTTCCAGGCACTGCCGATTGAATATAGCATTGTTGAATCGGAGGGATTTCGTGCCGCCCTGGATTGCGATATCCTCTTTAGCTGCGTTGACCGTCCTTGGCCGCGCAGCGTGCTTAATTTCATCGCGTATGCCCACCTGATTCCTGTTGTTGATGGCGGCATCTTAATCCATTCTAGCCGCAAACGGCAGGGGCTTATTGGAGCCGATTGGAAAGCCCACATTGCGACACCGCCGCGAAGGTGTCTGGAGTGTTTGGGACAATACGATCCGGGTGTGGTGTCCACCGAGCGAGATGGCTACTTTGACGATCCTTCGTATATCAGTAATATATCAAGCGACCATCCAATATATCGGAATGAAAATGTCTTCTGCTTCAGCTTGGCTGCAGCCTCCCTTGAAATCCTTCAGTTGGTGTCCATGATCGTTCGCCCTTCTGGGATATCTAATACCGGAGCGATGGCCCAACATTTCGTAACTGGAACAATCGAACAATCATACGACAAATGTAACTCCGGTTGCTTCTTCCAGTCAATCGTTGCCTTGGGAGACCATGCACCGGTCCAGGTGACAGGCGATCACCGTGTGGCTCGAGACGCCCGATCCGCACGACAGTCAAAAGCACGTCGGGCGTGGTGCAAATTCCAACAAATGCTTCGCAGTCATTATGTAATACTCCCCAAAAACTGGGCGCGCTGCTAAGGTAGTTTTTGCCCTGGTTTGCGGAGTGATGTTATGTCGGTAAAACGGCGTCGGTTTACGGCACAGTTCAAGGCCAAGGTGGCGTTGGAGGCGATCAAGGGTCAACGAACCATCGGGGAGTTGGCGGGATTGTATCAAGTGCATCCGTCGCGTATTGCGGCGTGGAAAAAACATCTTGTTTGTGGATTTCTCGGCGCACGCCTCTCTCGCAACGCTCCGTCCGCGCCACCCTACGCCGCCCCCTTACGCCAGCCAGCCTGCTGGCCGTTCCCGCCTCTCCAGCCACAGTCTTAACCCGCTAGCTGCGCGTGAGATTATGGACTTGACATCGTCCCCGGCAATGGGTATTGTACTTGCCAGCCTCGCCGAGAGGCGGTCGGACCACGGACCAGAATAGTGGGAGCTTTAAGGACGCGGCTTGCGTCAGGCGAAATGGGCTGCCACTGCCCGCTAAACCCATTGGCGAAGCGCGTGGCCCGCATTGGAACACTTTGCGGTGGTCGGAATTTTCCGGCCGTCTATATTGCGGGAGCTTCTCCCGAGCCTGTTGCCATTACCGCGTAATCCTTCAAGCAGAAAACTGTTTCCGGCCAACGCCTTGCCCTGGTGGCATGGCAGGGCCGGGAAGCATACAGGAGTGCATCATGGCCGAAAAGTTGCGCGGAAAGCGTTACAAAGAAAATGCCAAACTGCTGCCGAAGCAGCCGGTAACGGTTGAACAGGCGCTGCCGATCTTAAAGCAGTTCAAGAAAACCAAGTTCGATGAAACCGTCAATATCGTCGTCCATCTGGGCATTGACCCCAAGCAGGCCGATCAAATGGTTCGCGGATCGGTCAGCCTGCCCAAGGGCATCGGCAAAACCCGCCGCGTGATCGCTTTCGTGCAGGGAAACAATGTGGCCGCGGCCACTGCGGCCGGGGCGGTTGACGCCGGCGCGGATGACCTGATTAAGAAAGTCAACGACGGCTGGATGGAATTCGATGTGGCGATTGCCACGCCGGACCTGATGTCCAAGGTCAGCCGCCTGGGTAAGGTACTTGGCCCGCAGGGTAAAATGCCCAGCCCGAAAGCCGGAACGGTGACTTCCGATGTGGCCACCGCCGTGCGTGAATATACCGCCGGCAAAGTGGAATTTCGCAACGATGCCGGCGGCAATGTGCATGCAGCCGTGGGCAAAGTCAGCTTTAGTGACGCTGATCTGGCCGCCAATGTCCATGCGTTTCTCAACACCATCCGCCGACTTAAGCCACCGACGGCCAAAGGCCACTATGTCCGCAAAGTTACACTGCACAGCACCATGAGTCCGGGTCTGCCCCTGGATGTGGCCCATCTGAACGTTGAGGAAACCACGGAACAACAAGCCTGAATTGGCTAAGGTACCATGCCCGTAGCGGGCCTTATTTTGAGGTAAACCATGAGCAAACGTGTAAAAAACCTGATCACCGCCGAATTGGAAAAACGCCTGCGCGGCAGCGACAGCGTGGTTATTGTGGATTATGCCGGCATCAGCGCCACGGACACCAACAACCTTCGCAGTAAATTGCGCGCCAAGCAGGTGCGCATGACCGTCATCCCCAATACGGTTGGAAGCAAAGCCCTGGATAATGTCGGCCTTAAAGGTGCCGGCGGCATCCTCTTCGGAACCAATGCCCTGATCTACGGCGGCGAATCCATCGTCGATATGGTCAAGGAAATAGTTGCACAGGCCAAGGAAATCCAGAAACTCACCATCAAAGGTTCGGTGGTGGAAGGAAAATTGCTGGATAAAAAGGCTACCGAGGCGCTGGCCAAGATGCCTAATCGTCGCGAGCTTCTGGGGCTGATCACCAGTCAGATTTCCGGGCCGGGACGAACCCTGGCGGGACAGGTTGCCGGGCCGGGTCGGAATATCGCCGGCCAGATCAAAGCGGTGGCAGAGAAAAAGGAAAAGGAAACCCCGGCCGCAGCATAAAGTTGCGGGCGAATTTAATGTGTTCATCTTGCGATTTGTATTTCGCTGGTCATGAGCCTGCCTTGAGCAGTTAAAACGGGGCGTGTTGCCCTGGCTGATGGCCGCGAGCAGATAAGGAAAGGTTTTTACCATGGCAGAATTCGCTGCTGAAATCGTTGAACTTGGCGATAAAATCGTCGCCCTCTCGCTGCTGCAAGCTCGTGCGCTAAGCGAGTACCTCAAGGAAAAGCACGGCATTGAGGCCGCCGCCGGCGGAGTGATGATGGCCGCACCCGCCGCCGGAGCCGGTGCTGCCGGAGCCGCACCCGCCGCCGCCGAGAAAACCACATTTGATGTGATTCTCAAGAGCGCCGGCGAAAAGAAAATTCAGGTCATCAAGGTCGTGCGTACCGCCACCAGCCTGGGGCTTAAGGAAGCCAAGGACTTGGTGGAGGCCGCTCCCAAGACCGTTAAGACCGGCGTGGAAAAGGCTGAGGCTGAAAAGCTCAAGAAAGAGCTGGAAGCCGAAGGCGCTACCGTCGAACTCCAGTAACCACCAACGCATTCGACTTGGTGGTTTCCGCCAATCAATGCAGACATCAGGCGGGGCCGCTGTTCAACAGCGCCCCGCTTTTTTTTGCTTCGCATCCGCATGGGTCGCCGACGGCCCATGCGAAAATTGCCCATCTGGCGCATAAGCTCTGTTCGGCCCGTGCCGGTACATTGGAGAATTTTCATAGCGTTTGCGGAAATATTGTACGGTATAGGCTCGCATGGAAGTGGGTCGGCAGTTGAGTTTGTCAATCCGGAGCACATTGATGCGGGATTTTGTTTTCCTGACAACATATTGCAAGAAATACAACGCGATCGGTTTAAACATCCGACGCGCTTGGTCCAGGAGCGCATGTAGATACTGTGGCTCAAGGCCCATGGGATCAGCCACGGACAAATCGCGGAATTGTCATGTGCGGCGCGCAGCAAAGTTCAGCGAACGCTGAATTTATACGCCCACAGCGGGCGGCGGTGCGGCGCGTTCCCCGACGTGTCCACCCGAGTGCCTTGGTGGCCCACCGGATGGCGTTGGCTGCGGAATTTGAGACCCGGCACGGGTATCAAAAATGGGAGATGATCGCGAACAACATCCAAATTAAAGCACCCGCGGCGGCTGCCATAATAAGACAAATCGCCGGGAAAAAAACCCAAGATCCAAATGAGTACCGCTCCCGGCCAATGGCAAACAGCGAAAGAATGAAGCCGACGATGCACAAAAAACCGCCCGTGACCAGGCCGATCAGGGCCATGCAAAACGCGATAATGCCAAGAATATCATGAAAGCCAAGTCCATAAGCGGTCCAGCGAGGCCCCGCGGCCGCAGCGCCGTTTGGTTGCGCGCGAATTTCGGCAGCCACGCGCTCGAAGGTGGCGGAACACTTTGCACAGTACGGCCGGCCGAACTTATAGAACAGTCGATCTTTTTCAGTTATTGTTTGGCTACACAAATGGCAGGTAATCATCGCCACTGCCTCCACGGTACCGTCCGCTGATTCAATAGTGCCACACATATCATATCATCTGCGACCGGCAACAAGCAAATTGCAGCATCCCTCTCCAGGTCTGCAGAACAGCTTTTTGCTTTTTCCGGCCGGCGGGATCTCTGGGACGCGCCGCACAGTCCGTTCGCACAATCTGTTGCCGCGCCCGACCGGCGGACCGATATATCCGAGACCCATGCGAAAATTGCCAATCTGGCGCATAATATGCACGAAAGAAATGCGGCGGCCGACCTTGGCCGCCGCCTGTGGAACCACAGATTGTTCCCAAAGGAGATTCATGCCTGTTTTTCGTATCGAAGTGCATCCCAAAGACCTTTCTAACGATCCCGCTGGTGCGGCCATCCTGGCGGAAATTCAGCAGCTTCAGCGTGCCACCCATACCACGGGTGCCAATGGTCAGGACCCTGCTATCACCAGCGTGCATACCGCCCGCGTGTATCTGCTGGCAGGGGATGAGGCGGTTTTGACCCCCGCGAACCTGGCCAGGCTTTCTGAGCATTTATTTGCCGACCCGGTAACGGAAACGCCGGTCATCGGCATTGGTACCAATACACCGGATACAAGCGTGGAAGTTCATCTTAAGCCCGGCGTGATGGATCCCGTGGCCGCGAGTGCGGAAATGGCCATTGCGGATATGTTGGGCCTGCCACGCACCAACGCCGGCGAAAGCCCGCCCGTGCGGGTGCTCACCGGAAGACGTTACACCCTCATGCCCCCGCCGGGCGAAAAAATGCTCCGCCAGACCGCCCAGCGCGTATTGGCCAACGACAGCATTGAGCAGATTCATCTGGAGCCGTTTTTTCCAGCGGAATTTCCCAGCGCGCGGCCCTATCAATTTGCGAAGCTGGTGGTGCCCGTGCAGGGGCTTACCGATCAGGAACTCTTAAGCCTGTCGCGCCGGGGACATCTATTTCTGGATCTGGCCGAAATGCAGGCCATCCGCGATTATTTTGTCGCACTGGACCGCCAGCCCACCGATGTAGAAATGGAAACCATCGCCCAAAGCTGGAGCGAACACTGCGTACATAAAACGCTCAAAAGCCGGGTGGAATTTACCCATCACCCCGTTCCCGATGCGGCCCACAGCGGGCACGACCATCACACCGGTGGAGCGGAAAAAATTATTTTTGACAATCTGGTGAAATCCACTATTTTTCGAGCTACCAGCGAATTGAATCGGCCCTGGACGCTCAGCGTGTTCAAGGATAACGCCGGGGTTATTGCATTCGATGAAGATTTCGCCCTGTGCATGAAGGTGGAAACCCACAACCGGCCGTCCGCCATCGAGCCTTATGGCGGGGCCGCCACCGGCATCGGCGGGTGCATCCGTGATGTCATAGGCACCGGCCTGGGAGCCAAACCCATTGCCTGCACCGATATTTTCTGCTTTGCTGATCCGGCCACGCCGCCGCAGGAAGTGCCGCACGGCGTGATTCACCCGCGCCGCACCGCCCAGCGCGTGGTGGCGGGTGTGCGCGATTATGGCAATCGCATGGGCATTCCCACGGTCAACGGAGCGGTGTTTTTCGATCAGCGATACATCGGCAATCCATTGGTGTTCTGCGGCACGCTGGGGCTGATGCCGCGGGAGTTTTCCGCCAAAGGTGCCGCCCAGCCCGGCGACCATATCATTGTCATCGGTGGCCGGACCGGCCGTGACGGCATTCATGGGGCCACTTTTTCCAGCGATGTGCTGACCAACACCCACGCCGATGAATTCAGCCATGCGGTGCAGATCGGCAATGCCATCACCGAAAAAAAAATGCTGGATGTGATCCTGCAGGCCCGCGACCATGCCGACGGTCCGTTGTTCGGTGCCATTACCGACTGTGGAGCCGGCGGACTTTCCAGCGCCGTGGGCGAAATGGGCCAGCACACCGGCGCGGCGGTACACCTGGAAAGAGTACCGCTGAAATACCAGGGACTTTCTTACACGGAAATCTGGATCAGCGAAGCCCAGGAACGCATGGTGCTGGCGGTGCCGCCGCAGCACGTGGCTGCGCTATTGGCCTTGGCGGCTGCCGAAGATGTACAGGCCACCGATATCGGTGAATTTGACGGCAGCGGGAAGCTCTCGCTGTACTACAACGGAACCTCCGTGGGCCAACTGGACATGAGCTTCATTCATGACGGCCTGCCTGCGCCGGTGCGCAAGGCCTGCTGGCAGCAGCCCCTGCTGCACGACCCTGCCCTTGCGCCCCCGCGCGATTACGTGCAGGCGATGGTGGGCCTGTTTTCTCATCCCACCATTGCCAGCAAGCACTGGATAATCCGCCAGTACGATCATGAAGTGCAGGGTGCCACGGTGATCAAGCCCCTGACAGGCCCCCGTGGTGACGGACCAGGCGACGCGGCGGTACTTCAGCCGCTGCCCGAGAGTCCGCGCGCGGTGGCGCTGGCGGTGGGTTGTCAGATACGCTTTGGCGAAATCGATCCGTATCAGATGGCGCTCAACAGCATGGATGAAGCCATTCGCAATATCGTTTGCGTGGGCGGCGATCCACGGCACACGGCGATTTTGGATAATTTCTGCTGGCCCAAATGCACCGATCCCATGCACCTGGGGGCGCTGGTACGCGCCTGCCAGGCCTGTTACGACGGAGCCAAAGCTTTCGGCACGCCATTTATTTCCGGCAAAGATTCGCTGTCCAACGAATTTATCACCGACCGCGGCGAGCGCATATGCATCCCTTATACGCTGTTGATCAGTGCTGTAAGTGTGCTGCCGTTTGTGGATCGGGCCATGACCATGGATGCCAAGGAGCCGGGAAACCTGCTGGTTCTGGTGGGCCGAACCCGGCGCGAACTGGGTGGATCGATGTACTGGCATATTCACGGCCATACCGGGGCCTGCGTACCGCAGGTGGATTTAACTGTAGCTCCGGCCCTGCATCAGGCGGTGGCGGAACTGATCAGCCATGGTCTGGTGTGCAGCGCCCACGATCTTTCGGAAGGCGGGCTGGCGGTGGCCATGGCGGAAATGCTTTTTGCCGGCGGACTGGGAGCACAGGTGGATCTGGCGGGGGTTCCGCGTGATGATGCCCTTGGAGATGACGCCATTTTATTTTCCGAATCCGCCACGCGATACCTGCTGGAAATAAAACCGGAGCATCTGGATGCGGTGGTAAAAGGCTTACGGCCCCATCCGTTTGGGGTCCTGGGTACCTTGACGGAATTACCGCGGTTGAAAATACGTTCCACCGCCGGCCCGGCGCTGCTGGATGAACCGGTCGATACCTTCAAGCAGGCCTGGCTTAAGCCGCTGGATTGGTGAACGGGGGCTTTACCGCCCGTGCGGTCTGCGGTTATCCTGAAGCGATGCTGCTGCTGAAAAAACATCTTGTCGAGCTGGTTCGCGCCGGCAAAAAACACCAGACCATTCGCGTGTGGGATCGACCCCATGTACGTGTCGGCCAGATCAGTTACACTCCCGGATTGGGCAAGCTCAAAATTACCGGCATCGATGAATTGCCGCATCTGGACGCTTTGATCCCGGCCGACGCCATCGCCGACGGCTTTGCCACACTGCCCGAACTGCTGCGTGAAATTCATCGATCTTATCCGGAAATCCCTGCCGGCAAGCGGCTGTTTCGGGTTACATTTCAGTGGCCCTGGCCACCAACCGCCGACCCCATCACCCCGGAAACAGTCCCGCCGCCGCAGTCCGCGCCACCCCGCACCTCGGCCGCCCAACGGCGGCCGGCATCAGCGCGCGGTCCGGATCAACCAGACTCCGCACCGGCCGTAACCGCCGATCCGCCAACGTGTTTGACGGCCACAGCAGCCCAGCGTGCCGCTGTGAAAAGCTGGGTCTTAAGCCAGATTGAAGAAAATGATGCGACAGTTCCCGGCAACCGCCAGAATAGTCCACGGGCCAATCGCAGATAGCGCCAGCCGGGGCACCATGCACCAAGTTTCCCGCACCCTGGCCTGGGTAAAGCTTTCACCGCCGATGGGCCTGACGGTGACAACTCTATTTCGGCCAAGGGGTGGCAAATCCAGTTCGGTACAACAATTCTCACCTGTCATCCTTGCCCATGAAGCCCGAATTCGATTAGAATAGCACTCTCTAGGTTTGCGGTGGCCATGCAACATGAATGGGCTTTGATTATCGATGCATCCTCTTGAACCGCTGCGGCGGAATATTGAGTCTGTCTTCTTCGGCAAAAAAGAAGCCCTTGATCATTTGCTCGTCGGCCTGCTGGGGCGCGGCCACGTTCTAATCGAAGATGTCCCGGGGGTGGGGAAAACGGTTTTGGCCCGGGCGCTGGCGCGCAGCATCAGTTGTCAGTTCAATCGCATTCAGTTGACCCCCGATTTGCTGCCGGCGGACATTGTCGGCGTTGCAATTTATAATCAGGAAAAGCAGGCGTTTGATTTCAAGCCCGGGCCTTCGAGTTGCTGGCGTGTGTCCAGTACGATGCACCGGTAAAATGACGTAACCCACGGCACTGCCAAGAATTACAACTTTTTATGGATAGAACTTCGGCTTAAGGAGAACGTAATGCATGGCGTCACTTTCACGGTAAAGGGGCTGCCACCCCGGAAGAATGGGGCCAACTCAGTGTGGAGTAAGAAAAACCCCGATGGGAAGCGCTTGGAAAAACTACGAGAGGCAGCAACCAAGGCAATGGATGGCCACGCACCATTCACAAGCCAAATATATCTGCGCTTTGATGTACGCGTCACCAAGGTAGATGCGGGCGATTTGGATACCTTTGTCGCCGGCGTGTGCGATGGGCTGCAGGGGAAACCGAAGAGTATGTCCGAGGACAAACTGCCCGAAAAACTGCGCGGTAATTGCGGCCCTATCGCCTTCGAGGACGATTCAGCGGTAATGTCGATTTGTGCCTCCAAGACGATCGTGAGCGGTGCCGGCAAGGAATCCTACACCGTGACTGTCGGCGTTTAAACATAGGGCCGCCGGGCGGAGGAGTCCGCAATCGCAAATTTTTGCGGAAGCTGCTTTCCGGTCCGCATCGTGAAACCCCCGGCTAAACGTCGGTCAACTCGAGGGAACACTCTTTTTTTGGCCATTGGGTGGCAAATCCAGTTCGGTACAACAATTCTCACCTGTCATCCTTGCCCATGAAGCCCGAATTCGATTAGAATAGCACTCTCTAGGTTTGCGGTGGCCATGCAACATGAATGGGCTTTGATTATCGATGCATCCTCTTGAACCGCTGCGGCGGAATATTGAGTCTGTCTTCTTCGGCAAAAAAGAAGCCCTTGATCATTTGCTCGTCGGCCTGCTGGGGCGCGGCCACGTTCTAATCGAAGATGTCCCGGGGGTGGGGAAAACGGTTTTGGCCCGGGCGCTGGCGCGCAGCATCAGTTGTCAGTTCAATCGCATTCAGTTGACCCCCGATTTGCTGCCGGCGGATATTGTGGGCGTTTCAATTTACAATCAGGAAAAACAGGCCTTTGATTTTAAACCCGGCCCGATCTTTGCCAACATTGTGCTCGCCGATGAGATCAATCGCACCACCCCGCGCACCCAAAGCAGCCTGCTGGAAGCCATGAACGACGCTTCGGTGTCCGTGGATGGCCAGACGATGCCGCTGCCGCAGCCGTTCATGGTGGTGGCCACCCAAAATCCCTTTGAGTTTGAAGGTACGTATTTTCTGCCGGAAAACCAGTTGGACCGCTTTTTGCTGCGGATTGAGCTGGGCTACCCGCAGCGGAACCAGGAATTGGCGATTCTGCGCGAACAGCCGGGCCGACGGCTTCTGGAACACCTGGAACCGGTCCTTTCGATGGACGAAGTGCGGGCGTTACAGGGGCAATGCTCGCAGATCAAAATTGACGTGCTGCTGCTGGAATACATGATGGATATTGTAGAGGCCACGCGCAAACACGAAGCCCTGCACACCGGAATTTCGCCCCGGGGCAGCCTGGCCCTGATGCAGGCATCGCAGGCCATGGCCATGGTGAACCAGCGTGATTATGTTATTCCCGACGACATTAAACAACTGGTGGTTCCGGTGTGCGCGCACCGGGTGATCAGCAAAAGCTACATGGCCAACGGGGACGTCAACTCGGCTACGCGCATCATTCAGGACATTATCCAGAACGTGCCCTGCCCGGTGTAAGCAGAACCGGCCCGTGTGGTTGGATCAATCGATTGGGGCTGCCCATGCGAATTCGTAAGACTTATTACGAACTTACCGCCATCGGCTTTGTGTTCGCCGGCGTAACGGCATTTGTGTTGCTCGCGGCGGTCAATTCAAAGACCAATGTGCTCTTTTGGGCGTTGGGTATTGTGCTGGGCAGTATCCTGGTTTCGGCCATCATGGGCAACGTGGTGCTGAAAAAGCTGGAAGTGGTCCGTGTGGTCGGCGACCATGCAATCGTGGGCGAAGCGGCGGACGTGCAATACCGGCTGACCAATCGCAAGCGGTTGTGGCCGTCGTGTGCGGTTCGTATGACCGAAGCGCGCATGGTCGGCCATCTGCGCCGTGTGCCGGAGGGATATTGCCTGCATTTGGGTCCGCAGCAGGGCACGTTGGTGATGACGCATCTGGTTCCGGAAAACCGCGGGTTGGTGGAACTAAGGGAATTGCGAATATGCTGCTCTTTTCCGTTTGGTTTTGTAAATCGGGCCATCCATTATCTGGCTCCGCAGCGCATTGTGGTGTATCCGCGCATCGGCCTGCTGAACCGCCGGCTCCTGGCCCAGACCCGGACTTTTTCCCCGGGCGGGTCGGTGAGTTCTTCCGCGCGTGGCGGCTTTGATGAATTTTACGGCCTGCGCGATTATCACCCGGGCGACTCCATTCGATCCATTCACTGGCGGCGCACGGCCCGCACCGGCAACATGGTGGTGCGGGAAATGACTATGGATACTCCGCCCACCATGATCGTGGTATTGGACCTGCGAACCTGGCGTACTCTGGCCGACGGACGGGCCCAGAGCGAACGTGCTATTGAACTGGCCGCATCGCTGATCTGTGCGGGCCTGATGGACAATCTGTCGGTGGGGTTGTGCGTGGCCGGGTATGCGGATATTACACCCACGATTGTTAAATCGGGTCGCGGCCAGCGTGATCCGCTGATGGAATCCCTGGCCCTGCTGAACCTGGATAAAGTTTCTGCGGCCACAACGGTCCAACCGGCGGGGCAGTCTGAGTTTGTGCGTGCCCGGGCGGAATATATGATTATCAATTTAACTTCCGGACAGGATTCACTGGACATGGTTCCCCCCGGCTGCCAATACACGATACTGTCCATGGACGACGCGGAAAGCAAAAGCTGGCTGCGCTTTAACCCGCCCGCGGCCCAAACGCAAGAGGCGGCCGCAACCGGGCCTGGTGCGGCTGAGGCACCGCCGGATTTGTCGCAAGCCAAGGCATAACCCATACGTGCATAGCGGCGCAGGAATTCGCGGCACCGGTTGCACCGCAAGGCGCGAATGCGGCGGCGCTGGGAGACCCTACTCCAGGAAACCTGCAAAACGAACGACGGACGGAAGATAAGCGCCAGGTGATGCGGGGGGAATGGGCTGGCAGGGCACTCCAATCCGGTTTGCAACAGCGGCTTTTAGCCGTTTTTTCTTCGCTCAACATATAACCAATAAGCATAAAATATATAACACGCATATATTTTTATAATTGGCCTCCACTCTATATAGTACAGACATGCGTTTGGTGTTAGTCCTTTGTGAAGGATTAAATAATGTTTTGTGCCGCTGCCAAAATAACTTCATGCAACCAAAAGGCGGTGCCGGGTGCGCACCCCGGCAACTTTAAGGATAAGTTCATCGGAAAGTTTTTTTGAAAGGAGTTTCCATGTTATTGCGCAACACTATCAAGGTATCGCCGATCCTGGCCCTGGCGGCCGTGCTCTTTGTGGCCGGTGGCTGCAGTTCTCAACAGCAGGCCACCCCGCGGCAACTACAGCCTGCGGCCGTAAAGTCGCAACCAGGGGCGGCCAATGGTTACCATGACCCGGCCAATTACGCGAAAAACGTACATTGGTGCGATGAATTTGGTGCCAACTGACGCTCAACAGCCGGACCCTGGGCCAGGGTGGATGCGGGCATGAAATCTTGCCGGCGTCCGGAAACCCTGACCAACCTCCGGGGATTCTGCCAAAAGCGGTGTTCTTTGCTTTGACGTAGCTGTTCATCAAGCGATAATGGCTGCGTCACAAGGAGAATACCGATGCGGGTAGCAGCCATCGCCAGGGGGTTCATGGGAACGGCGCTCGCCGGGATGGCGTTGGCCACCCTGCCATTGGATCAGGCTGCGGGTGCGGCACCTCCGCACCCGCAGTTAAGATCCATTATCATGCTGGCCAAGCCACGGCACAGGCCGAACGAGGCAATGCGAATAGCGGCGTGGATCCACGACCTGAGTAGTCAGCGCTACACCACCCGCGAACACGCACAAAAACATCTTATCGCCGCCGGCGATGCGGCGGTACCGGCCCTAAGCGATATGCTCCATGTCGCACGCACGCCGCAAGTGCAGACCGACATTAGCACGGCGCTGCTGGCCATCCAACGAGCCGATGCCCGGCGTGGCCCTTTGGTAACGCTTCGGGCCGCCAAAATGCCGGTGCCGGACATTATCAGGCGAATCTGCCAACAGGCGGGAATCCGCGCGAAATTTTACCCGGCGGTAAATCACTGCCACCGACGATTATCGGTGAATGTACGGCGGCGACCATTCTGGAACGTGCTCCGGCGGATCGCCGCTGTCACCGGCATCAGCCCCACCAGATCTGGCTACGGTAATTCCAAGTCCCCGCTCCAGTTTGGGCCTCATGGTCTCTTTGAAAAAGGGGCTCCCGTTTTTACGGATGGACGCGTGGCCATCGTCGTTGAATCACTCCACCTCTATCACAGCAGGCAATTCGCCGCCGCCGCAATGCTGTCTCCCAGCCGATCCTTGCAGGTGCGCATGGTGGTGTTGTGGTGCCCTGTCCATACACAATGGGTTTATTCACTCTCGGCAACGGTATCGGCGGCGGTGGATGATCGGGCGAAGGTTTTGGTAAGCGCGGCGAAACCCAGCCAAAGCGGCGCATGGTCCGATACGGGCGCGACGGAAGATGTGTTTCCCTGTGAGATTGGGCTGGGCTGGCCGACAGCCGGGGCCAAAGTGATTAAGACCCTTCAAGGCCATGTTTCTGTAGTCATGTCGCTGGGCTGGCGCACCTATAAGGTTACGAATCTGCAATCGGGCCGGGCGCGGTTGAAATGCGGAGATATGCTTTTGAGTTTTGGCAAACCGAAACGCGCCGCCGGCCATTGGGACGTGGGTTTAAGTATCCGGTCGCCCCGCACATCCCTGATAGCTTCGGCATTTAGTAACCACGTGCTGGGTGGGCATACAATTCAATTTTATACGGCATCCTCCAGAAAGCTTGCACTGGGGGGAAATGGTTTAATAAGTGAGGGCGGATTAATAAGAACAGCTTGGCGGAAGGGCTGTGACATCGATTATTACAGCCTGCATCTGACCGGCGGTAGGCCGGCCACGGCACTAATCAGGTTTCACGGGCAATTGGCGCATCTGAGGTTTCCATTTATGTTTAGAAATGTGCCGATACCGCAATAATTATCCTGAGACGAAGCGGCCCCAACCATACCTTGAGAAAGGGGATTTGACATGCGGTTGACCAGAATTGTGCTGTGGCTGACCACATTCGGCATCGCTGCTGGCACAGCCTGTGCGGCTGCGGCATCCCCCGCGCCGATCCCGCGGATTATCATGGGGCAAAATCCCCCGTCCGCCGAACCCAGTTCGCGGACGATTGCCCGGTTGGTTGGCAATTTAATCGGCAAGCGGAAGTCCGTGCAGGTGGTGGCGCGCCAGCAACTTTTGGCGATCGACGATGCCGCCGTTATCCCGCTGGAAACAGCCTTGTGCCGACCGACCACCCCGGCGATGCGAAAAAGCCTTCGCCGCGTGCTGCGGGGGATTGCCGAATCCGACGCCCTGCGTGGCCCGCTGGTGAGGCTGAAATTAAGAAATGCCACCCTGCGCCAAGTCTTTACGCGGCTCTGTGTGCCAGTGGGAATCAACCCGAATTTTTACCCAATGTGTGAAAGTGGTGCGCCTATTCCCGCCTATTGGAACGTGCAAAGACTTGACCTGAATGTGCGGCACCAGCCGTTCTGGACCGTGATGCGACGCATTGCCCTGATTACGGGCGTAGGCCCCGCCATGGGATCGCCGATCGGCACGACCGTAAGCTTTGGCCGCGGGTTCTCGGGCTTCCAAAAGGGGACGCCAATTTGCATCAGCGGCGCATTTCTCGTGGCGATCGAGTCGTGTACGCTGGATCGGAAGATGCAATTTGATGCCGCCACGCTTCGGCGGCACCACCGCTGGTTGCAAGTGCGGGTCGACGTGCTGTGGTGCCCGGGCCGCGGTCAACTCCTGCGGATCGGCCCCGTGCAGGTTTCCCGGGCGGTGGACAATATGGGAAAATCGCTGCGACGCGCGTTCCACCAGGTTAATGCAAGCGGCGTCTGCCAAGCCATCGACGCGTCGTGGGGCCAACAGCTTGGATTCAGCTTGACGACGGCGCTGAAGTGGCCTTCAGCCGGTGCCCAACGCATAGCCAGCCTACGCGGGAGCATTCCCGTCGTTTTACCGGTCGGGCCGATGAGCTACCGGTTCAAACATCTGGCGTTAGGTAAGGCGAAGATGGCCTGGCGGGGAATACGGATCCATTTCGGCAAGCCCGTGAACGATCCAACCGCTCGAACTGTTCCGCCAGGCCCAGTCTGGAAGGTTTCACTTGACATCGATACCCGTATGCCGGACCGGCGAAACGCACTGCGGGTCGCAGCGCTCGTGGGCCAACTCACCAGCGGCAAAGCCATCGTGTTCTACGGGGCCGGGGGCAAAGTGTTAAGCAATTCCATCGCTACCAACGACGGAGGCGCTGGGCCGCACTTCCATTATGATTTTGAAATAACGGGCGAAAAACCGGTCACAGCCAGGCTGACAGTTTATCGCTGGGCGGCCGCGAAGATCGAAGTGCCCTTTGAGTTCAAAAATGTTCCGCTGCCGCGATAATGATCACGGCGCAAGGAGAATGAACGTGCGGATAGCGGGAATCAAGAATGGCACCGCGAAAGCGGCTACGGTTTGGCTGGCGATGGCGGCGTGGCCGCTGGCGCAGGCCATGGGCGTGGCGAAACATCTTGAACCAACCCAGCCAATCTCCATTATCATGCTGGCCAAGCCGCGGCCACACGCCCCGGATGCGGCTAAAATATCCGCATGGATTCACGATCTGGCTCTCGGCAACGCTGCAGCCCAAAATCACGCCAAAGAGCTTCTCATGGCGGCAGGCAATGCGGCGTTGCCTGCGCTGAAAAAAGCCCTCCATGCGCCACGCACCGCTCCGGCACGCCAGCGCCTGCGTGCCGCACTGGGCGCCATATACACCAGCGATCCGCTGGTTTCGGTGCGGGCGAAGAATGCTTCCGTCAAAACCATCATCAGCGTGCTGTGCGACGAAGTCGGCATGTATCCCTATTTTTCGCCGAAGCCGGCCTGGGCAGCGCAACGCCTTAACATGGACGTACAGCGCCAGCCGTTCTGGAAAGTGATGCTGCGGATTGCCAGGACCACAGGGGTTGGCCCGACGAGCGCGCAATACGGCCCGGCCGCCGGATTTTTCTTTGGCCACCACGGGCTTTTCACCCAGGGATCGGCCGTGAGCATCCACGGCAACCTGGCCATGGTGATCCAATCGGCCCGGCAAATATCCGTTTATGGAAGCGAGCAAACCAGCGGGCAGGGTCATCGTGAGTTGGTGGTAAAATACTGCGGCCTGTGTGTGCCCACGCCGCACGTGTTGTTACAAACATCCCCACTTGAGGTTCGGCTGGCCGTGGACGACCAACACCGGAGGTTAGCGATACCTCCCCAAATCAAATATTCGCTCTACGACACTGACAGCGGCACTTCTGCCGTGTTTGGTTACCCGTGGCAGGTCACGTTGGGACGACCCTCCACGAAAGCAAAATTCCTTGCCCTGCTGCAGGCGCGCCTGACAGCGACGGTGGCCACAGATCCACAGGTGGAAAGATGCGGTAATCTGGCGGCGGGCAAAGGCACCATGCACTTGGCAGGCATAACCGTTGCGTTTGGCCGCCCCATCCGCGCCGGCAATCGGTGGAAAGAATTGATGAATGTATCCGTACCGGCCAGGCTGACCAAGTCACAGCGCGTTGCGGCATTGATGGCCCGATTCACCACTATGTTCCCCAGCCCTTTTCATTTTCGCAGTTCCCATGGGCAGCTACTGGTCAGCACGGTTGGTAGAGGATACGGTAATCCGAGGCACTACCAAAGCACCTTTTATTTTAGCGCTGGCAAACCCAGCACCGTGGAAGTAAAAGTTTATCGGCACATCACCATCATCACCCTGCCGTTTAAATTCCAACACATCCCGCTGCGGCGGTAGTGGTCAACACGCAAGGAGAAACCCTTCCATGCGCATAACCGAAATAGAATCATGGCCCGCCATCGTCGCCATAGCGTGCCTGTTGGCGGCAAGACCGGCTACCGGTGCCACCCCGCCACGCGCGACCCCGGCAATGGCCGCAGCCCAACTTGGTGCCGCTTCCCCGCCGCCCTCCATTATCATGTTGCCGCGACCTCAGCCGGTGTTTACGCCCCAGCAAATTGCTGCTTGGGTCGGCAAGCTCGGCAGCCCACACTCCGCCATCCGTCGCCAAGCCCAACGCCAACTCATCGCCGTCGGCATTGCCGCCGTAGCTCCGCTTAAAACAGCGCTGGCGGGTTGGACCACACCGCAGATGCGCCGGGATATGCGCGAACTGCTCGGTGCCATCGCCCAGGCCCAGGCCATCCGGGGACCATTGGTAACGCTGAAGCTCTCCAACACAACGCTACGTATCATCCTCCAGCGGCTGTGCCGACAGGCGGGCCTGACGGCCCAGTTTGCCGGCACACGCCTGCAATGGACCACCCGGCGATTAAGCATCCACGTGCAGCGCCAGCCGTTTTGGAAAGTGATTCAGCGGGTTGCTTACGTGACCGGCATAAGTCCCTGCGGCAACGACTTTTACATTCCCGCCGGATTTCTGAGCTTTTGCCGCAACGGCACGCTGGCCCGGCGCACGCCCGTTTATCGCCGCGGGGCTTTGCTGCTGGCGGTGCAATCATCTTCCGCCGGAGAAACCGCAACCTTCAGCGCCCCCTCGGGCCGACGCACCAGTGGCGGATTTAGCGTTGGCGTGATGGGGTTTTGGGCACCGGGAGGCACGGCCGTTGAGCAAGTCGGCCCGGTCCAATTTACGCAAGCCCTGGATAACCGCGGGAAATCGCTGCTGGCAGCGACGGTATCGCAATACTGCTATCAGAGCAATTCCCACGACGAGTTTTCGTTTGCGCCGCGGCTCCATTGGCCTTCACCCCACGCCACCAAACTCACCGTGCTGGCAGGGGAAGTGCCCATGGCGCTGGACATAGCTCCGCGAATCCGCCGCGTTTCCAACCTGAACTCCGGCAAAGCCGCGCTGAACCTGCATGGCCTGCATATTGTCATTGGCAAGCCTACGGATGTGGTGGCTGATCCACTCAATCCGCGCATCGGCCGTTGCCACATTCGAGTTTCGGTTTCGGCCAGCCCGCAGGCGCTGCTATCGCCGACCACGGCGGGGTTACTCCACGCCCTGCCGGTCGGCCAATCCTTTATTTTTGGCCCCGACATCGGCGGTGTCTTAGGCTTTAACAGTGCCGGCGGCCGTAAACTTTCCTGCCGCGTGGGCCGGCAATTCAAGGGGCCGAACTGGAGTTATATCATTCACATCCAGGGCGGCCTGCCGGTAACGACTTGGGTTAAACTTCCCACTCGTTTTATGCACGTGCGGGTACCGTTTGTATTCCACAACGTGCTGCTTCCCAAGGGTTGCAGCGGCGCTTCCAAGCCGGCCGCGGTAACCAAAGCGGTTCATCATCCCCGGCCCGGCCCGGCCAGCCTGATCATGCCAGCCCACACCCCCAAGCACCCCGGAACTCCCGCCCCCGCTGATAGGATCGCCCGATGGATTGGCCAACTCAAAAGCGCCAATGCCCAGCGCCAGGATGCGGCTCGTCGGCACTTGATCCGCACAGGCCCGGCCGCCATTCCCGCCCTTCGCCAGGCCATACGCATGGCCCGCCCCCGATTATTTCGCGCCCGGCTCGTCTCCACAGTCGATGGTATTGAGACGGCCAACATCCTGCGCGGTCCGCTGGTGACGCTGCAATTACCCCACCCCACGGTCCAGAGAGTGGTCCGCCGATTGTGCTTGCAGGCCGGCCTCATCGCGCACGTCGGCCCACTACGCCCTGTGCAGCTTGCTTCCTGTAACGTCCATCGCCAGCCGTTTTGGCGCGTGCTCAAGCAACTGGCCCACCTCACTGGAATCGGTCCTACGGGAAACATGTACAACAGTTACCAGCCGACGTTCGGTTTTAACAGCCTCTTGGCAGACGATGTCCCCATATCCATCCATGGGGCCGGGGCCGTAGTGCTCAACGCAGTGCACCGTTTTGAGAATCACTGGCTGATCAACGTGGATCCCAGCAATCCGCGGCGCGGCTTCCATGCTCACTTTTTTGTGCTATGGGCTTCCACCAAAAACCATATTCTGGAACAAATAGGCCCTTTGTACGGCACCGAAACACTCACCGACGCCCACAGCAAAGTGCTGCTGGCCGCCGCCGTTAAAACCACGCAAAACTGCTGGCCGCAGACACCGCAAGATGGCGTATTCCCCCTGACGGTGGCTTTGCATTGGCCGCCGTTGCAGGCTGCGTCTTTGGCCCTGCGCGGATGGGTCCGCGTTTACCTGTCCAGCAATATACGTACTCTGCACGTAAACAACCTGGGCTTCGGCCACGCCGCCATTCAGGATCAGGGCATGAATCTGGTATTCGGCACGTTCAAAAAAATTCCCGGCGGCTGGCAAATACCCCTGCACATCAGCGCAATTCAAGATTTTTTTTACCACGGAAAAACCCATCATTGGCTGGCTTTGGCTCAGATTCCCATTGAACAGCGTTTTACCAACGATCTTTTTGGCGGCCAGGAACTACGGCTGTACAGTGCCCACGGCCACCATTTGCGTATCATCGCCCATGCCGGTGGCCCAGTGCTCAGCCGCGGCTGGGGCTATTACCGGTACACCATCAATGTTGTCGGCGGCAAGCCCGCCCGCGCCAACATCCGCTTTTTTACACGCACGATGCTGGTCAAATTGCCTTTTAATTTCCGGCACCTGCCGGTCCCACGGTAAGGAAAATCATCAAAGCAATCAGGATTCGCCCATGCCGACTTAACCTGAAACAGGGCCGGTGCGATGGCCCAAAGCGGTTGCGGGGCCTATTCCATCGCCAGCGTGCCCACGATTTCCCGCACGGAGCTTTTCCCCTTGCGCTGCAGATAACCGCGCAGACCGTCGGCGATCTGCTGGGGAATGGACGGATCAATAAACAAGGCCGTTCCCACCGCCACCGCCGAGGCCCCGGCCAAAATAAACTCTGCCGCATCCTGCCAGGTTTGAATGCCTCCCATTCCAATCAGCGGAATGTTGTGGGCCTTGGCCACCACGCTATACACGCGATGTACCATGTACACCGCAATGGGCTTTATTGCCGGCCCGCTTAAGCCGCCGGTGCCGTTGGCCAGCACCGGCCGGCCCTTTTCAATATCAACGGCCATCGCCGTGAAGGTATTCACCAGCGACAAACAATCCGCCCCGGCTTCCACCGCGGCCCGGGCGGTCAACGCGATATCCGTAACATTCGGCGAGAGTTTCACAATGAGCGTGCAGCGAGATACGCGCCGCCGCACATGTGCCACCAGTTCCGCCAGGCGCACGGCATCGGTGCCAAAAGAAAGGCCGCTTTTGACATTCGGGCAACTTACATTCAACTCAATTCCCGCCACCACCGGCACCTGTTGATCCAGTATTTGGGCCACATCGGCATAATCATCCATGCTCCAACCGGGAACGTTGACGATCACCGGTATGCCCATTTTCTGCAAAATGGGAATCTTTTCAGCCAAAAACCGTTCCAATCCGATGTTGGCCAGGCCAATGGCGTTAAGCATCCCGGCACGGGTTTCGACCACGCGATAACTTTCGTTGCCGGGCCGCGGCTGCTTGCTGATGGATTTGGTAACAAAGGCTCCAAGCTTGGATAAATCGGCAAAGTTGGCATACTCATCCGCGTAGCCGCACGTGCCGGAGGCCGTCATGACCGGGTTAGCCATCCGCAAATTCTTAAGGTGCACCGAAAGGTCCGGTGTCGGTACAGTGCCGGGCGCATTTAAATTGTCGATCGTGGTTGACATTATGGTTAGTTTGCCAAGGACACCTGCGAAAGTAAAGGGCAGGCTCCGGCCGGCGGGCATGAAGCCTAGCCCGCACTTAATCACCGCCGATAACCGGCCGACGGCCTGCAACAACGACTCCTGGCTGCTTTTCCCCAACTGGTAGCCCCGAGGCCGCCCATAAAAATCGGCCCTGCGGCGAGGCCGGCCATAATCGCAAAATATCTCTGTAAAAAATTTAACTTCCACCGTGCTTTCGGCTGATAGTAAAACCAGCAAGTGCGAGATCACTGTTGGCTGAAAAATAATCTCCGGCAAAAAGGGTTGGAGTTGTCAAGTTGAGACGAGCGAGGAGAATCATTTTATCGGGGTAATCAACCCCAGCAATTTCTTCTCACGCGAAGTAAAAAAAAGCGTTTTCGCAAGTCCGGTGTACCGGGCTGTCGCTTGAATATTCGTCTAAGACGGCGGCGATTTGTGTATTCTGTGCCGTCCCAGGCAGGGAGAGTTTATATGTTGTGTTTTCGCAGTATGCTCATCAGTGCGTCCTTGGTGGCCCTTGCCGGTGTCACGGCTCCGGCGGTCAGTGCGGATATCATCCAGACATTTTCCGTAACCAACGCCTATGTCGGCGATGGAACCAACCTGGCCAATGCCACCATTGCTTTTGATGTTAGCGCCGTCAGCAACACCATCAGTGTGACCATCACCAACGCCAGCGTGATGCACGCCTCCAATGAATTATTGCGCAGCGTCAGCTTTGGTGTGCAGACCAATGGAAGCACCGCACCCAGTTCACCGAGCGATCTGGCCTTGTATAACGGCCAGAGTGTGACCGTGGCTTCCGATGGGACCGCCACCACTACGCCGCTCTCCGGTTTTTCCGCGTTGGGTTCCAACGCGTGGACGATTTCGTCGTCAACCACCGGGCCGGGCAATGCCAACACCTTTCTTTTAACCAGCAGCGGACCTAAATACCTGGTCATCGGGCCTTCGCCGTATATCGATGCCAATTCCAGCATCGACGGGAACAACGCCCATAGTGTCTTTCTGGGTAACAGCCCGACCTTTACCTTCCACCTGCAGAATCTTGCCATTGCGGACAGTATTAACAATGTAGTCATCGGCTTTGGAACCGGGTCCGATGTGGTATCGGCCAGTTTGTTTAATTCCACCACCGTCACCGTTCCCGAGACTTCTACCCTGGCCTTATTGGCAGTGTGTTCGAGTTTATTACTGGTACGCCGCCGGAGGCCGCTCCCGGCCTGACGAGCTTACCGTTTTACCGAGCCCGCCTTTTTCACGCTCCACGCCCCGGGGTTGATTCCACTCCGGGGCGTCCTTTTTGCGCCGGCGGTCGTAACCACCTGAATTATCCCGGCACTATGCCGGCCGCCACCAGCCGTGAGCGCAGCAGGGAATAATCCACCGCCTGTACGGCACACCGCGCGCTAAGAGCGCTGTGGGCGGCATTTGCCGCCACCTCACCAAGCGCCATGAACACCGGCTCCATGCGCACCGATCCATAAGCAATGTGTGACGCGGACACACACACCGGCACCAGCAGATTTTCACATTCACCGTTGCGCGGCACTATGGACCGGTAGGAAATGCCATAAGGTCCGGCGCAAGACACCTGCACATCGCCTTCATTGAGAACACGGGCCTGACCTGCATCAATTTTGACGAACCGGCTGCAGTTGTGCGAATCCATCCCATAACTGCCCATGGCCACTGGATCCGGGCAACGCCGCGCCAGGCGGCAATCGTGCTCGGTCAATACGTAATCGGCAACCATGCGGCGGGCTTCACGAACGTAAAGCTGGTGCGGCCAGTGGCCGGTGGAGGTGAATTCGTCCCGGGCCAGGCCCCAACGCACATAGGCATCACGATAGCGCTGTGGAATTTCCGGGCAGTTGGCCATATGCCAATAAAAACCCGCCTGGTAGCGTACGTGATTTTGAAAAATCCGTTCACGCTTAGCATAATCACCCCGCGGCCAGTCGCAACTGGCACCGATAAAATCGCTGGACACCGGACCGTGGTTGTTGGTGTCCGTTTTATGAAAACCTCCGGCGGTACGCGGCGCGAGAATGTCAAACTTGGTCGGCACCGCATCCCCGGAAGATCCCGGAAGTTGATCGTTGTACGCGTCTTTCTCGCCCTGGAACCAGCGTGTGGCCAACACGTAGTCGTCCGGGTTAAATCCGGCGGGCCTGGCCCAGTCCACCCGCAGCGCCGGATCATCCGTCATGCACACCCGAAAGCAGTAGGCCTGCACACGAGAATCGCCCTGACCCTGCCGCAGGGACAGGTCTTCATCCACAATGCCCGGCAGCAGGCCGCTGCGAATATCGCCTGGCCGTACGTACGGATCAACCGGATGGCTGAACTGGTGCAGGTTACGTACCTGAATACCGTTAAACGTTTCGCCGTAAACAGCATTGCCCTCGCGTCCAACCGTATGGCTGACCCCAGCCAGGGCGAGCAAATCACCTTCATACGTCGCGTCAATAAACACATCTCCATGCACCTGCAGTCCGCCGAGCATGGTGATCATGGCGATCCGCCGGCCATCCATCGTTACCGTTTCCAGATATGCACCGGTTTGCACCGGCACCTGGACCTCGGCCAGCATCTGCTGCATCACTTCCGCGGCCACTCGAGGCTCAAAAGACCATATTTCGCTAAGTCCGTAGGTCCGGCCCACATCCTGGTAGAACCTGCGGGCCATGCCGCTGATGACGCCTTTGTTACCATGATCAGTCCAGCCCAGACCTCCGGTGGTCAGGCCGCCAAGGTGTTTACCGGGGTGCAGGAGCAATGTGCTGTGGCCGAGCCGCCGGGCGGCAACTGCCGCAAAAACGCCTGCGGATGTTCCGCCATACACAACCACCTGGGCATGAATGGTTTGGGGCTGCGTTGGAATCCAGGAATCGGCAAAATAATGCAGGCCGGGAAAGTTCTCCGCCATCAGCGATCTCCTGTTCATGAAGTTGAGTGACAAATCACACCCGTCATCTACGGGCAGCCTATGGGCTAACCAAATGACTCTTAATCGCAAGAAAGTTTGCCAACAGGCGATTTCCATCTTCCGTCAAAAAACTCTCCGGATGAAACTGCACCCCGTGCAATGGCCAGCACCGGTGCCGCACGCCCATGATTTCTTTTTCTTCAGTCCAGGCACAAACCACAAAATCTTCCGACAGTGTGCCGGCCCGAATAACCAGGCTGTGATAACGCGTGGCGGAAAACGGATTGGGCATACCCGCAAAAACTCCCTGCCCGTCATGGTGGATCGGCGAAGTTTTGCCGTGCATCAGGCGCCAGTTGCGCTCCACCACGGCCCCGTAAGTATGGCCGATACATTGATGGCCCAGGCAAACGCCCAAGATGGGTATGCTCGGCGCAAAGGCTTGCAGCACGCTGTTGCTGATACCGGCTTCACGCGGAGTGCAGGGACCCGGTGAAATGATGATACGGTCAGGCTGGAGCTTGGCAATTGTTTCCACGGTGACTTTGTCATTACGAAACACTTCGATGTGGTAATTAGCATTCAATTCACCAATGCACTGCACCAAGTTGTAGGTAAAAGAGTCATAATTATCGATCAGCACAATCATAAAGGCAGATTATACGCAGATGATGGCACGTTGTGCCACCTGATCGACACGCCAGGCAAACAGATTCGTCGGCAACCCGCAACTCCAAGATTTCTCTGTGCCTAGCCAGATGTACGAATATATACCACACATGCGACAAAACTTTTGAGAACCACCCTAGTTGATAAATCAACCACAACCGCTTCACCCGACCCTGTCAACAATAATGTTAATGGCTTGTGGATAAACTATCGTCAATTGGTCTTATAACATAATGAAAATCAATGCTTTACAGAATTTTCTTAAATATTCTTAACACGATCTGTCGGCAACTTAAATATTCAACAGCCAATAATGTTCACACCCCAACAATTTATCCACAATAACTCACATTAAAATATATAATATAAGTTTTAATTTTATCATCTCTTACACGTTTAAATGAGGTTCATTTCCACATACCGACAGCCATCATCACTACCGCTACTATTTTAAATCATTAATAATATGCACGTCCCAGGCCCATACCCACCTGCTTTACGAAAAATATCGCTGTTTGAATTGTGGATAAGATGTAAATAACCTGATTCATCCGGCCCTATCAAAGCTGACTGCTGATGGTTATTTTTACACGATAAACGGCCCCTTTGGATGCATTTTGGAGTCTGTTTAAAAGTCCTTGTCGCAGGTGGATATTTAGTTCCGCAGCAACCACCGCATTCGAAGCTATGACATGCAAAACTCCACGCGTCAATGACACCAGCCGCGTGTATCGGCAAAGCTGAGGCGGCATCAGGGCGATCCAGTCTTCTGTAATGCTGCCCAGCAGCTTTCCGGGTTTTTCAATGTGTTGCTTAAACCAGTCTTGCAGAATTGGCCCGAGCGGAGCCGGAGGATTTTCGGCATTAACTCGCCGCAACGATATTTGGCGCTGTAATGACAACGCCTGTGCGCGAACCTTTGCGTCCTCAATGGCCGTTGCCAATGATTCATCTTGGCCAGTTTTGCCTTTGCCAGGCTTAGGATTGGACTTTGGCCGCGCCATGCCCGTAAACTCATTTCCTGCCGAGCGTTTCCGATTTAGTTGTCGTTACGAGGGCAAACTCACCGGCATAATGACATAAAGAAAATCCGGACCGAGTCGCAAAATCCCCGGCTTGGTGGATGCTTTCATTTCCAGCACGACTTCATCCACAGTGGCTACTTTCAAGGCATCGGCCAGATAATGCGGATTAAATCCAATATCTATCGGTTCGCCGGAATAAGACACCTTCATGTTCACCCGGGCATCGCCGGTTTCCGGAGCCCGGCTTGTTACAACCAGTTGATTGGGGCCAAAGGAAAGTTTTACCCCTTTGGATTCTTCATTGGTCAGCAGGGCGGAGCGTTTCACAGCACTGAAAAATTCTTCGCGATTGAGAGCGGCTTTGCGATCACAATCCTTGGGAATAACATCTTGGTAAGGCGGAAACAGGCCTTCCACCAGGACACTGCTTAAGATGGTTCCGGCACTGGCAGCGGGTTTGCCGTCGGCGGTTTGTTCCACCACATGCACATACAGCTTGTTTTCGCGAAATTGCAGATGCACGATATGTTCCGGATGAGCCAGAAGCCGTTCCAAAAGTGAAATGGCTTTCAGCGGCACCACCGAAGATACTTCTTTAGCATCCGTTGCCATAACCTGGTCCTGCGTTTGTGCCAATCTATGGCCATCGGTTGCCACGAGCATGAGCTTTTTACCTTTGCGTTCAAAGAGCACGCCATTAATGGCATAGCGGCTCATTTCTTTAGCGGCGGCAAAACGCGTCCGGTCCAGCATCGTTTTCAACGTGCTGGCCGGCAGGGAGAAATCGGGCTGGCCTTCAAATCCGGTAATGGGGGGAAATTCCTCGGAATTAAAACCCAATAACTTGAAAACGCTGTCTGAACCCGTGATGGTGGTTTGATCGCCATTGGTTTCCAGCACCAAGGTATCATCCGGGGCATTGGTGATGATTTCCAGAAATTTCATGGCCGGCAAAAGCGCTGATCCAGGCTCTTTTACTTCCACTTGTCCCAGCGTACTTTCCAGTGTCACTTCCATATCGGTGGCCATGACGCGCAAGGCGTTGCCGCCGGGTTCGTTCAATGTGGAAATTTTCACGCAGCCGAGAATAGGTTTGGGGGAACGGGCGGGAACCACGTTGGCTGCCTGGCCCAGGATTTCAAGTAACGCTCCGCGATTTATGATTGCTTTCATAGGTTTCACTTCCTGAAAATCCACAGATGATCGTGACCACCTTTTATGCGGCGGCAAATTTCGGATTATCTTAAAGGTGCAGGGAAAAAATAACAACCTCGGAGCGCGTACGGCGCGGTGATTCATCATGCTTCAGACCACCTGATTATTGCTTCGGCGGAAAGCCTGAATGAACCACGGATGCTGCGCCTGGAAATGACGGCCTGTGGCCACGCCTGATTGTGCGCAAATCCTGCAACCGGGCTTGCCAAGGGATGTATCTGACCGGTATTATTCGCCAGCGGAGGGCGAACACCTCAATTTGGCGCGGCCCCCGCAGGCGTCAGGGTCAGCCGACGAACCGGCGCAGTTGACCGGGCATGGCCAACGAAAAACAGGGACGGGCCGCAGCCAAAGAATTTACTGGAGAAAAAAATGACCTCGCCGAACAACACTCGTGAACTTGGCAACGAACTGGACATAAAACTCGACGCACAGGGCCTTTTTACCGTGGTTACCGTTGATGCCGATACCAACCAGGTATTGATGGTGGCCTTCATGAACCGCGAAGCCTTGGCCAAAACCATGGAAACCGGCAAAGCCACCTATTGGAGCCGTTCGCGGAATAAGTTCTGGGTAAAGGGGGAAGAAAGCGGCCACGTGCAGCAGGTGCGGGAAATTCTCGTCGATTGCGACCAGGATGCGCTGGTGCTGAAAGTTCACCAGCAGGGTGTGGCGTGTCATAATGGTTATCGCTCCTGTTTTTATCGCCGCGTGGCAGGCAGTCCGCGTACCGGCAGCAGCGTAGCTTTGGAATTTATCGCCAAGCCGGAAATTGACCCCAAGGCTGTTTACAAGCACTGACGGGTTTTGGCCGGGTATTTGCCTTTCTGCCGGAACAATCCTACGATTTGCCGGTGGCCGCGGCTTGGCGCGGCCCGTCAGGCTGGAGGATTTTTTATGACGGACGCTGGTTCCGGCATCACCACGACAACCGCCCACGAGGCTTCCAACCTGGCCGATGTGCAGGGTGCATCGGACCAGCGCAATGTGGCCATCGACAAAGTGGGCGTGCGGGCGGTGCGTTACCCCATTACACTCAAACAGCGGGACGGCGGGGAACAATCCACCGTGGCCAGCATCAATTTGTATGTGTCGTTGCCCAAGCATAAAAAAGGCACGCACATGAGCCGGTTCCTGGAAATCCTCAATCGGCACCACCGCACCATTACGCCTTCGCAGATCATTCCGATTCTCCACGAGATGAAAACCCGCCTGATGGCGACCGATGCCCATGTTCAAATGAATTTTCCGTATTTCATTGAAAAAGCCGCGCCGGTTACCGGGGCCCGCGGCTTGATGGATTATTTATGTTCCTTTGAAGGCACCAGCAATGGAGCCGACGATTTTATTTTAGGCATCCAGGTTCCCGCGACCTCGTTGTGTCCGTGCAGCAAGGAAATTTCCGCCTATGGTGCCCACAACCAGCGCTGCCAAATCACAGCGCGGGTTCGTTTCAAGGGGTTGCTGTGGATTGAAGACCTGGTGGCCATTATGGAAAGTGCCGCAAGTTCACCGGTGTATGCCGTGCTGAAGCGCCCGGACGAAAAATATGTAACGGAACGGGCCTACGAGAATCCGAAATTCGTGGAAGACATCATCCGCGATCTGGCCCTGGCCATGGAAAAAGAGCCGCGTATCACGTGGTACAGCATCGAAAGCGAAAACTTTGAGTCCATCCACAACCACAACGCCTACGCCCAGATTGAACGGCAAAAAGCCGATTCGGCGCAAGCCCTGCGCAGGAAGTAATGATCGGGTGCTTCTGGGGGGCGTTGCTTAGTATTTTGTGTTCGCTGAAAAAAAATCGGCGGGACGGATTTTTACAACTTGACATTTATACTTCTCCGGCTATCATGCTGCTCCAACTTAGCTTGTGTGGGCTTGGAGATTCATAGGGAACATGAACTCTCGTTAAATAAACAGCGGTGGGACGCCGCGATTTCTTTGGTGTGTTATGGGGCCGGGGCAAGTTTTTGCTCTTGATGGCCATGGGCCGCGCTCGCTTTTGCGGGTGGGCCGGATTGCGCGTGTCTTGCGCTTATTTGGAGGTTTCTCATGCGTAGTATGAAATCCCGGGTGGCAAAAGTTCTTTTCGCCCAGGCTTGGTTGGTGGGTTTAGCCGCGGGTGCGGGCCATTGTTGGGCTAACGCCGCGATGCCCATTGGCCTGACGGGTTGGAACGCGGATGTGATTTACGTGCCAACGGGCGCAACCGAGACCGTTGAGAGCTTCGACGGCAGCGGCTACGCGTGGTTCGAATCAGGAGGCTATCCCCCGTCCTATAATTACACGGGTACGGGCATACTTTCGAGTGCAGACAACTCGGCCTTTGGCAGTGCGTGGCACGACCCCTGTAACAGTAGCCAATCTGAGTTCCAATTTCAGTCCTATTCGGGTAATAATGTGCTTGAACTGGGTAATGCGACATCGCCCGGCCAGATGTTGACGCTTTCCACTCCCGCCGGCTACGAAAATCTGGCCATCCTCGCTGCTTCCGGCAACATTGGCGGCAACGCCACCAGCACGTTCACGCTGACTTTCTCTGACGGATCCACCAGCCGTCCGATCACCTACGATCCCTACGATTGGGGCGGTGGTACCGGCCAGAAGGTATTTGGGTCAAACATCGCCCGCATGGAGTGGCCCAGCGGCAACCCGACCATCGGCAACGCGTCCTACAACATGTACGAAACCGACATCAACCTTACCACGTTCAGCAGTTTCGACGGTGCCTTGGACAGCGCCAAATACATCAAGAGCATCACATTTGCCGAGCCTTCCGGTGGCCGCATCGGTGTTTTTGCCGTCAGCGGCGTACAAAATGCCAGCGCCGCCGACCCGCTGCCTGAACCATCTGCCGTAAGCCTGTTGGCGGTGGCTGCAATTCCCCTGTTATTTCGCCGGCCTGCGGGGCGGTGGGGGCACCGGTGCCATAGAACCACCGGATAAAATATACAGCCACTTTTATCCACCTTCTCCTGCCTCATCGCCCCGATAAACTGCGGAATTTCCATCCGTTCCGCAGTCGGCGAAGCCCCCTTCGCCACCGGTGCAGGACGCTTGGCGTTACGGCGGCGATGTAATACAATGATTTATTCGCGTTGTCTGCCCAAGGGCGGGGCCAAAAAGGTCCCGGCACCCAGGCGCGACTGGGCCGGCGTATAATGTGAAGGCTGCGGCCCAAGGTGTTGGCCCGGGGTATTTTAGGTTGTAAATAGGGGATTAATTTGTGATTACTCTGGTTGAGCAGAGCCAGAAGGTTGAACCATCACCGGCCCAGATGATGGACTGGTACCGGCAAATGGCGCTGATTCGGCAGTTTGAATTGCGCTGTGCACAGTCTTACCAGCAGCAGAAAATCGGCGGGTTCTGCCATTTATACGTAGGTCAGGAAGCCGTGGCGGTAGGCAGTATCGCCGCCGTTCGTCCTACGGATTACATCATCACCGCCTACCGGGATCATGGCCATGCGATTGCCCGGGGGATGGATTGCCAGTCGCTGCTGGCGGAGCTTTATGGCAAGGCGTCCGGGTGTTCGCATGGGAAGGGGGGGTCAATGCACTTTTTTGACCGGGAGAAAAACTTTTTTGGCGGCCATGCGATTGTAGCGGGTCATGTGCCGCTGGCGGTGGGGCTGGGCTGGGCGATCAAGTACCGCAAGGAAGACCGTGTGGTGCTGTGCTATTTCGGGGATGGAGCGATGAACCAGGGGGCGTTTCATGAGGCGCTGAACCTGGCCGGGCTTTTCAAACTGCCGGTAATTTTCATGGTGGAGAACAATGGCTACGGCATGGGCACCCATGTGCAGCGGGCGTCGGCGGTGGCGGAATTGAAATTGCGCACGGGAGATGCCTACGGCATTCCGGGCAAGCATGTGGACGGGATGGATTGTCTGGCGATGTACGAGATGACGCTGGCGGCGGCGCAGTATTGCCGGGCGGGCCATGGATCCCTGTTTATTGAAGTAAAAACCTATCGGTATCGGGGTCACAGCATGTCGGACCCGCAGAAGTACCGCACGCGGGAAGAGGTGGCCAAGTACCAGGAACATGACCCGATTGGCCGGCTGGAAAAATTACTTCGCGCGAAAAACCTTCTGGATGATGCCAAGGTCCAGGCGATTAACAACGAAATTCATGCCCACGTGGAAGAAGCCCATCACCAGGCGGATATGGCCCCGTTTCCCCAGACGCAGGATGTCTGGAAAGATGTTTACGCCAATCCGTATGGTCCGTACAAAAGTTGATGCCACAGCGGGTGGCAGCCGGGTGGTGGCAATCTTTATCCGTCCAGGAGATTAAGTTTCATGCCGGAAATTCAATTTAGAGAAGCTCTGAACCAGGCCATGTGCGAGGAAATGGACCGCGATCCGGATGTATTCCTGATCGGGGAGGAAGTAGCGGAGTATGACGGAGCGTACAAGGTTTCCCAGGGTATGCTGGCCCGCTTTGGTCCGATGCGCGTGGTGGATTCACCGATTTCGGAAGCAGGTTTCGCCGGGTTGGGCGTGGGGGCGGCCATGGTGGGCATGCGGCCCATTGTGGAATTTATGACTTTTTCATTTTCCCTGGTGGCCTTTGATCAGGTGGTGAACAACGCTCCAAAGATGCGGTACATGTCCGGCGGGCAGTTCAAAGTGCCCATTGTTTTTCGCGGGATTTCCGGTGCGGGCCAGCAGCTTGCGGCAACCCATTCCTGGACGGTTGATGCGCTCTATACCCATGTGCCGGGGTTAAAGGTGGTGGTACCCACCACGCCGTACGAAGCCAAGGGGCTTTTGAAAACGGCGATACGCGATGACGATCCGGTGGTTTTTCTGGAAAATGAAGCCATGTATGGCAACCGCGGTGAAGTGCCGGCGGAGGAATATCTGCTTCCCTTCGGCAAGGCGGATATCAAACGTGAAGGATTCCACTGTACTATTGTCGCCTGGGGACACGGTTGCCTGACGGCCCTGGCCGCGGCCGAGCAATTGCACAAGGACCATGGCATTGAGGTGGAAATTATTGATCCGCGATCGCTGCGGCCCCTGGATATCGACACGATTGCCGAATCGGTGAAAAAAACCGGCTGCTGTGTTACCGTCGAAGAGGGTTATCCAACGTGCGGCATGGGGGCGGAAATAACCGCCCAGGTGCAGGAAAAGTGTTTTGACGACCTGGACCATCACATCATCCGCGTGGGGTCGCTGGATGTGCCGATGCCTTACAGCAAGGTGCTGCTGAACCATGTGGTACCGGGTGCCCAGCGCGTAGCCGAAGCGGTGAAACAGGCGATTTATTTTCAGAGATAGCAAGGCCAACGGCGTTGACTTGGGGGAACACGACAATTCAACACGACAAGACCAGGGTACGAAGCGCGGGGGCTGACGGCGACGGCATTTCACAGTCTGCGCTGGAGAGAGTTTTTACTCTGGCAAAAGCGAAAATTCCGAGTGTGGAAAACAGTTGGTATCACCGGCAGGGCGCTCCGGTTTTTACCGTCCGCGGAAAGTACCAGGCCCGCGCCTGGACGCAATGGACGCAGGGCTTCGAGTTCGGCATGGCGCTGTTGGCGTTTGATGCCACGGGTGATCAATCGCTGCTGGCCAAAGCGCTGGCGGATATCCGCCGGTTTATGCCCGCCCATGTTTCGCACCAGGGGGTGCATGATCATGGGTTTAACAATATCAGCACGTATGGCCACTGGCGGCGGCTGATGCTGGAAGGCAAAGTCCCGCACAATGCCGCGGAACTGGACATGCTGGAGTTGGCCCTGAAGACCAGCGGTGCGGTCCAGGCCATGCGCTGGACTGCCGTTCCATCGGACCCCGCCGGCGCACTATTGCGGCGCGATTCGGGCTATATTTATTCTTTTAATGGGCCACATTCGCTCTTCAGCGATACCATTCGATCGGTCCGATCTCTGGTGCTCTCGTGGCAACTGGGCCATAGCCTCCAGAGTGAAAATGACGTGGTCGTTAACCTGCTGGCGCGGGCGCTGCAGCATGGTCTGACCACGGCCCGGTTTAACGTGTACTATGGCCGAGGCCGCGATGCCTACGATACCGAGCCGGGACGGGTGGCCCATGAATCCATCTTCAATATTAACGATGGTCGATACCGCTGCCCCTCTTCGCAGCAGGGCTATTCGCCATTTACCACCTGGACGCGGGGATTGGCGTGGATCTTGCTGGGGTTTGCCGAGGAATTGGAATTTCTGGCCACGCTGGATAACAGTACGTGGCGGATAATCGGACCGTTGGTGTTGCCGGGGCGGACGGCGGCCAGCGCGCGCAGCGAGGTGACGGCGGCATTTCTCGGTGCCGCCCAGGCCACGGCGGAATGGTATATGAGCCACAGCTTTGCCGATGGCATGGTGTATTGGGATTCCGGCGCGCCGAATCTGCCGCGGCCGGTGGTTTACGCCGGGGCCACGGTGGACCCCTGGACTGCGCCGGAACCGATTGATTCCAGTGCCGCTGCCATTGCCGGCCAGGGGTTTTTGCGGTTGGCGAATTATCTTAAAAAGACGCAGCCGGCGGCCGCCCGGCGGTACATGACCATGGCCCACCGCATTGCCCGTACGCTTTTTTCCGAGCCGTATTTAAGCACCGCGAAAAACCATCAGGGCTTGATATTGCACAGCGTGTACCATCGGCCCAACGGGTGGGATTACATTCCGCCCGGTCGCATTATTCCCTGCGGCGAAAGCAGTTTATGGGGCGACTACCACGCGTTGGAATTGGCGTTATTGCTGTATCGCAGCCATACCGGCGAAAAGTACGTGACGTTTTTTGATTGAAGTACAATTTGTGCCACCGCATTCTTGCGGATGGACCGGACTGCAGGTGCATCTGGTCGACACCTTGATTTATCTGTTACACCCAGGTGAAAAACGCCCGTAAACGGCTCTGTGCCCCCCAAAAATTCCAATTCCAATCTTTTTTAAAATACGGCGATGGTTGTGGAATCCAGCGTGACAATGGGGATTATCTGAGATCCCCACAAGCGTCAAGGAAAAATCTCGCCAGATGTTGGGGCTTCTCCGCAAGTTTGGCCGGGGCTGTACCGATAACAGCTATAGGCGATGCCTGCCTGCCCCATGCGTATCGCAGTGCAGGCGTGTGTTCAGGAGGTGTATGATGCCGATTATGACCCAGGCCGTACCGCGGACATTCCCCAGCAAGAAAATTTCGGTGCAGGGACTTGTAACCACGGAAAGCGGCGCCGCAAATTCATGTCTGTTTATTGTTACGTATGAACCTCAGGGCTACGTAGGGCCGCATTATCATAAAGAGGAACAACTCCTGCATTGCCTGGAGGGCGAAGGGTTGGTCTATTTTGAAAACAACCCGCAGCCCCTGCAGGCGGGACAGGTCGCCGTGATTCCGGCGGGTGTCCGGCACGCCATATTCAATACCGGCCAGACCCGGTTTCGTGTGGCGGTTTTCAGTCCGGTGGTTGTTCCAAGCACGCATTGGCTGACCAAAAACAAGCGCTCCGCCTTTCCCCTGGCGTTCGTCCATGATGTTTTTGAACCGCCCCAAGATGCCGCGAACAACGAAACCGAAACTAAAACACGTAACGCGCCCCGGGCACATTAGCCGCCGTCCGTGTTCAGCCAACACCGTCATTTTTGGAATTGCTGCAACTGCACCAGTTTGGCCTGCTGGGTATCGGCGATGTTGTCGCTGTGGCAGTCGGCCTTTCTGCCTTTGTGCGCCAGGCGGTGAATTTGCTCCTGGTTCAGCACTCCCCGCTGCTGCAGCAGTTCGGCACCTTCCGGATCCACACCCACCGAGGCCATGGAGGTTTTGGCCGGTTGAAATTCCGGATCTTTGCCGCTGGCGAATTCCTGAATTTCCTTGCTGATGCGCATGGAACACCAATCGTGGCCGCACATGGCACAAAATTCGGTATCCACTTCCAAATCTTCATCGTGGAGTGCCCGCGCGGTTTGGCCGTCGAAGGCCAGTTCAAACATTTTCGGCCAGTTAAGAGCGGCCCGGGCCTTGGACATGTCATCATCCCATTGGCGGGCGTGGCTGATGCCGCGGGCGATGTCTCCGGCATGGGCGGCAATTTTGTAGGCAATGCAGCCGGCCTTGACATCCTGGGCTTTGGGCAGGCCTACGTGTTCTTTGGGCGTTACGTAGCACAGCATGGCCGCGCCGGCGCGGGCCGCTTCGGTGGCTCCGATGGCACTGGTGATATGGTCATAACCCGGAAAGACATCGGTGGTCAGCGGACCCAAAACGTAAAACGGGGCATCATCACAGACCCGCTGTTCCAACTGCATATTGACGGCAATTTGGTCCATCGGGACATGGCCGGGGCCTTCCACCATGACCTGCACGCCCGCTTCACGGGCCCGCTGCACCAGTTCTCCCAAGGTGCGAAGTTCAGCCAATTGGGCGGCATCGGTAGCGTCGGCGCAGCAGCCAGGTCGCAGGCCGTCACCGAGTGAATAGGTCACATCGTACTGGCGCATGATGGCGGAAATTTCATCGAATAGCTCGTACATCGGATTTTGCTTGTTATGCACAATCATCCATTTGGCCAACAGACTTCCGCCGCGACTGACAATGCCGGTGAGGCGGTTTTTCAGCAGCGGCAGATGCTCCTTGAGCACGCCGGCGTGGATGGTGAAATAATCCACGCCTTGACGGGCCTGGCGTTCCACTTCGGCCAGGATCATGTCATAGGCGAGATCCTCAATTTTTCGACCGATGATCATGGAATAAATGGGCACGGTGCCGATGGGAATGGTGCTGTGGTCAATAATGGCTTGCCGACAGGTTACCAGGTTGCCGCCGGTGGAAAGATCCATCAGGGTGTCGGCTCCGAATTTCTGAGCCCAGTTGAGCTTTTCCACCTCTTCCTGCGTGCTGGAGCTGACCGGGGAGGCCCCGATATTGGCGTTAATTTTGGTGGAAATCATCCGGCCAATACCGGTGGGGTCCAGGCGTTTGGGGGCACGGCTCCCACGGAAGGCATTGGCATCGTTGATGATTTTCCAACGTTGGTCCACCGTCTGATTCACCCAAAGCCGGGCGGACTCACCGCGGGCACCCGGGTGGCCGACATCCGCAGGCGGCGGAAAGTCGATTTCGACCGGGGATGCGGGCGATGCTCCTCCCGCCGCTCCGGCCAGGTGGCGGATATTGGCGGGAATCACCAGGCGTCCGCGGGCGATTTCGGCACGAATAAATTCCGGGCTTTGGGCTTCCCGTTGCGCCACCCGGTACATCTGCGGCGTAAGAATACCGGCGCGGGCGAATTCCAGTTGTGTTACCAGCGACTTGCCGTTACCGGCCAGCGTTTGCGCTTTTTGAATCATGGCCAGACTCCTTTGGTAAAAAATGCGTATGCGGGCCTTAAAAACGCCCGCCACACACTGTCGACCAACCAAGAAAATCGCTGGTATACGAGAAAGGCCGATGGAGGCCCAAGCTCACATTCCCTACCTGAAATACAATTTCGAGGCAGGTTCCAAGGGTGTATTCTCAGTCCCGCGCTGCAACCAGCGGGACACCCCCAGCGAACATATAGGATATTATAGCGGAAGTAGAATTTTCGGCGAGAGCACCGGGTGACCTGACAGGGCTGATGGAGCGATCGCGTATCCGGAGACATGGCGTGGGCTGGGCCGGAGAAAGGCAGTCGGGCATAATCCATGCCGCAGGCTGGCCAGTGCTCGGTAATTGCGGCGACAGGCGACGGGGAGAGATTATTGTGGATTTGGTGTTTACAGGGGTGAGAGATGGGCCGTTGGGTTGGATTTTTTTGGTAAGTAAGATTGTCAAGATCGACAACATCAATCAACATTTTTTGGCTTTGGGTTGGGAGCGGCTGCGGGCGCGATGGGCAAGGAGGCCAAGAGGGCCAAGTTAGTGGGGCAAGGAGGCCAAGTTGTGGAATATTCATAAGTCTTTTCTCTATTGCAACTTAGGTTCAAGGTGGCCAAGATGGCCAAGATAGCCAAGGGGTATCCTTTTTATTTACGCATCTGATTTTTTGGGGGTGGAGCGGGTCTGGCGGCCGCGTGGCCTGAGGGCCACGAGAATAGGCGAACATGGCCCAAGAGAACAGTAGAACGCAATGAATGCGGTACTGTTTTCACTGCTGTCGCTGCGGCGACGCACGTATTTAATTGTCAAAGACCACCGGGCTATTGGGTC
>JAJZCR010000097.1 GCA_021851715.1 Planctomycetota bacterium
ATCGCCCTGAACCTGCTCAAGCAGGAAAAAAGTGTCAAACTGGGCATCAAGAATAAACGCCTGCTCGCCGGCTGGGACAATCATTACCTCCTCCGTCTCATCTCCCATTGAGGATGCGTTCGCCCTGCACCATTGGGTGATTTCCTGGGTCTTAGCTTGTTCGCCAGGGCCTTATCGGGTACAATACAACTTGTTTGGTATCGCGTGGAGCGGACGCCTAGGTGGATCGGATTAATTCCGGTCCGGAGTTTTAAACTTGGTGAACCCCAGACGTAGCTGGAGTTGCCCCACAGACTGGTCGGCAGCGTCAACGGCAAGGGATCTGCAATGACACAAGTAAATAGTCCCCACCCAGGCTCGCCCCAAACCGCGACGATGCGCGTCAGCCAGCCGCGGAAAAATGTGGATGTTCCGGATGGTTTGTGGCTTCGCTGCCCGACTTGCACGCAGATTATCTATCGCAAAGACATGGAACAGGCGCTGCATACATGCCCGAACTGCGATCACCATTTTCGGCTCTCGGCCAAGGCCCGCATCGCACTGACGGTGGATGCCGGGGCTTTTGAAGAAATGGATCGTGATCTGGTTTCGTGCGATCCCATTGAATTCACGGCTCGTAAGTCGTACCGTCAGCAGTTATTGGACGCTTCCAAGGGCGGCAAGTCCAAGGATGCCCTGATCTCCGGATGCGGATTTATCAAAGGTCGGCCGGTAATTCTGGCGGTGATGGATTTTGACTTTCTTGCCGGTTCCATGGGAGCGGTGGTGGGGGAAAAGATTACCCGGGCCATTGAACGGGCAACCCAGGAACATTTGCCGCTGGTGATTATTTCCTGTTCCGGCGGAGCCAGAATGCAGGAAAGCTCCATCAGCCTGATGCAAATGGCCAAGACATCGTCAGCCTTGTCACGACTGCACAAACGAGGCGGTTTGTTTATCAGCGTTTTAGCGGATCCCACCACCGGCGGAACTACGGCCAGTTTCGCCATGCTTGGCGATCTTATCTTTGCAGAGCCAAAAGCCATGATCGGTTTTGCCGGTCCGCGCACAATCGCCAATACCATCCGTACTGAATTACCGGAAGGTTTCCAGCGGGCGGAATTTCTGCTGCAAAAAGGTTTTGTGGATCGTATTGTGCCGCGCAGCGAACTGCGTTCTCAAATCGCCCGCGCCATCGACTATTGCTCGCGGTAGGGCCGTTCGTCCAAGCTAGTCCACCTCCACATCAGTTTTCATGATTTCAGCCAGCAGTACGGTAGCGAAGCTGCCCGGCGGTAGCGAAAATGCCAACTCAATAAACATGCCCCGGTCATCCCCACCACTGGAAACAATTAAATCAGCCGGGAAAAATCGCATGGCTCTGCGCCCACCTTTTACCTTTTCCGCCAGCGGCTGGTGGAAGCTCTCCGGCGTGAGCTCATTTTCGGCCAGCACCATTTTTTCCATTTTGCCAGGCTCACCGGCTGGCTCACTCATTCTATAGCCAAACATCGGTCCGGATGGCGAGATTTCGTGGACCTGGCAGCGGGCCTGCTCGGCTGCGGGTACGGCCATATCCAAAGGGACGGAAAAGACCGCGCCATTGTCGTGCTTCCAGGCCAGATCGCCGGCGAGGATGCTGTCGATCCGTGAAAGCCGGCGCTTCAGCACTTCATTAAAAAGGTGAGCCTGAAGAGCGCAAACCAGCAGGCGGCGCAGGCGTAAATCCACGGCGCGCATAGCCCGATCTTTTTGCTCAGGCGATCGGGCCAGCATCTGCAGCACGCGACGTTCCTGCTCCAAATGACCAGGCCAGTGGGCGGCGGCAAGATCCAGCCGGCCGCCGGCGTAATGTTGCCGGGCCAGCAAAACCTGCCCGTGATCCACCTCCGGATCGGGATCGCCGAGCCAGCGGTCCAGAAATTCACGGCTTTGGCCGCGAATAAGAGCCAGGCCCAACAAGTGATTGTCCTTGCGCATGCCGAAACGCTGTGGTCCAAAAAAGTTAGGCACACCGGTGCGCAGCAGACTCTCGACCACAGCGCGGGCGTTGGCTACAGCCTGCTCCGGGGTACCACCGGGCTTGGTCCAGTCATCGTGGCGAATACGCACGTGGAAGCGGTTGCCGGCTAAATGACCAATTTTTAGCTTGTTGCGATGGCGTGTGACTTCCAGGATACGAAAGTTGGAAAATTCCAATGCGCGAATGCGATCGGATGGCTCCCGTTCGATGGAAATGCGCTGTCGGGTAATTGCCCTGGCGTCTTTGAGACCGGCATAACCGAAGTCGATCGACCGTCTGCCCAGGGCCTTAGCCAGAAGATTCAGCGCCTGGTACGTGGTGATGCCGTTTTTTTCGATTGTAAACCAGCAATGTTCGCCCACGCCATCGACATCGTATAAGGGAATTTCCTCCACGCGAAAATCTTCGGGCTGATCTTTAATGCGTCCGCCGATCCCCGGCAGATCTGCGGTAAGGTAAGGTTCAGACATGAACGGCCGACTCCGTATGCGGTGCTGACTCGTGGAACCGGTGACAAGACTCGGATCCACGCCGTCAGCGAAAGCCTATTATTATACCGCCTAAACGCAAACCCTGCCTGAAGTGATGGAAGGGGCATGGCAGAATGGCAGAACGAGCGTACCGGGTAGAATCGAAGTGGACCGGAATGAGCTTCGCAGGATCGTAATTTATGGTCGCGTAGCGGGTGTTACCGGTGGACGGGAACGTTGTCGCTTTAGCCACTGGAGTTGACGAGAGAGCATGGTTTGTTGATCAGAAAGCATTTTCATTTGTTGTTGTATGTTGGCGATGTCCGCGGCGATACGAGCGGGGGTGAGGCTGGCTCGCAGGCGGCGGTTGTGTTGTACAATCAGGCGAGCCAGCGGTTGAATCTCGACCGGTAAGGAACTCATGGCCTGTGGGTGCAATGGGTACTGTTTCCCCTGAAAAATCAGGAGCACATGGCGAAAGCCCCGGCGATCAATCCATTGGCGCACCATGACCGCATGAGTCCATTGCGGTCCGGGAGGTCCACCATGTCCTGCCGGGCCCAAATGGATGACCACACCGGGGCCAAACGCCACGGGCTGCGTTGGTGATGGTGGTACGTGGTTCACAGCCTTGTTGGTTTTATTGTTGGCGATGATCAATTGGCCATCGGGCAGCATCATCACATGGGCCGGGCGATACTGGGGCCGGATGGATATGGTTTTCCTGTGCCCATTTCGGATCAAGGTGAGACGGCACAGGGAGGCTTGTATGTGGTGTGATTTCAAAGGCAGCTTTGTTCCGGCCGGCACCCGCTGATTCACCGCTGCCACCAGTTGCTTTTCTGTTAGCAGGGGCGCGCCATTGATCTGTATCAGCAAATCGCCGGCGTGAAGTTGCGCCTGCTGCGCGGGGCTGCCCGGAACCACCTGTATGACCAGCAGTCCCTGGTTTGGTTTGAGACCCAGCAATCGGCTGAACACCGACGGAATGGCATCAACCATCACGCCTATCCAACGGGGCCGGTGGACCACAGGGGCAGTCCCGGAGGCCATTGGGCGATGCATACCCGGTGGTCGCGCGGAGCCCAGGTCGACCGGAACAGCGGCCTGACTTGGCCACGCGGCCCAGGCGACCGCCGCTGCACCCAGCCAGGCCGGAGCTTTGGCTAACCAAAATGTCAAATGTCGAATTAACATGAACCTGTAAAAGGCAAAACGCCTCTTTCCTTAATAAACTTTTTCCGCGGCAACTTCCTCCACGGGAAACGCTACCGCCTTATTCTGCCCTTCGGGCACCACCACCACACGACCGGAAGCCTTACGTCCGCCAAATCCGGCAAACGGATAATCGAAGGGCACCTTGTGACTGTCTACCACGGGCACACCCAGCGGTAATGGAAAGCCGTTTTTGAACGATAAGCCTTCGGGCGATGATACCGTCATGGGTGTGGGCGTATTGGAGCTTGGCGTGGTTCGAGCGGCAAGATCTTGAACTGACATAGCCGACTCTCGGCCAAGATACGCTCCGCCCAAACCGAAAAGCCCGGCCGTAAGCACGACCGAGGCGGCGAGTTTCATCACCGACCAGCGCATGGCATAATTCTGCGGTCGAATCGGCGAAGATGGCCGTCGAGACGGGGCTGCCACGGGGGCATGCAAGAACTGGCGCGCAGCCTGCCATTCTACCTGGCGCTGTAAGAACCGGATGGCCAACGTCTTCCAGCCGTCGCGGCTGGAAGCGATGTATTGCAGCAGTGTACGGCGCCGGTCATCCGGCAATTCCGCATCAACGAGCAGGTCCAGTTCGGCGTCCATGCGTTCTGTTTCGCTAAGGTGGGCAGCGGTTTGAGAGGGGATTGATTTCATGGCTATTTTCTCCAGAACTATTTTGATCCGGCAAATTCGTGGATACAGCATTTATCCGTAGGATTCTTCCATCAGACGGCGCAATTTCTGGCGGGTGCGAAACAGCCGCATTTCCACTACGGCGGTGGTCACACCCAGCCGGGCGGCGATGTCCTTGTAGGAACAATCATCCACATGCTTCATCAGCAACAGCTCCACATCGCGGGCAGGCAGAGTGGCCATGGCCCGTCGCAGGTAGTCGACCCGTTCGCTGGCCAGCAGAGCATCAAGGGGGTCGGCCTTGACGCTGCCAAACTCTGCTCCCTGTCTGGCCCGCGCCAAGTCTGCGGCTTCCTGCACGCGCCGCCTGGCTCGGCCCAATGTGCGCCGATGCATAAGTGCGGCTCGAACTGTAAGCCGATACAGCCACGGCTTAGCCCGTTCCAACGATTCCAACGTGGCCCAGTTTCGCACCGCTGCTGCGGCAACATCCTGCATAACATCATCGGCCCCCTCGTAACTGTGCAGGCGGGCCACAGCCACCGCCCTGAGCCAGGCACCATGCAGGCGCAAAGCCTCTACGGCGCTGCGCGGGGCGGACTGCGCCTCTGCGACGGCTGGGGTTGAATTTCCTGGCATTTCGTTCACCACATCACCCGGGCCTTCTGTGCTGATTATACGTTGCCAAAGAGGCGACGGGTTTTCGGTTGCAGCCGCAAATTGGCCGTCTTATAACCGCTGCCCGCAGGGGTTGAGGGTTTGGCGAGCCGATCATCCCCGGAGAACTAAATCGTCACGGTGAACCACTTCGTCATAATAGGTGTCGCTGCCCAGCAGGGCCGTAAATTCCTGCGTCCTATGGCCGCGAATTTTATCCACATCTTCCTGGCTGTAATTGCACAAACCGTGCGCCAACACCCGGCCATCGGCATCGGTGATGGCAACCGGGTCTCCTGGCGCAAAGTCGCCTTTCGCTGCTACAATGCCGCTGGCGAGCAGGGATTTATTATTTTTCAGTGCGGCGGCCGCTCCTGCATCCACCACCAAGGTGCCGCGAGGACGCGCGGTGAGTCCAATCCATCGGCTGCGGGCGGAAAGTCGGCGTTTATCCGGCAGAATCAGCGTACCCATTCCTTCGCCATTTAACAGCCTCCGGACAATACTCGGTATTTTGCCGTTAGCGATGATTACTGGCACGCCGGCCGTTTTAACCGTACCGGCCGCCACGAGCTTGCTATTCATGCCGCCGGAGCCACTCGCCGATTTTTCCGGACGGACCATAGCCGCCACGCCGTCATCCATGGCGCGGACCATGGATTGCACCTGGCCTTGCGCATTAAGCAGGCCGTCGACTACCGAAAGTAGAATTAAAATATCAGCCTGCACCAGATTCGTGATATGGGCAGCGATAAGATCGTTGTCGCCAAAGCGGATTTCGTCTACCGTCACGGCATCATTTTCATTGATGATCGGAATACACTTGGACCGCTGCAAGGCGTGAATACAGTTGCGTAGATTCAGGTAACGCAGACGATTTTCAAAATCGTCACGGCTGACCAGAATCTGGCCGGCATGAAGGGAGTATGGCTCTAAAGCGGAAGCAAAGATGTTCATCAGTACGCTTTGGCCAACGGCTGCGGCGGCTTGCAGCATCGGCAATTCACTGGGCCGGGTGGATAGGCCCATCTGCGTCACGCCCGCACCTATGGCACCGCTGGAAACCAGTGTTACCCGAATATGGCTATGCAGCGTGAGTTGAGCTAAGTCTGCCGTAAGAGCCTGGATAACCGCCGGATCAATGGTCCCGGCAGAGTTGCACAGCGCCTGCGTGCCTATTTTCACCACGATGCTTCGCACATCGGCCAAGAACTCGCGGCGATCTACTGAACTGCACGTTGGATCTGTCATAAAATTCGTCCACCAACAACTCCCGGGTATTATCCACCATTTGGCGCATTTGGTTAAGTGGCCAAGGCAAGGGTTGTGCCGCAAGTGTCATGGCGAATACTGGAACTCCGGCTTTTAAGTTTTTTTGATCCGCGTTTTACATCCTGCCGAAAATGATTGGTAGCCTCGTTTTACGGTGTATACGCAAAGGAGAAATTGCAGACAGTCAAAATGACCAGTCAGCTCATCGGCTTGATTTTTCTTGCAAGGCCGGTCGATTGCGGTTAGCTTCAGGATCATTGCAACTGGTTAGTTTTGAGCCGGATCCGTCATGAGCCTGTCGTCCTGACATGTTGTTGTTTGCCGCCAGGAGTGAGGTTTATCGGCAGGCCCTATAACCGGGCTGGTGGTCTAAAGGTATGACTTAAGAGTCGATTGTAGTTGTGGTCCCTTTTGTCGCGGTTTTGGAAACATCCACCAAGCTGGAACATTTGATATAATGGTGTGCGCCAATTTTCAGGTAACCGTGATTCACCTGCAAGGCCAGAGAGAGGTAGTTTAGTGTCGAAGTCTGATGAACCATCCATAAAAGAGCAAGCGGTTGATCCCGTCACGATGCCGCGTGGCAAAGGTTCCGTTCATGCGCGCGTTGATAAGGTTTCGTCAGCCAACGGTGCGCCGGCCCTGCCTGCGGGTGCAACCGGATTTCGTTTTCAGCACAAACGAGACAAATCAGCACACGGGCATGTTTCCAGGGATTCCGTTGCCAAGGACTCCAAAGAAAAGTCCGCCGACCAGGAAACGGCAGCAGGGGTGGCAGCACTAAAACTTCCCGCGACAGCGCAAACGCAAATCGTAAATGCCATTTTGGAGGACCAGGATGCACCGGTGGCGGCACTGGCTGTTGAATTGCTGCAGAGCAATTTGCGGTGGCCGGGCAGATTGCGTTTGGACACCCAACCGGTGGCGGAAGCGCCCGCATCCGATTCGCAGGTGCGCCTTGTTTATGGTGACGATAATTTTGGCCGCCTGATTTTGGAAGGCGGCGTGCGCTCCCCGCGCACCGCGGAGCAATTGCAGGCCGCCGGAGTATGGCTGGCGTCGATTCTGGCGTTGGCCGGGCGACAAGCTAACCTGCGACGACAGGCAGATACTGATGAGCTTTCCGGGGCGTACAACCGCCGCTATTTTATGGAAAAGATTCCACAATTGCTGGACAAGGCCCGCCGCGAAAGGTTCTGCGTCACGCTTTTGATTTTTGATATTGATAATTTCAAGCAGTACAACGATCAGTTCGGTCATGCGGCCGGCGATGCTATTATCCGTGAAGTCATCGGGTTGCTGCGGCATTGTACGCGGGCTAAGGATATGGTGGCCAGAATCGGCGGCGACGAATTTGCGGTGGTCTTCTGGGACAACCAAAAGCCGCGCTCGCCGGATTCGGAACATCCGCGAAGCGTACTGGCGATAGCCCAGCGTTTTCGCCGGGCGGTGGCGGATCATCCGTGGAACACCGACGGCGGCCCCATTGCCGGCCGATTGAGCATCAGCGGCGGATTGGCGACTTTTCCCTGGGATGCCCAGGATCTTAACCGCCTGCTGGAAGTCGCCGATGGCGAATTAATCCGGGCCAAGGACATGGGAAAGAATGCCATTGTTCTGGCTGGGCCTGGTATGCCGATTGACGATTTAACACTGCACGAATCCCCATCCACCCCATCTGAAGATTAAGCATCGCCGCGAAATTAAGTTAAGCCATCCTGGCGCGGAACCCGGGACTGCCGGCAAGACGCTTGCGGGAATCCGGACGTAGTTGATAATGGGGCTGTTGTCAGGCCACAGACCCGTTACTTACCTTTCAGCCAGGAGCGTGCTACATGGAATTTCTGAAACTGTTAACCGAAACCCCGGGTGTGCCGGGACGCGAGGAACGCATCCGTGCCGTGATCCAGCGTGAAATAGAAGGGCTTTTCGATGAAACCCGGGTCGACACCATGGGCAACCTGATCTGCATCAAAAAAGCGGCTCGCCCCCAGGACGCGTCCCCGGCGCCGCTGGTGATGATTGCAGCCCACATGGACCAGATAGGATTTTACGTAAGGCATATTGATGAAAAGGGATATGTGCGACTGCACAACGCCGGAGGATTTGATCCGCGGAATCTCCTGGCCCGGCGCGTGCTGGTACAGGGTCGGCGTGACATCAAAGGGGTACTCAATCCGTCCGGGAAGCCTATTCATATAGCCACCGAAGAAGATCGCAAGCGGCAGTACCAGATGGTCGATTTTTTCGTGGATTTGGGTTTAAGTGCCAAAAAAGTTAAAGAAGTGGTGAGTGTGGGAGATCCGGTGACACTGATTCAGGACTTTGTACCGATCGGCGATCATGTGTGCGGCCAGGCGATGGATAATCGGGCTGCGGTGTGGGCCGCCGTGCGGGCGATACAGCGGGTTAAAAAGAGCCGCTATAACATTGCCGTAGTGTTTACGGTGCAGGAGGAAGTGGGTCTGCGCGGGGCGGGACCGGCCACCTTCGGCCTGGAACCGCACATCGCCATTGCCCTGGATACCACACTGGCGTGTGATACGCCCGGTGTGCCGGAAGACCAGGCCATCACGCGCAGCGGACATGGCGTGGGCATCAAGGTGATGGATGCCGCGTCGATTAGCGATCGATCGCTGGTGGACAGCTTTGTGGCGACGGCGAAAAAGAATAAAATTTCGCATCAGTTGGAAATTCTACCGATGGGCGGTACGGATGCCGGGGCCATGCAGCGCAGCCGCATTGGTTATAAGACCATCACCCTGAGCATTCCCACTCGCTATATTCACACGATTACGGAAATGGTCCATCGTGATGATCTGCATGCCTGCCGTGATCTACTGGCGGCGTGGCTGTCCGAATAAAACGGCATTTTTAGCAAGCTGCACCGGCTTACCATCCGATAAACAAGCCGAGGTAACTTATGAAAATACAGTTCGATAAAGCCACCTGCAGGAATCTGGATTCGGTCATGGCGATGGAATGGTTGTCCACCAACGGGTTGGGCGGCTATTGCAGTGCCACCGTCGCGGGGGTTAATACCCGCAAATATCACGGCTACCTGGTGGCCGCAGCCCATCCTCCCGTAGGACGGTTTGTGCTGCTGTCCCGTGTGGAAGACCGGGTGACCGTGGGTACGTCCACGTATGCCCTGTCCACCAATGAATTTCCGGATGTCATCGATCCGCGCGGTTATGAAAATCTGCTGTCCTTTGAACTCCAGTCCGGCCCGGTGTGGCGCTATCAGTGCGGCAGTGCCGTGGTGGAAAAAAGAATTCTGCTGGTGCAAGGCCAGGATACGGTCATCATCCGCTACGATCTGCTGGAAACATCCGTCCGCGATCAAGTCGTGCGCTTGCAGGTACAACCCATGCTGGCGGGCCGCGATTTTCACTCCACCACCATCGGACCGCACCGTCCCGAGTGGAAATTAGCCGATGACGCCGGCCATCGGCAGATGCTGTTGTTGTCGGCTGCGGAATGTCCGCTGCCTGTGTACATCAGCCATAACGCGCAGCGATTTAATCAAGGGTCCTGCTGGTGGTATAATTTTACACTGCGGCAGGAGCAGGCCCGCGGCTACCCGGATCGCGATGACCTGTGGACGCCCGGGGCACTGGAATTTGCGCTTTCGCCGGGCCATCCGGCGGTGGTAATTTGTTCAACCCGCCCGGTAGCCGTCGATCAACATGTTACGCTGGCCAATGCCCAAAATGCTTATCATCAAAGGGTGATGTCCACTTTTTCGGCGGCGGTACCGGGAGATGAATTCATTGCCCAACTGGGCGCTGCGGCGGATCAATTTCTGGTGCGGCGCGGCAGTGCTTCCGACAAACATGCCGGTGTTTCCGTCATCGCCGGATACCCCTGGTTTGAAGACTGGGGCCGCGATACTTTTATAAGCTTGGCCGGTCTGACGCTCACGCGGGGCAATTATGAAGCGGCGCGCAACATTCTGGTGACTTTCGCCGATCATATCCAGGACGGCCTGATCCCCAATCGGTTTCCGGATAAATCGTCCGAGCCGGATTACAACACGGTTGACGCCGCACTATGGCTGGTTCAGGCGGCGTATCAATATCAACGTTACAGCGGCGACGCGAAACTGCTGCGTGAATACCTGTACCGCCCGCTGTGCCAGATCATCGAAAAATATCGTGATGGCACGCGTTTTGGTATTCGCATGGATACCGACGGTTTAATTCGCGCCGGCGTTCCGGGTGTCCAACTGACCTGGATGGATGCCAAAGTCGGGGCTGACGTTATCACACCGCGCTACGGCAAGCCGGTGGAGATTAATGCCCTGTGGTACAATGCATTGAGGATCATGGCGTTGGTGGCGCAATCCGTTGGCGATACCCGGCGAGCTTCGGACTTCGCGGATCTGGCCCAGCGCTGTAAAACAAGCTTCGTGAGCAAATTTTGGAATGCGTCCGCCAAATGCCTCTACGATGTCATCGGCGATGACGGCCGCCCTGACGCTTCCGTGCGTCCCAACCAGATTTTAGCGGTCAGCCTGCCGTTTGCGGTGTTGACGGGCGACCAGGCCGCCGCCGTGGTTGAAACCGTCCGCCGCTGCCTCCTGACGCCCCTGGGCATACGCACACTGGCTCCCGGATCACCGGGATACCGGGGCGAATACGTAGGGGATCAAAATTTGCGTGATCGAGCATATCACCAGGGCACCGCGTGGCCATGGCTGACCGGCCAATTTGTTTCAGCCCTGGTGAAAGTGCAGGGGTATTCCCCCGAGGCCCGCGCTCAAGGACGGGAAATTCTCGCTCCCTTTGCCACGCATTTGCTGCAAGCGGGGCTGGGTTCCATCAGTGAAATTGCCGATGGCGATGCCCCGTGGCGGCCGCGCGGCTGCATTGCCCAGGCGTGGTCGGTGGGCGAAATTCTGCGTTGTTACTGGGAAGATGTACTGGGCAAAGCGCCGGCATGGCCGCATGAAGACCGCGCGTCGCCGGCCGGTGTTCCGGCAGTTGCCGCCGTGATCCTTTGACGATGGTGTTTCCGGCCAGGAGACGACTTATGCCAGTTCCAACATTGTTACGTACGGCGGCCCTCAACGAAACCTATTCCGGTGTGACGTACCATATTGAGGGTGAATTGGTGCCGGTATTACAAGTGGAGCTTTCCTCCATGCCGGTTTATTTTGAACACCATATTTTGCTGTGGAAAGATCCGGCCGTAAACATCGGGCTGAAATCGTTTAAGGGAACGTTCAAGCGGATGATTTCGGGCCTGCCGCTGTTTATCACGGAGGCCCATGGTCCGGGCCGCATCGCCTTCAGCCGGGACGGACCGGGCCACGTGTTTGCCATTCACCTGCAGCAGGGAAGGGGCATCGATGTCCGGGAGCATCAATTTCTGGCGGCGACGGGTAACGTCGACTACAGCTTCCGCCGGGTGAAGGGCGTGGCCAATATGCTTCTTTCCGGTACGGGCTTTTTTATTGACACGTTTGCCATTCCGCCAGGCCATAACGAAGGTGTGGTGTGGCTGCATGGCTTTGGCAATGTGTTTGAGGTGACGCTGGGCCAGGGCGAACAAATTGATATTGAACCCGGCGGTTGGATTTACAAAGACGCCAGCGTGAATATGGAAACAAAATTTCAGAAATTATCCACCGGTCTTTTTGCCAGCGGCGGCCAGTTTGTGTGGAACCGCTTCACCGGGCCGGGTCGCATTGCCCTGCAATCCATGGCGATGTTGGTGGAATCGGGGGAATAGCTCAGGTGGGGGTGGGCAAGATTGTCAAGATCAACAAGATCAGCACATATTTTTGAGGCTCGGGCGGCGCTGTTGTGGTCATTTTTGTGCGTTGCGTGGGCGACGGGGTTATCCATCCCGATAGCTGTCGGGATAAACGCCTTTCGCAGATTACACCGATTGACGGATGGCGGCGGACGGGAGTTGGGCAAGAGGGCCAAGATGGCCAAGTTAGCGGGGCAAGGTGGCCAAGTGGTGGGATATTCATAAGTCATTTCTTTATTGCAACTTAGGTTCAAGGTGGCCAAGATGGCCAAGGGGAAGGACCTGGCGGCTCACTGGTCCTGAAGTTGAGAGATGTGGGAGAGGGTTGGCTGGCCGGTCAACGACCAGAGCCAAAGCGGGTCGCCGACGATGTTGGTGTTCGCCACGACTGGAGGGACACAGCCGACTACGGGGCGCGAAGACGGGAATCGGGGGACACCAACGGGAAGAACCGTCCCGGCGCGGCCGGGAGTCGCAGAGAAACGGGGGGATTGAACCACCAAGGGCACGAAGGGGCACAAATGGTACCGGGGATTCACCGCAGAGACGCAGAGGACGCAGAGAACGACGGGGATTTAACACGAAGACGCCAAGACACGAAGCGGGCGTGGCCTGTGGGCCACGAGAATAGGCGAACATGGCCCAAGAGAACAGTAGAACGCAATGAATGCGGTACTGTTTTCACTGCTGTCGCTGCGGCGACGCACGTATTTAATTGTCAAAGACCACCGGGCTATTGGGTC
>JAJZCR010000150.1 GCA_021851715.1 Planctomycetota bacterium
TGTCATTCCCTTGCTAAGGCTGTAGAGCGCCACGCCGTCGAAGGGGTCGGGCCAGAGAGTGAAATAGCCACCTTGGCCGACATGCACAACAAGCGGCTGGTGCAGCGCGGCCAAGTTAATTTTACCCGTCCGCGTCTTACCCTTGGCATTGACGTAGGTGAAATGGTCCACGCTGCGCAGGCCGCTGTACTGTATCCCCAGCATCGCCACGTTTACGCCAGGGCGCTGATCAAGTTGCACGGAATCGGCGATTACCCGGGCGTGGGTTTTCACCAGGCCGATGATGTAACCGTAGAGCTGATATTGGTAACGGTACCAGGTTTCCGTGGCGCCGGCGTCCAAAAATTGCGATGGCTGATCCCGGCCATTTTTCACGACGCGCCGGAATTTTTCCTTAACCACCGCCACATCGCGGGTGGCCAGCGCGTAATCACGCTGCGGAGCGACGTTACTTAATGCCGTGGTCTGCGGGCTAAACAGACGCGGATAGGTTCGCAAGTTCGCCAAGCCGTCGGAGATGGAGCCGGTTTCATAGCCTTGCGGATTGTAAGCACCGCTGGGAACTGGTAAATAAAAACGCAGATACGCTCCCCAGCCGGCCCCGTAGGTAATCAGCCCCCCGTTGCCCAGCCGCTGGCCATTCGGGGCCTGAATCGTGCCAAATTTATCCGGCAGGATCGGGTTGGTATAGTTGTTCATCCGGTCCGAACCATAGTGGTTCCAATAGTTCTCGTTGCGCGTGGGAATCGCATTGCTGTACGCCAACCGGCCTTTCTTATCCTTCACCACTAGGTAGAAAGGCCCCTCTTGGGCCATCGGGTACAGGACGTGGGCCGCGAATCCGCGGCCGTTGGGTCGGAAGCAACGAATGAGTTTGCGGCCGGAGTACAAGACTATCTTTTCCAGGGGGACCGAGTCGTTGATTTTGATGTGGATATGCGCCAAGCTCCCCGGCTGCCACAGGAAGTATGTTTCCCATGTATCCGCGACCATGTGCTGCACGGAAAATGTGTCGATCACCGGGCCGTCGCTGGTAAAACCCTGCACCAGGCCGGTATTCGGGGCGGCGCGCAACTTTTTAAGATTGGGTGCATACAGGTACAACTTGAAGCCATCACGGGCGGCCTGTTTCAGACCCCGCAGGGTCCAGACCCGCTGCGATACCACGGGCAAAAGCGAATAGCCAGGGATGGCCTGCAACCGCAGGAATTCGTTCAGTGCGCCGCTGAAGGTCGCACGGCCGCGCCGGCTGAATATTTCTAAGGCGTTAAAACCACCGAGATTCTGCGGGTGGAAGGGATTTAAGGCCGGGTGCATCATGGCGAAGATACCGCCGTATTTTCTTCCCGTGGTCAAAAGGGTCATGACGAACGTGGTGCTGCCGATGCCCGAAGACAAGGGCCAGTTGCTGATATTAACCGCGCAACCGGCATCGCCGTTAACATCGCGGAAGGCCACGCCGGGAATCGCCACAAAATGCGCAGTGGTGGCCTGTTTACATTGCCGCTTCAGCGCCCGCCACTGCCGGGCGGTCCGAATGCGGTCGGTAAAGGCCACGAATTTCAGCCCCAAACGTCGGGCCTCAGCGGCATAATCGGCGACGGTGTAGGCACCGCCGCTGAACGTGCTGTACACGCCGAAGACGCCCGGATACGCCTTCCAGTGGCGGTTACTCGCGGTTTCAATCGCAACATCCGGCTTAAATGCCAGCGGGGGAACCAGCCCCTTGTGGTAGCCGCCCAATTTCGCCGCTGGGGCGGAGGCCCCAAGCCAGTTGAACAGGTTCTTGAACAGGCGCAGGCCGTTGCCATGATTGAAGCACCAGCCGTTATCATAAGCACGGTTGTACCCATTGTTGACATAAAAGCTCGAATGGCAGGCCATCACCGCGATCCTGCCAGCACCGTAGTGCCGTACCGCCAGTAGCGGCGGGCTGTGCTGGCCGCTGGCCGTAACGGCGCTTTTGGCACCCCGCACCAACACCTGCCATGCCGGGCCGGGCCGCAGCGTGCCATCCCAGGCCCCGCCGGGATACCAAAGTTTATGCACCCCCCTGGTGACCGGGCTGGTCGCAATATTCCGGGTGCTAAAGACGGCGATATGCTGCAGCGACAGGATATGGATATCCGCGGGATTCCGCTCCGTATAGCCCTCGCGGGTCATGGAAGCGCCTAACGGGGATAGCAGCCAGTTAATTTGATATTTCCATTTCAGGGCGTAGTGCTGCTCGTCGAAAAAGGTAAGCAGTCCGCCGCCCTGATGCACGTAGTTCAGCAGCATCCGGTACGTGCTTTTGAGGCGCCGGACCGCCGCACCGCTGGCGCTGCTGGCGCCCTTTACCGTGTCCAAATATTCATGTACCAGCACCACTTCATTGAACAATGTCAATCTTTTCGCGGTAAGCTGGCTGCCGTAGAGACTCGCCACACGGTAGCCGTCCGCCTGGAGTTTCCGCTGCAACACGGGGTCGATCAAGAACGCCCCCGGGCTGCCCATCGCGGTTACCAGAATGGCCGGCTTATGGTTGGGCGCGGCAACGACCGCCGCGCTGGCCGCGCCCCGGCCCATCGCCGGCGCGGTCAATATAGCAATGATCACGAATACCGGACATAACCGATGCCGGGGAAATAAACTAATTCTCATGCGGAATATTCCTTCAAGATATATGACCGGACGTTTTCAGCCACATCACCTGGTGATTTCCAGACCACTTTGTCCAATTAACGCCATGGCACAAACAGGATACGTGATGATTCCGCGGGGACCGCCAGCGGCAGTGATTTTTGGCCAAGTTCAGGGGAGATCCGCACCGTGGTTTTCAGCGGTTTCTTCG
>JAJZCR010000151.1 GCA_021851715.1 Planctomycetota bacterium
CTGGCGTGGGATAGGCCAGCGGTTGCACGCCGATCCCCGTACTCCGACCGAGCGAGATTAATATCGTCGCCATCCCGCTCGCATCCACCCTTCCTACCGGCCCATCACCCACAAACTGATACGTATTCGCGCCATTGATATAGCCGGCGGGGTCTTGGGAAATCCAGGTGCCAAGCGATGGGCTGTACCAGCGGGCACGTTCGTAATATAACCCCGTAGCCGGGTCCAGCGGCATGCCTTGATAGAGATTGTTCACCATCGGAACGGTTCCCGCCGGTGCGGTGGTGAAATTGGGGTTGAGAATAATGAGATTGCCATACGGTGAGTACACGTAGCGTTGCACCACATTCCACGTGCCGCTGGTGGCCTCATAGCCGATCACGGCGGTGGTGTTCCAATTCGCATCTTGAATGAAATACAAGCGGGAATCTGGCTGGATAACGCCGGCACTGTAGACATCCTGCGAAACGGGCGCATTGATATATGCGGCAGACCACACCATTTGGGACGTAACCTCGGAGGCCGCTGTGCCATTGGTGCGGACTTCGATGGCCTGCCACTGGGAATCGTAGTAGATGTAATTGGTTGTACCAGCAGGAATGCCCGTGCCACCTTGGGGATACTCAGCGGTGACGCGGCCGCCTCGCGCCGCCCGCCGCAGCCCGGGTTCCGAGGTTGTTTCAATCGTCGCTACCATAATACGCCCATTATAGACCCGCTTTAAATCCGTTCAACTGCCAAAATCCGCCGCCGGCAGAGCTGCCCTTCTCTTTGAAACCACCAAGAGGCCGCTCATGAACGCCTGGGGCCGGTAAAAACCCAAGCCCGCTTACCAATTTGTTACTTGACTCGTCCTGAACTCGCCCACTGCGGCCGCAGAGCGGCAAACAGTTGCAGCACATCAAAACCGAAATACCGTGGGCCAAATCGCGGCGGCGGCCGCCACGAATATCACCGCTGCCGCCCAAATCTGGGCAGATAGCCTTGCCGCGTGGAAAATTGCCCTTCGCAATCCAGCCTCCGTCCCCCGACAGAGCAACTCTGTCCAAGCCGTAAACAACAAATCGCAAACGAATAGGATAGCCAGTGAGAAGGCAAACGGTTCGCAAATTCCGGCGAACTGGCTGGCCAAAATGGCCGCCAACCAGGAGGCAAACCACCACGCGAGCAGGTTCAAGAACAGCACCCCAATTGCAACCGCGACTGCAGTGAATGCAGGGCCGAGCGCCCAAGGCAGCCGGCCGCGCGTCGATTTCCTAAAACAAAACCGTGGAACTGGCACGTCCGTTCTCCGAAAAAGGCGCTGGAAATCACCATGAAATGCCCCCCAATCCCGCTGCACCACCCCGTCACTCAGTCGGCCAGGACCCGGGCCAGAACAGGAATCCCAATGCCAACACCATCACCGAAAACGCGATTGTGAAAACCCACCACTGCCAGTCCCGCCGGTCGCTGCCGCAGGGCCACTCTGGCAGCAAGCGGGCCAATCCCCATCCACTGAACATTAACAAACCTGCGAGGGCGTAGGTCTGCGGATGCACGGCGTCAAGATACAGCTTCCACCAAAGGTTATCTGGCCGCCACGACAGCGCCATCGTCGCGAAAAGAGAAAGCAACTCCAACAGTGCTACCTGTTTCGCAATCTTCCTTCCGCCCGGTTCGTCTCGGTATTCCGAGGCCCGTTGGGGCCCCATGCCGCCGCCACTCATGGGGCCAAACCTCCCGGCAAAGGCACCAAGCCCGGCACCGTTAAGGGGCGGGGTGGGAGGGCCGTGCCCGGCAAGGCCGTCGAGCCACCGCCGCCTGCTACCCAATACATCGGCGCGCCACTGAAAACGATTCCGTAGTTCACATAACCCAGCGAGTGTGTGGACCCGTCGCCGCCAATACAGACGGCGTAGACCTTCCACGCCTCTTCCGGTACGCCCGAGCCGCTCGGAGACGGCTGATCCCAAGCGTGGGCATAAGGCAACCCCCCGGGCCGCATGGGCGTCTGGTTGGCATACCATGGGTACTGCCCATTGTAGTATCGGGGGCCAGTCCTGATGTTGGTCCAGAGGCGGGCTAACCAGCCCCCGTTGACGCCGTTGTCGAGGTGCCAGCCGTTAATCCGGCCGTTGGCACCATTGACTGTGGTGACAAATTGAACAAGCTTAATCTCTTTACATTTGCATCGCGCCTCGCGCGACGGCATGAACTCAACGTCGACACCCGTCGCCATCGCAGACAATCCCTTTCCGGCCGGACCCATGTACACTTTAAACGTGCCCATTCCCGGCTCGTAGTTGTTCGGGAAGCTTACCGGCGGCTCGACGACCCCCGGGGCGGGATAATCCGAGGGTAGGTCCGGCGGATAAGCGAGCCCCCACGGATCCACCGCTCCCGCCGGATTCGATTCCACAAACTGATACGTATTCGCGCCGTTGATATATCCCGCGGGGTCTTGGGAAATCCACGTGCCAAGCGACGGGCTGTACCAGCGGGCGCGTTCATAATATAACCCCGTAGCCGGGTCCAGCGCCATGCCCTGATAGAGATTGTTGACCATCGGCACCGTGCTGGCACACACCGCCCGGCGATTGCGACTGTCGCCACTATAAAGCCGTGGCCCCCGGCCGCGCCCCAATTTCCAGCCCGAAATTGTTTCACCCACCGCAACCATCAATCTGCCTTTAACGCAACGCCATTATTATAACCGCCGTGCCGGAGGCCACGCCACCCGGCGGCATGTTGGGGCCACCGCCAAATATAGATAGGCGTACCAGTCCCTGCTTTCCACAGCCCCAAGCTGCCGGGCCAGAAGCCTCAATGGCCTCGCGCCGGCT
>JAJZCR010000152.1 GCA_021851715.1 Planctomycetota bacterium
GCGTCAAGCCGTTGGCGAAACGCGGGTATACCGCGGAACGTCAGAGATTGACGTGTGGAGGTGCCCCTGATCGTCACGACTTTTAGAGCATCGGATGATAATCCGGTGTTTGATCCAGGGTCGCCAATCCACCACCGGGTTATCACCACGGTGCTCTAGGCCCTAAACCAGCGTGATATTTTTGACATGCCGGTGATTTTGTTAAAAATGAACTGAAACGCTTTGCTTTTCGTAATAGTATAGTGTTGTAGACATCAACACGTATATTGCGTAAGGAGGCGTTTCAAGTGAAAAGAAAAACGCATCAATGGATGGCTTGTCGCGGGCGTCGCATCCGGGATCGCCTGGCCCGCAGGCGCTGGAAGGATCAGCCCCATCCCATGCTCCGGGCAGGCAACCTCCGTTATGAACTGGCCCAGCGCGACCGTGCCATCACCTGCGGCGGTATCGGGGCGGTGCACCTGCTGGCGCAGCATGTCGGCTTGCCGCAGGCCATTAACCGCCATGTCCGTATGCTCAAGCGGCATGTGCCGTATTTTGAAAGCGACCATGTGCTTTCTCTGGCTTACAACATTCTGGCCGATGGAAGTTGCATGGAGGACCTGGAATTGCTCCGCACCAATGAGGCGGTTCTGGAGGCCCTGGGGGCGCAGCGTCTTCCCGATCCCACCACCGCCGGAGACTTCTGCCGGCGCTTTGAGACCGATGATCAGGTCCTGCGATTGCAGGAAACTATCAACGAGGTGCGTTTGACCGTCTGGAAGCAGCAGGATCAGTCCTTTTTCAAGCAGGCCATTCTGGATGCCGATGGAACGATGGCTCCCACTTATGGAGAATGCAAACGAGGCATGGATATATCCTACAAGGGGCAATGGGGCTATCACCCTCTGCTGATCTCACTGGCCAATACCCGCGAGCCGCTGTATCTGGTGAATCGTCCGGGCAATCGTCCCAGCCACGAGCAGGCCGATGATTATCTGGATAAGGCTATCGATCTGTGTCGGCGTGCGGGATTCCAAAGCATTGTCCTGCGTGGGGATACGGACTTTACTCAAACGTGGAAGCTTGACCCATGGGATCAGGCCGGGGATGTCATCTTTGTCTTCGGGGCCGATGCCGGAAAAGCCCTGATCGGCAGGGCTGAAGCGTTGCCGCCAACGGCATGGCGGAGGTTGGAACGTCCGGCCCGCTATGAGGTTCAAACGCAGGAACGTGCCAAGCCCGAAAATATCAAGGAACAAATCATACAAAAAAGGGGATACAAGAACCTGATCCTTGAGTGGGAGGATGTGGCGGAATTTAGGCATCAACCGCACCGGTGCAAACAATCTTATCGGATGGTGGTATTACGCAAGAAGATTGCCGTGGAACAGGGTATGCAACGGCTTTTTGAAGAATACCGGTATTTGTTCTATATCACCAATGACCGTGTCGGCACTGCGGAAGAAATCGTATTCCAAGCCAATGATCGCTGCCATCAGGAGAATTTGATTGAACAACTCAAAAATGGTGTGCAGGCCATGCGAAACCCCTTGGACAACCTTCACAGTAATTGGGCGTACATGGTCATGTGCTCTCTGGCTTGGACGCTCAAGGCCTGGTGTGGATTACTGCTGCCGGTTCCCAGCGGCAGGTGGGAATCGCGACACCGTCAACAGAAGCATACGATCCTGACCATGGAGTTCAAACGATTCCGCAACGTGCTGCTGCGAATACCCTGCCAGATTGTCAAGACGGGGCGGCGCATCATCTACCGCATCTTGTCTTGGAACCCATGGACCTCCTGCCTCTTGCGACTGGCCGAAGCCATGCACTATCCCATACGCTGTTAGCATCATGCAACCATGATGTCGGGGTAAGGACGCCCCGATCCGCCGCGGAAACCCAACCCAGGAGACATCCCGATAAGCAAGCACAACATCGAACGCCGACCAGATGCAGACGCCACGCTGCGACGGATGCGGTGCGCGCCTGTTCGGCACATCATCAATATGAAAAACTCGCTCAACATCTCGCTTGTTTAAGGACTAGGAGCCTGTCCGAGTAATCGCAATCCCGGCCAATACTCGGACAGGCTCCTAGGACGCGATTGAACACCGTTCCAGCCGGCGGCCCCTTGCCCGTGCCCGCATCTTCTGGCCTTGTGGCTTTGGGATCAGTCGCCCTCGTAGCTGGTGCCGGCCTGCGCAATCGCGTCCGAATGTAAAAACCGCAACCGTGCGGTGCAATGTTGCAGGTTACCAGTAAGCCGGCCAGCCTGCTGGCCGCGCTTCCGCGCGACCACGCAAAATCGCAGTGCCATCGCTTCAAAATATTCCAGATTCCAGATTCCCTCCCGCGTGCCCCCCAAAAGAACACGGGCCGGTTTTGCAACCGGCCCGTTTGCCTGTGGTTCTTTAGCGTAATCCGCCACATTACATGGCAGGATCATGCGCTCATCGTTGGCGAAAACACTTCGCCGTTAAATAGGGCCGTACAACAACGAAGTCATACGGCAACCAAGCGCCCAAATAATGCAGCGCTCGGGAAGAGAAGTCGTTTACCGACTGCTCTTCTGCGCTTGGAAACAGTCACGGCAATATACCGGACGATTCCCTGATGGTTTAAAAGGAACTTCCGTCGGCTGTCCGCAGGACGCGCAGGTCGCTGGGAACATTTGACGGGGACCGGAAGAGAAGCCGCCGCGGGCTCCGCCGCCGCCGCCACCGCTACCGGATCGAGAAGAGAAACTACGACTTCCACCACGACCGCCCGAATCGCCCTGTTGGGCTTTCCGTGCATCGCGGCAGGTTTTGCAGCGTTTGGGTTCATTTGTAAATCC
>JAJZCR010000098.1 GCA_021851715.1 Planctomycetota bacterium
GATAGCCGTTGGCCACCACCAGACGGTGGCCATGCTCATCAAGAAGATGGGCACGTTCAGAAATCCATTGCTGGGCTTCCGCCTTGACAGCGGCAGCCAGAACCTCCTTGGCGCTTTGAGCTATAACACCGGTCAAAGCATCGAAGGCGAAGGGAATTGGCAATTTCATATTTTCGGTCATACCGTTACCCATGGTGGCGTACTCCTAAAAAAAAGAAACATTAAACATTCACATTTAGGTTACGCCGCCCTTTTTAACCCGTCCACAACTTTTGGTAGTATCTCAATTGGGGGCGGTTGCACGACATCTGCGCTGATCCGCGTCATCCGCGGTTTGGTCCTCCAGCCCACGCCGTCTTTACGCGCCACCGCTGGGCCGCCCAGCCGGCTGCAATGGTTGTCCTTCGCGTCGACCTCGTGCCTTCGAGCCTTCGTGGTGAATGTCGTCTCCTCGCTGCCGGCTCCTGACTTCTTGCTCCTTCGGCGTAGCCGCGTGGTGACGGATTATGCTTCCGCCTGCCGCAGCGCCAAGTCCAAATTACGCTCCAGCCGCGGTTGAGCCTCGTCGGCCCACAAGGCGGTGGCGGCGTTGCGAAGCTTATCAAATGGTTCCTGAAGCGAGAGCACACGCGAGCAGGAATCGGCAACGGCGCGGGGCCAATCCGTCGACTCTTCTTGCTCTTGCGACGCCAGGTTGCGCAGCGCGGCGATGGCAAATGGCGTCGGGTGGGCGGCCAGGGAAGCCACCAGCCAATCCAGCCGGCTGGTGGGGTGCCCGGGGCCGGCGTACAACTTGAGGTCTGCGGCCCATTGGTATAGGCGATATACCTCAAAATACAGCGGTCCCAGCCCGCGCAGGTCCGGCTGTCCCTGCAGCGGCGGCGTGGAGAGTGCCTCGGCCGCATCCAGAAGGTGATAGTAAGCATTTTGATAATCTTCCGGTGCCGATGCCGTGAGGGCCAGAATGGAACCCTTGGCACGCTTGAAATAGCCACGCCGCAGCGACGATCCAGTGGCGAACTTGAAGTATCCATTGCCGACCAGTGATAGGATTTTCCTGGGTTTCGGATCCGCTAAAATGGCCAATATCGCCTTGGTCGTGGGGTGTTTGGCCGCTTCGACCACGGCACGCACCTCCGGTGCCGGCAGCGGCTGTCCCTTGACTTCCAAAGTTGCCATCAGCCGTGCCAGCCACAAGAGTCCGTGGCCCAGCGACCCATCGCGCCGCAGATATGCGCTTACAGCAATGGACTGGGCCAGCGCCCGAGCCGCCGTGGCCGGGTCAGGCGGGGCCTTACAATACTCAAAATAAATTGCCTGCTCCGCCAGCACCTTGGCTCGCAAATGCAGGGCCAAATCCAGCAGGCCCGCCATGTCGCTACGACCCGCAACGGCGGAGAGGACCGGCAAGGCCAAAGCCGCCTTTCCATCGGTGCCGGCGCAGGGCGGTTGGCCGGTCAATGCCACAAGCGATTCCGTGGCACCCGCCAGCCCGGCACACGCCCGCGGATATTGGCCAAGTTCATAATGAAGCCAGCTGCGGTAAATTTCGCCTGAGGCCCGCAGCAGCGTGTGGGGATCAGTGGTTCGGGCGGTGCGCGGTAGTGCTTCGCCGGCTTGATGAACCGGGTGGTCAAAGAAACTCTTCAGGGCCGTTTCACATTCGGCAAAGCGCGAGCTGGCCAGCAGCAGCCGGGCCTGCCGCAGGCCGGCTTTTAATTCGGTACACGTATCACCGGTCTGACGTGCAACGGCCACCGCGTAGCCGGCCCACCGGCAGGCGATGGGCCAGCGGCCAAGCTGTTCCATGGTGGCTGCGTCGGCGTCAATCGCCTCTGGGCTGTAGCCGCCGCACAGTGCCCCAATATCCAAGCCGAGGTTGATGGGGAAGAAATTGAGTCCAGGCTGACCACTCTTGCAGCACAGTGCCCCAATATCAAGGCCGAGCTTAAGTGCCGCTTGGCGGCGCGCGGCCAATTGGGGTTCCAGTTGCACCAGCAGTTGCGGGATGGAGAGCACGGCGGCACAATCACCCATGAAGGCATTTATCAATGGTTGGGCGTCGCGGCCGGGCAGCAGCGCCACACACAGTCCGCGCAGCAGAGCTTCCTTACATGGCTGCGTCGTACGTAGCACGTGGGAAACCGTGCCGCGATTTTCATCCGCCAATCCGGCAAGTTGGTAGGCATTTAAGCCAAGGCAACCCATCAGCAGGCACAGCACATCCGCCAGCAGTGTGCGCGGGTACCCATTCTTTGCTGTGCCTTTACGCATGCTCGCACCTCGGTTTGAGCGTCAATTCCGTCGCGTGCTGACGGGTTGTGGGGCCAACCACATCGGCCCGCATTAAAATTGGCTGGCCACCCGCGTGACAGTCGCATCTCGGCCGCCGCCCTCCCTGCTCCTGCGTCCCGCCTCCTGTCCAAAAAAACACTGATGTTGCAAGATGTTAGCAGGATTTCGCCTGGCATGCAAGCACGCGCCTATAACAATAGTGGAGTCGATGAGAGATCCCAGTATTGCCAAGCGGGAGGATTGGAAGAGGCGGCAAGGTATGTGGGCTGCATTCCGTCGTCCCCGGTATGGTGGTGCAGGCATTCCTGTCTGCCAATCGCCTGCCAGCATTGTGCTGCAGGCACTTTGCCCGCGATTGAAATTATTTGCTAACACATCGGAGCCAATGTGTATTGGCTCCGAAAGAGATGTTTTTTTACATAAGGAGTGCATAACCATGCGAATCTCAAATCTCAAGTTCCTTCTGGCGGTATCGTGTTCTGCGGCGGCGCTGGCGGTGGGAGCCGCAGCGCAGGCGACACCCACACCCGAGTCGTCAATAACGCTGACATCGGGGGGATCAAATTCGATTACGCTCACGTCGCAGAAAGGAGGGGAGAATTTCAGCGTCGATGCGACGCTGACTACCGACATGAGCGTTTGGGGGGTGAGCGCATTCCTGCAGGCGGATCATCCCGGTCTTTCGATTCTAGCCGACGCCACGGACCAATCCTCGCTTTCTGTTCAGAACTACACGGGCGCAACAACCACACCGGTGGACTTTACCAGCGCTGTCGGCACCGTTCTGGGAGTTCCCACCCCCACCGATATGCTCTTATTTCCCGGGCGGACGAGCAAGTCCGACATAACGCCGGACCTCGGTTGGGAGGACGCCAGCGCGTTTTCCAACGCCCTCCCTGCGGGTGGGCCTTCCAAATTGTTCACCTTGACCATGGTCGCGTCCTCGACGCCAGGTACTTATTCGCTTGGGTTGATACAAACCGCCATTACGGATGTTGCCGGTCGTGAGGAGGATCAGACCGTCGGCCAAATCGGCGTTACGCCGCTGGATGTAACTGTCGTTGGAACGCCAGAGCCGCCCGCCCTACCGCTGCTGGCTGCCGCCGGCTTAGCCGGCCTTGTGCTGCTCAAGCGTCGGCGGGCTTCCGCCTGAGCGGTATGGTGGTGCAGACATTCCTGTCTGCCAATATGGTGGCACAGGCTTCTCATCTCGCTTCGGTGGTCCGTGCCCGTGGTTTTGAAATTATGTGGCATTTCCCCTTATAAATGGCCATGTTGCAAGATGTTCGAAATCCGGCTTGACATCCTATTGGGCGCGGTAAGATGCTCGCCGGAGCGATGATGTAGTCCGCGCCGGTTGCGGTGCCGTCAGCAAAAAATTGGCTGCGGCACGCAAACCTTATCGCGGGCTGTTGCCTTCATTTATGAGAGATGTAGGAGTGTAAAATGATTCGTCCAGTTTGGCCGTTGGTAATCCGGGTTGCTTGCGGCCATCCACCCGGCAAACGACAAGGAGTGTTATCATGGGACTGTTTCGATTTGCAACCGCATTTTTCCAAGCCGCGTCAGCCCAGCGAAACGGTCGCCGGGCCACGAAAACATACCGTCGCGGCCGCCGCGTGCTGTTCGAAGCCTTGGAGCCAAGAATTTTGTTAAACGGATCGATCTCGCCCGTGTCGGGGATCGTCCAAGATTTCGCACCGTTGCGGTCCGGTGTCATAACCGCCAGCGTTTTGACCAATGCCCAGCCATCGCAGGCGTCCGCATCCAGCGCGAGCACGACCAGTGGCGTCTCGAACGCATCAGCCGCCCCCGCAATCACCGGCGTCACATTCTCTGGCTCCGGGCAGGGCACCACGATGGTCATCAGCGGTAGCGGATTTGGCAACGGCCCCTTCTCCAGCGCGTTCACGGGGGATCTCAACGATTTCAGTTTCAGCGACCTCGGCCAGCAGCCGGGCAACACGACACCAATCTTCACTGCGGGTAACGCTGGTTTTGCCAGCGGCCAAGCTGACAGTGTCACACTGGATTACGAATCATGGTCGAACAACCAGATCATCGTATCGGGCTTCGGCGGAACCTATGGACAAAACGGCGCTACCTTGGCACCGGGCGATTCCGTTTCGATCACCGTGTGGAACTCAGCCGACACCGGTGCCGGCGGCACCAACGCCGGGTGGAGCGGCACGGTCGCTCCCGTTACCGCGCCGAATATTAGCTCCGTGCAATTTGCCTCGACCGGCTCCGGCGGCTACAAGGTTACTGTTAACGGTTCGGGTTTCGGCTCACCAGCCACCTCCGCCGGGTATGTCGGCGATAGCCCGTATTTCCGCATTGCAGACGCCGCCCAGCTGGGCTTTGGGGAATGGGGTTACAGCGGCGACGCTAATGTCCTCACTTACCAATCCTGGACGGACAACCAGATCGTGGTTACCGGGTTCGGCGGCTCTGCGGGGGACGCCATCACCCTGGCCCTTTGGAACAAGGATACCGGGCTCGGGGCCGCTTGGGGCGGAAATGTTACGCCGGTATCCGCGGCAACTCCCCAAATCACGGGGGTTGTCTTTTCTGGCTACGGGCAGGGCACGACGATCACTGTCACCGGTACCGGTTTCGGCAATTCGCCGTTCTCTAGTCCGTTTACCGGTGATGTGAACAATTTCGACTTTACTGACTTTCGATCCCATTCAACGCATGGCTCATCGCTCTTCGAAGCTGGCGGCAGCCTCTGGGGTATCCGCCCGGCGGACACCGTGACCCTTGATTACCAGTCGTGGTCAAACGAAAAAATCGTCATTTCAGGCTTCGGTGGTACGTACGGCCAAGGTACCGCGACGCTGCAACCGGGCGACCCCGTCGTGATCAGCCTTTGGAATTCTACAGACACCTCGGTGACCGGCCCGCAGACCGCGTGGGCTGGCACTGCGACCGTCGCGGCCGCTCCCTCGATCAGCTCGGTGGAAATCGCGCCAGCGGGTTCAGGCACTTATAGCATCACCATCAATGGCACGGGCTTTGGCAATTCACCGGTTCCCGCGGGCTACTACGGCGACACTCCATATTTTCGCATCGCCGACGCTGCCCAATTGGGCTTTGGGGAATGGGGCTACAGCGGCGACGCCAAGCAATTAACCTATCAATCCTGGACTGACAGCCAGATCGTGGTCTCCGGTCTCCAAGGCTCGCCTGGCGACGCCCTCACGCTGGCCGTCTGGAACCCGGTTTCCGGCGTCGGTGCCACGTGGGGCGGCAACTTGCTCGCGGCCTCGGCAACCGCCCCGCAGATCACCGGCGTCACGTTCTCCGGTTCTGGGCAGGATACGGCCATCACGATCACCGGGACGGACTTCGGCAACTCGCCATTCTCAAGCCCATTAATGGGCGACCTGAACAACCTCGCATTCAACGACTTCCGCACGCATTCCGGCAGCGGTTCGTCGCTTTTCGAGGCTGGCGGCGATGAGTGGGGTGTCGGTTCACCTGACGGCGTCACCCTCGATTACCAGTCGTGGTCGAACAATCAAATCGTGGTCTCAGGCTTCGGTGGCACGTATGGTCAGAACGGTGCCACGCTGGCACCGGGCGACCCCGTGACGATTGTTCTGTGGAATTCCGCGGATAGCAACGACACCGGCCCCCAGACCGCCTGGGCGGGCACGATCGTCCCGCAACCCCAGATATCCTCCGTGCAGATTATGCCGACCGGATCGGGCGGCTATAGCATCACCGTTAATGGCTCGGGCTTTGGCGGCGCGCCCGTGCCCGCCGGATACACCGGTGACACGCCTTATTTCCGCATCGCCGACGCCGCCCAATTGGGCTTCGGCGAGTGGGGTTACACCGGCGATGGCAACCAATTGACCTACCAGTCATGGACCGACAACCAAATCGTGGTTACAGGGTTCCGAGGCTCAGCCGACGACGCACTGACCATGGCCGTGTGGAATCCGAGCTCCGGGTTGGGCGCGACATGGGGCGGCAACGTACCGCCGGTCTCTTCCACAACCCCGCAGATCACCGGCGTCACGTTCGCCGGCTCCGGGCAAAATACCACTATCACCATCACCGGCACGGGTTTCGGCAGCGCTCCGTCCGGAATCCCGTTCACAGGCGACATCAACAACCTGGTACTTACGGATTTCCGTGCCCACTCAGCCAGCGGATCCTCGTTGTTTGAGGCGGGCGGAAATCTCTGGGGCGTTCGCTCGCCCGACAGCGTCACGCTCGATTACCGATCGTGGTCGAGTACACAGATCGTTATCTCCGGCTTCGCCGGCACGTATGGCCAAAACGGTGCCACGTTCGAGCCGGGCGATCCAATTACGATCACACTATGGAACTCCGCTGATACCGCGGATACAGGCCCGCAAACCACTTGGGCCGGAAATGTCGCTGCCGGTACCATTGTCAACCACCTTGTCTTTGAAACTGAGCCGACGAGCGTCACGGCAGGGACCCCGACCAGCACCGCAGTGACGGTGGAGATCGAAGACGCGAACGGCAATGTTGTAACCGGGGACAACTCCTACGTCACGCTCTCCATTTACAGTGGTCCAACCGGCGGCGTGCTCGCGGGAGAGGCGACAGCGCAAGCCCAGAACGGTGTAGCTGTGTTCAGCAACTTGGTTTTGGATACTGCGGGAAGCTATGTGTTGGCAGTGGCGGACACCACCGATAACTTGGATGCTGTTTCGTCGACGGCAATCACCGTGGCCCCGGCAGCTCCAGTTCAATTGGTTTTCACCACCCAGCCGACAGGTACCGCACCCAATTCTCGGTTGGCCCCTGTTGTGGTGGCGATCGAGGATCAATTTGGCAACGTGGAGGCCTTGGATAACACCAGCGTCAGCCTTACTGCTACTGGACCGGGTGGTTTTGCCGCGGGATCCACGACCAGCGTTACCGCAGTCAGTGGCGTAGCCACTTTTAATAATCTGGCATTAACAAACCCCGGCACCTACACTCTGGAGGCATCAGATCCCGCGGACAACACTCCCGGCGCATCCTCTAGTGCATTCACGATCTCTGCGGGTGCCAGCGCGGCCACCCAATTGGTCTTCCTGTCGCTGCCGCTCAATGCTACCGCCGGTTCTGCTCTAGCCCAATTCACAGTTAACCTCGAGGACGCCAATGGCCATATTGTCACCAGCGACAACCCCACCATATCGCTTGAAATCGACCAAGGGCCAACGGGTGCTCAGTTAGGTGGTACCGATCAGGTGGCGGCCGTCAACGGTATAGCAACTTTTGGTAACTTGATGCTCGATACCGCAGGCAACTATACCCTTAAGGCCGTCGATGCGGCGAGCAATCTGGCGGCCGTTGCGACCGTTGCCGTGGTCGTCACTCCGGCAGTCGCAGCAGACCTCCTATTCACCACCCAGCCGACCAATGGCATGCCTAACAGCCCTCTGGCACCGGTGGTGGTGACCATCAGGGATAAATATGGCAATGTCGAAACGTCAGACGACTCCAGTGTCGGTCTGACGGTCAGCAACCCCGGCGTATTTGCCTCCGGATCGACGACCACCGTGGACGCCGTCAGCGGCGTGGCGACGTTTAGTAATTTGGAATTGACCACGGCTGGCACCTTTACACTGACCGCCGCGGATACGACGGACAGCCTCACGAGTAATCCGTCCGGCAACTTCACGACCACCTCCGGTCCCACAGCGGCCAAACTGGTGTTTGTATCTCTGCCGAACACCGCGACGGCTGGCTCGGCACTAAGTCAGTTTGCAGTGGAGATCGAAGACGCCAATGGCCAGGTACTGACCGGCGACAACACCACAATTACCCTAAGCAGCGTGAATGCGCCGCCCGGTGCCGGGGTTGGGGGGGAAAAGCAGATCGAGGCGGAGAACGGTATCGCAACTTTCAGCAACGTGCTGCTGGATACCGCTGGAACCTACACGCTGCAGGCATCGGACGCGCAGGACAATCTGGCGATCACTGCTTCGGGACCCATCAACGTCGCGCCAGCGACAGCGGAGCGGCTCGCATTCACGACACAGCCGGGTAATACGGCCGTGAATGCTACGATATCCCCCGCCGTAGTTGTGAAAATCGAGGATCAGTTCGGCAACACCGTAACGTCAGATGGCTCTACCGTGAGCCTGACGCTCAGCGGCACGACTGGCGGGGCCTTTACGAGTGGATCTACCACAACCATCAATGCCCAGAATGGTGCCGCAACGTTCAACAACTTGGCCATAGACGCGGGAGGTAATTATACCTTTGTGGCGCACGACTCGGCCGATAACCTGCCCACCGTCGATTCCAGTTCGTTCCAAGTCACGACCGCAACCGCGGCCAGCCTGGGCTTTACATCCGTACCCAACAGCGCCGTTGCGGGCCAGCCGTTTTCCATATCTGTTGAAATATTGGATGCCAACGGCCAAGCGATCCAAGGTGACAACTCGGATGTCACCCTTAATATTGAATCTGGTCCGATCACCGAGACGATTAGCACCGTTGAAGCCCAGAACGGAATCGCCAATTTTAGCGGCGTCAACCTGACGGAGGCTGGGCCCTACACCTTCCGAGCCTCTGATTCGACGGACAACCTTACTTCATCCCCTTCTAACACACTGACACTTCGCCCTGCTGCGCCGCATCAACTCGACTTCTACACGCCGCCCGTCGGCACCAGCGCAGGCAACACCATGCAGCCAGTCGTCGTGGTCATTCAAGATCAATATGGCAACATAGAGACTGGTGATAATTCGAGCGTGAGCCTCTCGGCCAGCGGGCCGGGGAGCTTCGTTGGCTCCAATTCCGTCACTGTCTCCACAAAGAACGGTGAAGCTGATTTCGATTATGATCTGGCCTTGGATACAGCGGGCACCTACGAGATCATTGCCACAGACTCCTCTGACGGCCTCGGTGCGACTTCCACCAACACGTTCACAATCACAGCCGCATCGCCTGCCAAACTTAAGTTCGACCAAGGACCCACCAACTCAAAGCAGGGTGTGGCGATAAGCCCGGCGCTTACCGTCGAAGTTGACGACGCGTTTGGCAACCGCTGTTCGAACGACTCTTCTGCCGTGACCATATCGGGTCCCTCCGGCGTTACGCTTGGAGGACAGCTAACGGCGTATGCGCAGAACGGCTTGGCGACCTTCAGCGACGTGATCGTCCAGACCGCTGGTGATGGCCTCACGTTACGGGCCGATGATGGCAATCTTGCAGGTGCTTCATCAAGTAGTTTTAACGTTCAGTCAACGGGGCCACAGTGGGTTCAGTGGGGCGAGTTGGATCTGTTCGGTGCGTTCCAGTCCAACGGCGGCAATCAGGTCGCCACTGGTACCGTTGAGATCGCTCTCTACCCGACGGGCAGCGAATCACCCAATCCGCTGATCACCATTACTGGCAGCGGCGACCAGGTGTCTTACAACAGCTCTACATTTACCGCGTCAGGGACAGTTAACGCACTTTTGGACAACGTCGGGCCGCTCTTTGCTGGCAGTTTCACAATAGCCAACGGGCAGACCAGCACCTCCGGTCTAACGCAAACGAACACCCCTTTTCAGTTTGTCGGGCTGGCCGCTCACTTCAATAGTCTCTCGCTGGTTAATCCCGGTGGTGGAAGCACCGCGAATGCGGAGATAGAGGCTAACGTTTCCGTGACGCTCCCTGCACCTCTCAATTCCATTTCGCTTACGTCCATTAACGTCCTCGTCACGCACGACGGTGTCAGCCCCGCGTCAACCACGATTCCATTCCCCGACGTAGCGTTTGTCCTCTACGGATTTGAGTTCGACGCTACCAGCATGTCGATTACCTTTAATTCCGCGCAGAAGGAGCTTGTCGTTCAAGGAGATTTCGGGATCAAGGGCCTGTTTGGGGGCAGCATTGCTGAAGCCGACTTCTCCGGCGGCAGTAGCGGCATTTTTATCCAAGGCTCAAGCGTGAACCTCGATGGGGAGATATCGCTCAACCAATCCCTCAACATTGGCGGAGGATACGGTGTTAATTCCGCCAGCCTAAATGTGGATTCTCTCACCAACACATATAGTGGCGAAGCCGAAATCCAGATACCGGGGTTACCTGCGGTCGCAGCCAGCTTAGGCTTGGTAGACGGCAAGGTCAATAGTTTTTCACTCCAAGTAGGCAGCTTTGCCGACCCGATTGATGGCGTTGGGCTGCCGGTACTTAGCACAGGAATATTCCTAGACGGGGTGCAGGGTGGGGTAAGCGGAGTGGCGACAGGCGTTCTGGTGTTTAGCGGAACCCTGTACTTAACCTACGGACCAGACGCCCCGATCGCTCTGCCAAGTTGGCTCGACGGTGGCGGAAGTGGTAACGTAGATTTCGCCGACCTCACGGTGAGCGCGACTGTTAGCTCGAGCGATATCACTGGCAGTGTGCAGGCCAACTTTATTGATATCGATGGCTCCTCGCTCATTAGCGCCAATGGTAACCTAGACCTGAATTTCGCCAGTAGCACGCTTACGGCGCAGGTCAACTTCAGTATGGTCGATGGAATCATTACTGCGAATGCGGGTTTTGAAATAACGCCCTCCGAGTTCTCACTATACGCCACCGGGAGCATCAACGTTCCTGATGGCATCCCTGTTATCGGTGGCCAGAACGTGGCGGGCGGCGGTATAGAGCTTGTGTACGCGTATAACAATCCCACGGACCAATATTTTGACATTTGGGGGACGATTAATTACTGGCTGGGTACCGCGACGGGCGGAGCCCATATAGACCTCAATCCCGCCGCTACGGGGACTTGGGGCTATTGGATATTCTCCGCTCCACCGAACCCATCGGGTGCCCCAGCCACCTTAACCACCCTGAGCGCGAGCGCCTCCGAGCTTCAGGACACCTTCACCGTGGGCTCCGGCACACCGTATGTCCTGCTGACTGCCTCGTGGGCCAACGCTGCGGTGAACGTGCCGGTACAGATCACAGCCCCCGACGGCACGACCTACTCCGAGGCGGACTTCCCCAACACGGTCGCATTCGTTGGCCAACTGGGCAGCCCCACGAGTGAAACCGTCGCAATATCCAATCCCGCAGCCGGCAATTGGACCATCACGCTCCCTGACACGACGAATTTGGGCACGGTGAGCTTCAGCGCCCTCGCAGGCGAACCCCTCCTCAATCCTACACTTGCCTTCCTGCAGACCCCCGCCGGAGCGACCACCGGAGCCGCCTTGGCTCCGCTGGTCGTCGACGTCATCAACGGCAACGGCCAGTTGGCCATCAACGACAGCTCTCAAATCACGCTTTCTGTTGCCAGCGGCCCCGGCCAACCTACCGGGACCGTCACAGCCACCGCCGTTGATGGCGTCGCGCAGTTCAACAACGTGTTCCTGAACACCGCCGGGGCCTACACTCTTTTGGCATCCGATCCGATCGATGGAATAAGCGGCGTGAAATCCACCGGTTTCGCCGTGCTGCCCGCCACCCCCGCGAATCTCCGGATGTCGGCGCAGGACGGCGAGGACGCATTAGCCTGGACGGCCTCCGCTGCGGCTGGCCCGCTCACATATAATCTCTACCGGTCCACACCATCCGATGTGGGCGATTGGGTGCCAATAGCCACCGGGCTCACCAGTACTGCCTTCACTGACGCGAGCGCTGGTCAGTACCTCTACCAAGTCGTCGCCGACCAAAATGGCCAGATCAGCGCCCCGAGCAACATCGCCGGGGTCTCCACCCCTTCGCTCGTTTCAGCCGAATCCGTCAAGACCCAAGGCGTCGCGGGTACGTTTGGCATAAACCTTCCGCTGACCGGTACACCGGCGGTGGAAGACCGCATCGACGGGCCGACCCAGTTAGTCCTGACCTTCCAGAATCCGATCAAGGAAGGTTCCAGTTTCGCCGTGAACTTGAGCAGCGGAACGCTTGGCACGACCAGCGTTTC
>JAJZCR010000099.1 GCA_021851715.1 Planctomycetota bacterium
AACACCCACCACCTTGGCAGCATTCAATGGTGCCAACGGGGTAGTCCCTCTTGCGGGGCTGACCCTCTCCGGAGGCACCCTGTACGGCACGACATCAGCCGGCGGTGCCAACAACGATGGCACGGTGTTCTCGGTGCCCATCACCGGGGGCACGGCGACCACCCTGGTCACGTTCAATGGTACCAACGGGGCAGACCCTATTGGCGGGCTGACCCTCTCCGGTGGCACCCTGTACGGCACGACAGAGGTCGGTGGTGTCAACAACGATGGCACGGTGTTCTCGGTACCCGTCGCCGGAGGCACACCGACCACCCTGGTCACGTTCAATGGCAGCAACGGAGCACACCCCTACGCCGACCACCTGGTCCTCTCCGGCGGCACCCTGTACGGCACGACATTTAGCGGCGGTGCCTACAGCGCTGGCACGGTATTCTCGGTGCCCATCACCGGCGGTACGCCGACCACTCTGGTGACGTTCAATGGTGCCAACGGACAGTTGCCCGCCGCCGGCCTGACCCTCGTCGGGGGCCTCCTGTACGGCACGACATCCAACGGCGGTGCCAACAACGATGGCACGGTGTTCTCGGTGCCCATCACCGGGGGCACGCCGACCACTCTGTTCTCCTTCGATGGCACCAACGGAGCAGATCCTGTTGGTGGCCTGATTCTGTTCGGCGACACTCTGTACGGCACGACGTCAGCCGGCGGTGTCAACAACGATGGCACGGTTTTTGAAATCACGACGCCGGAGCCTGCCTCCTGGGCGCTGCTGGCGGTTTCAGCAGCAGCCGGCCTGATGCTGTGCCCTGGCCGTTACAGAAAAAAACTGATCCTGGTTGGACAGAAGATTTAGCGTTACATAGAGGGGCTGTGGGGGCCCCACCGGAGAATGCGGACTGTGCGCAGTGCGCCCGGCCAAGACTGGAGAGCTTTGACTTGAGAGCTTTGGAGCTGGTCGTCGGCTTGGCCGGGGGCTGGAGGAGGGCCGCGGTGGTAGGACGGGGCGGGGTATTTTGCCTTGACCGGCGATAATTGCTCAGTGCCTACCGGCCATCAAGACGGATCCGCCATTTTTGGGGCCCTTGAATTTGCGGTGGCTTGGGTTATAGTGGATCAGGTTACATCCGCCGAGAAGGCCCGGTGAAAATGGTTTCACCGGGTACGCCGGCTTTGGAGCGGCCCATTGCCGCAGGCAAATTCCTGGCCTTGCCAACTGGCTTTCAGATTGGAAAGGTGAGGCTTTGTTTGTTCGAGGCTATGGTCCGCGGAATCAGGAGTTTTCATGTCCCGTTATTTGGGTCCCAAGGTTCGTTTGTCACGCCGGCTGGGCGTGGCTATTGCCGATCTTCCAAAACATAACAAAAGCGAGTTTGTCGCACCCGGAATGCATGGCTTTCGGGCCAAGCGGCTATCGGAATATGGCATTCGTCTGCGCGAAAAGCAGCGTATGAAGGCCCACTACAGCGTGCTGGAGAAGCAATTCCGCCGGTATATGGCCATGGCCAAAAAGGCCAAGGGTAACACGGCCATTACCTTGCAGCAGCTTTTGGAAACACGGTTGGACAACGTGGTGCGGCGGTTGGGAGTGACGCGGTCGATCTGGGCGGCCCGGCAGTTGGTGGCCCACGGGCAGGTGAAGGTGGATGGCAAGAAGGTGGACGTGGCAAGTTTCCAGGTGGTGCCTGGCGCGGTGCTCACCTTTCGCGAGAAGGTACACAAGTTGCTTCGCGAAAACATGGAAAGCCTGGCCGGTCATCAAACGCCGTCGTGGTTGGAATTTAATCCGGCCCAGTTGGAAGCCAGAGTGGTGGGGTTGCCGCAGCCGGAACAAATTCCCTTTGAGATCAATCCCAGTCTGATCATTGAATTTTATCGTTGATCGCGGCCCGCTTGAGGCGATGGGCCTTGATGCGCAGGTAAATCAGATACGCCAGTATCAATGCGTTACCCACCAGAATGCCGATGCGCAGAACATCCGGCTTGAGGGCTATTTCGTAAATTTCCAGCGGCAAAAGTACGGCGGTATCAATGAGGACGAGGTATTCGGCCCAGACTTTTTCGAAATACAGGCCGAAGCCTTCGACGGCGAACATGACGGCATAGAAAAAAGTTCCGCCGGCGATCATCTCCATCGTTTGCGGGGTGAGCAGATGGAGACGGTCGATAATGGGATCGATGAAGCGGTTGTGTGGGTCGAGCCGCAAATAGTTGACCCAATGGGTCATCAGGCGGGCCATGTTGGTTTTGCGAAACACAATGGCGGTGATGCCCGCCGCGATCATCACCGAAGCCTTGAACAATTTGAACAGGGCGATGGTAAGTAAAATGCGATTGTGACGTTTCTTGTGGGCATCTTTGGAGCTTGCTGCGGCCTGCGGACCCCAAGCGCCTGCATCGGGGGGCGTTTTTCGATCTTCGTTCATGCGACGGCTCCGTTCGATTTTTCCAAATCCAGCAAAGCTCCGATGCCGGCGGCAATTTGCGCGGAAATAAGATTTACACCAGCGGGGTTGGGGTGTACCCCGTCCGCGGCCACCCAATGCTTAAGGGGCGTTTGGGCGGCCATATTCAATACGTGCTGTCGCACATCCACCAGCGGCAGACCCTGGCGGGCGGCCCATTGTGCGAAGGATTGTTGATAGACGCCGCGCCAGTGGTGTCGCAGGGCAAAAATTTCCGGCAAAGCTCCATAAAACAGGCGATTGGCGCGTTCATCGGGCAGTGCGGCGATGGGCGCAATGGTCAGGTGCAGCAGCACGCGGGCCTGAGGGGCTAATTCCCGGCAGGTGGCAATAATTTGATCCCAGACATGTGTGAAGTTGCTTAGCCCCGCCTGCTGGTCATTGGAATTGTTAAAGGCGCAGGATTCCAGCACCAGAATATCGGGCTTCAGCACGGGCAGCGGCTGCATGCGCTCCCGGCCGTGCCAGTATTCATAGCGCAGCCGATAGAGCACCAGTTCGGCGCGGGTCGCCCCGACCCCGTAGTTATACAGTTCCGCATCCACCCGCGGCTGCAAACCGGCCAAGTGCTCGGCCAATGCCCGCAGGGGGCGATGCAGATATTCGGTCATGGAATCGCCATAGATGACTATACGCATGGAAGCCTCTGTATATGGATTTCGTCATGGTCGGCAGCATCACAGGCCAACCCTGACCATCACCCTTTGGCCGGCGGACATTACACCCTGGCGGGCCTGTCTGTACCTGCCCCGTCCATCCAGGAACTAAATTGTATCCGGAGCCAAACGATCCGGCCATTGCCATTTCTCAACCGGCGGAGTCGTTGCGACGCTGGAATACGTAGCCGGATGGGCGGCTTATTTTGGACGGTCAAAGCGGCCGAATCGCACGGCCAGCGTGGGCAAAATTATCAGATTCAACAGGGTGGAGGTACACAAGCCTCCGACGATGACCTGGGCCAGCGGGCCTTCAATTTCGCGGCCCGGTGCGCCGCTGCCCAGAGCCAGCGGCAACAGGCCCAGGGCGGCCACCAGTGCGGTCATCAAGATCGCCGGCAGTCGGTCCACCGCGCCGTCAATGGCGGTTTGCACATTCCAGATTCGGCCTTCGCGGGCCACCAGGTGCTGGTAATGTGAAAGCAGCATGATGGAATTGCGCAGAGTAATGCCGAAAAGGGTGATAAATCCCACCATGGCTCCCAGGGACAGCACGCCGCCGCAGACCCGGGCCGCCAGCACGCCGCCCACCAGGGCCAGGGGCAGGTTTATCAGCAGCAGCAGGACATTGTTGAAATATTTCAGCACCACCAGCAACAGCAGTAAAATGCCAACCATGGCGATGGCGGAATGCACCAGCAGGTCATGCCGGGCCTGGGCGGCGGCTTCCGCGGATCCGGTGAAATTGACGATGATCCCGGAAGGCAGATGAAGTTTGGCCACGGCTTTTTTGGCGGCGCTGACATACTGGCCGGCGGTGGTGCCCGCCAGGTGAATGTTGATGGTTTGGGCACGCTGGCCATTGATATGGGAAATGCGATAAAACCCGCTGGACTCGTAGATGCGGGCAAGCGCGGAAAGGGGCAGCCACGTGCCGCCGGGGGTGCGAATGGGCATGGTTCGCAAATTGGCGATCCGGCGGATCCATGCCGGGGTCAGGGTGGCTACCACCGGCCAGATACGGGTACCGTGATAAATGTGTCCGACCGGCCGGCCGCGGGTGAGCAGGCGAACTTCGCCCAGCACTTCCATGGGCGTAAGGCCCCATCGGCGAAGCTGCCGATAACGCGGGCGAACCTGAATTTCCGGAGCGTTCCAGGCGGTCTGCGGGGCGACACTGCGGGTGCCGGGAATTTTTTTGAGGGCGGCGGTGAGCATGGATGCGGCCTGCTCAATGGCCGGAAATTTGTTGCCGATGACCTGCACGGCCACCGGAGCCCCGGAACCGGAAATAGTTTCGTTGATGCGCTCGGATAAAACCGTGTTGTAAGACAGCAGCACGCCCGGAAACTTTTTGATGAGCTTGTCCATATCCGCCCGGAAGCGGCGGGCCTGGCCCGGCGTAAGAGGTTGGATCCGGATCAGATATTCGCTGTATTGCGGACCCAGCACATCACCAGCGAGGTTGGATCTTCCGGACCGCTGTTCGACCTCCTGGATAAACGGAATTTTTTTCAGCCCCGCGGTAACGCGGTTGCCGATGGCGATGGATTGCTGGAGGGAAGATCCCGCCACCAGGGCCAGATGCACTACGTAGTTGCGTTCGTTAAGGCGTGGGAAAAATTCGGTTTTGAGCAATGGCAGCACGGCCAGACCGCCCAGCGTGATCAGCACCACCAGCGTCATCGCCGCCGTTCGCCATTGTTCCACTTGCGTGAGCAACCGGCGATAACCGCGCTTGAGATGGCTGGTCAGCCAGGCGTCGTGGCGGGTGACGGCCACCGACGGCAGCAGTGTCATGCATAATGCGGGGGTGAGGGTAAGGGCCAGAATCAGGGAAGAAATCACTGCCGCGATGTAGGCCACCGCCAGCGGCGCAAAAAAACGGCCCGCCAGGCCGCTAAGGCCGAAAATCGGGAGAAATATCAGGATAACCGCAGTCGTGGCGAACACCACGGCACTGCGCACCTCCAGTGAAGCGGCCAGCACCACGCCCAAGGTCGCACGTGGGGCGGCGGACAGGGCGTTAAGCCGCAGCCGGCGCGTGATGTTTTCCACATCAATGACCGCATCGTCCACTACTTCGCCGATGGCCACCGCCAGGCCGCCCAGCGTCATGGTGTTGAGTGTTTCACCCATGTGGGTGAGGATGGTAATCGCCGCCAGCAGGGAAAGTGGAATGGCCAGGCAAGAAATCAGGCTGGTGCGCCAGTCGCCTAGAAATAACACCAGCACCAAAATGACCAGACCGGCGCCGATCAGCAGGGAATCGATCAGGTTGTGCAGGGCGGTGGTGACAAAATTAGACGATTGCAGAATTTTGTCATGCAGGACAACGCCACGCTGGGTGAGCACGGGCTTCAGCACGGCCAGCGCGTTTTGCACCCCTGCGCTCACGGCCAGCAGGTTGGAACCGTACGCCTGGCCGATCATCAGCAGCACACCGGGGCGGCCCATGATGGATACCGCCCCCACCTGCGGCAGATGGCTGATGCGGATATGGGCTACATCCGAGAGCGTTATCACCTGGCTGCCATCGGTGGCCACCGGCGTTTGGCCCAGTTGTTTCAGGGATTGAATCTGCCCGTGCACCCGCAGGGTCATATCTTGATTGGGGGTGGTGAGAAACCCCGCGCCCACCAGCCCGGTTGCCCGCCGGGCCGCCGCCAGTACCTGCTTTACGCTTAGTCGGTATTGAATCAATCGTCCCGGGATGAGTTCAATGCGATAATCTTTTTGCAGGCCGCCGTAAATGGCCACTTCCGACACGCCATGAACGGCCAGCAATCGCGGCTGCATCACCCAGTCGGCCACGGTGCGCAGGCGGCGGAGGTCATTGGTTTTGCTGGTGATACCCACCACCGTCACCCAGCGAATGGAACTGCTCAAGGGCATCAGCACCGGGGTGTGAACATGCGGCGGCAAGGCTCCCGTCACTTGTGCTAACCGCTGGGAAACGGCCTGCTGGTCGCGATAAATATTGGATCCACTGGGAAAAAGCACTTTAACAATGGACATTCCCTGCATGGAATTGGAAAAGGTTTCCTCCGCGCCCACTCCACCGGCCAGGGCCTGTTCAATGGGAGTGGTGACGAGTTTTTCGACCTGACTGGGACTGAAACCCGGGGCCACGGTTTTGATTTTCAACTGCGGCTGAATGAAATTGGGGTAAACATCGTAGCGGGCCCGGGTGATGGAATATATACCATAGCCCACCAGCATGCAGGCCAGCGCGATGATGATACCGCGAAAGTGCAGAGAAAATTTTACGATGCGTTTAAGCATTCACCCGCCTTCAAAATTGCGCTGATGCCATTAACCCGATTTCTTGAGGGTGGATTGCAGTTGGATCGTCATCAACAGTTGTGCTCCCTTGACCACGATGAGCCGCGGCGGCAACGTGCCGGGCTGCACGGCAAAACCACCAGGCACCGCCATGGGATGGAGGAGTTCCCGCAATACAAACACACCACCGCGGCGTTTGCAATAGACCCAGCGCCGGCCCCGCCACCATACGGCCGCGGACCGGGGGACGATCGTGCGCTGAACAGCCCGGGCTATTTTGGGTACGTGGGCGGCAATGGCCATGCGGGGACGCAGTGTTCCAGAATTGTTCACCACGTACAGGATGGAAAGGCCCCGGGTTTGGCGGTCGGCCGCCGGGCCAATGGCCAGCGGTCTGGCCACCAGCCAGCGCCGGTGGCCCAAGGCCCGCACATGAATGGGCGCAGCCATGGCCACCATGCCCGACTCGGAAGCCGGCAGCGATACGGAGGCCAAAAGGGTATGGAAATTTTCCACTTTCAGAATCGGCTGGTTGGCGGCCAAAGCTTCGCCGGGATGGGCAAGCACCGCCGTCACCATGCCGGTTTGGAAAACGGGCAGGGGCAGCATGGCGCCAGCGGCTCCGGCTTTTAGCTGCCGGGCAATAGCCGCGATGCTTTGCCCATCCGCCTTCACCCGTGACCGGGCCGCCGCCCATGCAGCCTGCGCCTGTTGCACACGGCGCAGCGACACGGCTTGGTTGTGTTGATAGAGCGATTTTTCACGGGCATATGCGGCGGCGGCAGTTGAACGCGCCACCTTGGCGGCGATGAGATCCGCTTGCACCTTGGTAAGCTCCAGCGCCAAGGTGATGCGCAAGGTGGTGGAAACCACCGGCTTTACACCCGCGAGGATCTGGCCATGTGTTACCTCCAAGCCCATGTGCGGCCAGGGCCGGCCCGGCGCGGCAAAGATTGCCCCCGCCAGCGGCGAGGCGAGCGTAAAGACCGCCTCCGGGTTGCGTTGCAACTGGCCATAAAGCCTGAGCCTGGGCCGCACCGAGGCAGTTTTCAGAGGCGCGGTCTGAATGTTAAGTGTTTTTTGCTGGGCGCTCGTCAGGTGAATGACCGTGGTGCCGGGCAGCGCGGCCGATGCCAGCGAAACGTTGGCCCCCAGGGCCATGGCCCATAAGCCGCAGCGCCAATGCCGGTATTGTGGCGGGATGGTGTTCATGGTTTGAATCCTTTCGGTTGGGCGGGGGTGCGGCCGAGCGGTTTTTCCAGAAGATTTTCCAGATGGCCCAGCGCCAGGCCGGCCGCGCGGCGGGCGTGAATAGCCGCCTGCTGATACGTATTCAAGGCGAATTGGGTTTCGGCCAGGGCCAGGCGGCTTTGGGCGCCGGCTTGAAACGCTTCGCGCGTCAGGTGCCATTGCCCGCGTTGCCGCATGACAATGGCCCGGGCCGCCCGCCATTGGCGCAAGTCCGCCCGATACGTGGCCAGAGCCGTGCCAATGGCCGTGATGACCATGGTCTGCTTTTGCAGCAAGTCGGCGGCAATGATCCGGCGGTGGGCATCCGCGGCGGCGATGGCTCCCTGATTTTGATTAAACACCGGCAGAGCCATGGTCAGACCCAGGGTAAATTCGTTGGCCCCCTGGTCAAACTTGTATCCCGGCCCCAGATGAATATCCGGATATTGGCGGGCCACTTGCAGCTTCAGTGCCGCTTCCGCAGCCCGGTACCGGGCCAGCAGTGCTTGGATATCCATGCGATTAAGCAGGGCCGCCCGGACGAGCCGTCGCACCTGCCAGGCCCGTACCGGCGGCAACCGCCACAAGCGCGGGAAAAACCATTTTACATCCGCCAAAGCCGATGCCGGCAGTGACAGGGCCGCGGCCAGTTGCAGCCGCCGCTGCCGCATCCGGCCCTGCGCAGCCAGCAGGGCCAAAGCCGCCTGGCGGGCCTGAATCTGGGCGGTGGTATAGACCGGACGGGAAATGTCTCCAGCCTTAAAACGCGCCTGGAGCAGGTCCAAAATTAACCGGGTATCCGCCGCCTGACGGGCCAGCAGCCTGGTTTGGATTCGGGCATAGAGATATTCCAGGAGTGCCCGGCGTATGGTTTGCCGCACGTTCCATGCGGTCTGGCCGAAATTAAACCGGCCGGCGTGAATCAGCGCCGCCGCTTCGGCCATGCGATCCTGGCGGCGACCGGCGGTTTCAATGGGAATATCAAAGTTGAACCCCAAAATCCACGGCGACACGCCCGGCCCCACCTTGGCCGCATACGTAGGTGATAAACCGACGGTGGGGTTGGGCGATTGGGAGGCGGTGATCAGGTTGGCATGAGCCATCGCGATTTTCGCCGCCTGCACGCGCAGGGCGGCACTGTAATACCAACCTGTGGCCACCAGCGTACCCAGGCTTTGCCGGCGTGGAAAGCCGGGCCGTATGCGGATGGGTTGGCCGGCGATAAATGTGCGAAGGCCTGGGCTGGCCAGAGAGCGATGTTGAAATTGGGTGCGGAAGGCCGCCGGTTTTAGTGGTTGGGCATGGTATTGAGCGCAGCCGCCCAGGGCGAACAACAGCCCCCATGCCGCCATGGCACTGACCTTGCAGGAGTGCCACGGTCCTGGTTTAAGTTGTGGTAACGAAATCATCAACGATTGGGTGTCCCTTTCCAATTAGCATACGCCATCGATGGGGTAGAAGTTCGGCCTGATTCCATGTGTTGATGATAGTGTCATGGCGATGGTGCACCAACCTGGATGGAGGCGAGAGGCCATCATAATTTGCGTGGCCTGCAGCGTGCTAAACCGCCGCCGCCCCAGCTGTAAACAGCGTTCCTTGGCCGAGCGGCACTGCATTTGGCTTTGTCCTGTTTGCCGGGTCTAGGGCGCAGGCTGTCGAACTGATCAGGTAATCAGCCTCATCGCTGTACAGACGAGCCAATATCTGGCTCACCGTTTCCAGGCTGTGTCCCCCAACGAACCGGAAGATCGATGACGCGAGATATTCCCGGTTCAGCTCGAAGGTCAGCCACCTCCGCTCAAGGGCTTCGGCAACAAACCCTGTGGTATTCGATCCGCCAAAAATATCCAGAACTGTATCCCCTCGGTCTGTTAGCATTTTTATAAAGAAGGCGGGGAGCTCCGCAGGGAACCGTGCCGGGTGGCAGCGGTGGCCAAACTTTCTGCAAAGCCGGATATAGGAAGAGTTGCTCTCGGTGTTGGGAATTGAGAGCAGATTTGAAGGGATGGCCCCGCCGTTATCCGTCGCGAACCCGACGCTAATTTCATGGCCTGACGGGCGTTTTCTTGGACTGTAGAAAGTATTCGGGGTCGCGATCAGTTTTTTCATCCTGTCAGAATACGGAGTTAGCACTCTGCGGACGTCGGCCTTCGGGAATGCACCCTTGCTGAACCACCACACCGTGTTGACCGCATCCTTCGCCCGCATTTTCCGTATGTTCACCCATTCGATTGGCGACGGAAGCTTCGCTGGGTTGAACCAGTAAAAATCTTCTGCAAGGTGAAATCCGATCTCATCGCAAAAAGTCAGAAGCACACGGAAGTTGTACAGAGACCGAGATGGAACGCCGGAACGGTATGCTCCCCCTAGATCGAGAACAAGGCTCCCGGTCTTCTTGAGAACGCGAAATATCTCCTGCCCGAATGGCTTGATCCAGTGGACATACTTTGTTTCCGCTACATTGCCGTAGTCTTTTTGGCGCCGTAGCGCAAAAGGTGGTGATGTCATGACCAGATCGATGCTGTCGTCGGGCACCTCCGCGAGGAGGTCCAGCGAGTTGCCTACATAGGCTTGTCCACACTCGGTGCGATAGAGCGGCGTTGTACGCATTTCAGTATTCCCCCAGACCATTGATCCAGCTCTTGACAATTTGATGCAACACGCTCGCCGCAAAATATACCTCTGGATCCGTATGGCAGATCGCCTCAATGTCCTCTTGGGCAAACTTATCCTGGCCGTAGCCAACGATGTAGCTCATCCATTTTCTAAGGTTTTCGTCGGCTCCGACGATCGCGTCGGCTGGGCGGAACCTTCCAGTTCGGGCGAGCACCCACGATATGCCGTCCCGCTTGGCCGGGGCATCGCCCTTAAGGAGGCCGACCAAAACAGAAATTTGCGGCTCGGCAATCCGCAAAAGCGCCCGTGCAGCTTCGGCCTTGACCTCCCACGGGCTTGCATCGAACACATCCACAAGCGCAGCCGCTGCCTCTGGTGATGGGAACTGGCCAAGTGCCCATGCGGCACCGGCCCGCAGCTCCCTGTCACGCGCGGAATCCCGCAAGACTCCAGTCAGCAGGCGTTCACTGCGGGGGTCATCTATCTCGGAGGCCACAATGACGGTTTCAAGCTGTGTTTCAAGGGGAACCATCATCGCCGGATGCTTCAGCTTATCCTCTATGAAATCCCACCCAGACACCTTGCTGTGCGCGGCCAGCGCCGCTGCGGCCTCAAGCTGGACGTAAATATCCTCGGCCTCATCAGTCATCCTGGATTGGAGAGCTTGCTTGGCTTTTCTTTTGTATCCCCGGTAACGCATCGCTTTTGCCGCGGCGTATCTTTCGCTTAAGTTTGGGCTGGTGAGTTTTCTAAGGAAATAGTCCTCGTTGACCGGAGGTGGGCACTCCAGTGACGTCTTGACCGGAACAACCGCCGCCACAATCTGGTTGGCCCCGACGGTGTCACCTGCCCTGACCTGCGGCAGCAACGTTGGCACGGCGTCGTTCCCGCGTCGCCTTAGCCGGATGGATTGGCCGGGTGCCCCTGACTCAAGGGGAACCAGCTTGATCATGTCGCTTTCCACTGCGGCAACGGTTGATTGGTGCTTAGCAACAGCACATGCCCACGTTACCCGTATTTCGGAACCTTCTTCCGCTCCTTTTGGCCGTGTGATCGATACCTGCCTTTGGGCGAAAGCGTTACGCATGTCTTTGACGCCAACGAAGTGAACGGGCGATATCTGTTTCAGGTTGATTGGAACATCGTCGTCCTGTTTGAAGGCGACGATCGAGACGGTGTCATCATCACACATTCCGGCATTCCAAGCCCGCCGGGGGGCACTTAGGGAGTGGGACATCGATATCTCAAGCTTGGTTTTTCCGCGAGACTCGAACCGCAGGCCGCTGTTCAAGCACAAAACGTCTGGAACCCGGTTGCGTTTGATCTTGATTCTCTTCCATATCTTGAAGCCGGTGGAACCGCGCTCAAGCTCTATCGGGTTGAACCCCATCGACCTGAGCTGCTGGATTGTCGCGTTTGTCGCAGCGGCACCGATGGCCAATTTTCTCAGGAAGCTTTCATCGCTCTTAAAGCTGTTAACCACTAACGCAACACTCCAGATATCGTTAACGTGTATTGTATCGGCAGCCGTCCCAAATGGCGAGGATGGTGGTGGCACGCCTGGGCACTTGTGCACTTTTTCCCCTGCACACCAAGGCCTTCCCAACCGACGCGGCAGGCCGGCCTCCGTTACGCTCCCGCACGGCAGGGCA
>JAJZCR010000100.1 GCA_021851715.1 Planctomycetota bacterium
TTACCATCTAATAAACCATAATGCAAGCACGCCATGCAATGATATAACAAAAAAATACTTGCTACATTTTTGTCAAAAACTACGCTTTTACGGCATTTTTTAAAAAGCGATGGGGAAGTCAGGCTAACTGGGAACCAGGGGGCGGCAAGCCCGCGCCAAGACCTATGCCGGTAGAAACTCCGCCAGGGTGGCGACAATGTTTGCCTGAATTTTTGCCTTGGAATCTAAAGCGGAGATGACACGGTAGCAATCTGGGAAGCTCGCGGCTTGAGCCACAAAACCTTCCCGCACCCGCCGGTGATAATCCACCACACGCCGCTCAATACGATCTTGAAATAATCCAGCTTGTAACCCACCGGTCTTTTTGCCTTTGCTGGGAGATTGTAGCCGGGCCATGGCCTCTTCCACGGGTAGATCCAGAATAATGGTGAGATCCGGCCACACACCATCCAGAGCCACTTTGCCGACATCCAAAATAGCTTCCAGCGGTAAGCCGCCGGCGGAACCTTGATAAGCCAGGGTGCTGCTCAGGAAGCGGTCAGAAAGGACCGTTTGTCCCGCCGCCAGAGCGGGTTTGATACGCTCCTGGACGAGTTGGGCGCGGCTGGCCATATAGAGCAGCATTTCCGCTCGAATATCCATTCCCTCTCCCTTGCTCGAAAGCAGAACTTCACGGATGTGTTCGCCAATGGTCGTACCGCCAGGTTCGCGAACCCGAACGGCTCGACCGCCTGCTTTACCGATCGACTGCTCCAGCATGTCCAGTTGTGTACTTTTGCCGGAGCCATCCAGGCCGTCAAGCACAATGAATTTTCCGGCCAACCGGGTGAACACTTTTAATTCCGCCATGCACGCTCCAAGAAGGACATCATGAGACTCGATGCTACGCCCAAAGCGGCACTTTGGTCAAACACCCGGGACGGTGCCCGGCTGTTGAAAAGCGACTGGTCTCGCCGGTGGCCGCAGCACATCGAAGCAGATTACGGTTTGGGAGGCTTGAAGCTAAGCACGAGCAGAATTACTCCCAGCATAATAGCCAAGCCGGCAAAGATAGGATCTGCCAGGAGATGATGGTGGACCGTCACATCCATGTGGACCGTTCCGACCCGAATGATGGGTTTGCGGCTGGACCAGGTAATTCCTTTGAAGGCAATAGCAACGATGCCCAGCAGAATCAATATGATTCCCGTCACCCTTTTCCAATTCACGCGACACCTTCCTTTTCCAGTTCATCTGGCTCCAGCCGTGGATTCCACCAGGCACCTTCGCCAATAATGAGTTTGTTTGCTTCGGCAGGCCCCCACGAGCCCGGAGAATACGGGCGTACCGGCACGGCATGGCCCAGGATCGGGTCCACGATGCGCCAGGCTTGCTCCACCTGATCTTCCCGGGCAAAAAATTCCGATGTGCCACGGGCCGCATCCAGCAGCAAGCGCTCGTACGGTTCCATTTCGTCCTTGGGCCGGCGCTGTACAATAAGTTCCACATCGATGCCGGTCATGGTTTCACCGATCTTCTTCACCCGGGTTCCCAGGGCCAGCACTACCTGGGGGCTTAGCCGAAAACGAACATGATTAGGGCGGCCGCCCGTCCCATGGCCGAACACTTGCTGGGGAGGCTTTTTGAATTCGACAACAATTTCAGTGCAGGAGGTGGGCAGGCATTTTCCGGTACGCAGGTAAAAAGGAACGCCGGCCCAGCGCCAGGAGTCAATCCAAAGGCGGACCGCTGCAAAAGTTTCCACGGTCGATTGTCCGGCCACACCCGGTTCGTTACGATAGCCGTCAAATTGCCCGCGGACTACATCACCGGGGGTCAAGGTGCGCACCATGGAAAGCACCTTGGCTCGCTCGTCCCGAAGAGGTTCCCCTTCACCGGCGGGAGCTTCCATGGCCAAACAAGCCACGAGTTGCAGCATATGGTTTTCCAGCACATCGCGAATGGCACCAGCCTCTTCATAAAATTTGCCGCGGCCCTGAACGCCGAAATCTTCCGCCATGGTAATTTGCACTGACGCAATATAGTTGCGATTCCATATCGGTTCCCAGATGGTATTGGCAAAGCGGGAATACAGCAGGCTTTGAACCGCCTCCTTGCCCAGGTAATGGTCAATGCGAAACACCGCATCCTCCGGAAAATAATGCACCAGTGTCGCATTGAGTTCACGAGCGGACTTAAGATCCCGGCCAAAAGGCTTTTCCGCAACAATTCTTGCCCCCTGGTTGCAGTGTGATTGAGCCAAACCTTCAGCCACTTTGCCAAACAAACTCGGCGGGATGGCCAGATAATGCAGCGGATGGGCAGTGCCGTCCAAGGCCGTGCGCAGTTGGGTAAAGGTTGTCGGATCCAGATAATCACCATCCACGTATCGGAGCAGAGAGCAGAGCTTTTCAAAGGCCGGGCGGTCAACTCCTCCTCCATGCTCCTGCAGACTGGCCTTGGCGCGAGCCTTAAACTGCTCCAGATTCCAGCCGGCTTTGGCCACGCCAATCACAGGCATGTTCAGATGGCCATGCCTGATCATGGACTGCAAGGACGGAAATATCTTTTTGTAGGCCAGATCACCGGTGGCTCCAAAAAAAACCAGTGCGTCGGCAGGTTCAGTCACACGATGTCTCCTGAAAAATAGTCGGTGCCCATTCTAAGTTTTCTGTTTCCAGATTCAGCCCTGGATATCCCGGACGCCCCGGCCCATGGCCGCGGGTTTATTGTATCACGGCGAAGCCGGAAGCGGGCTGATGGTGCCCGAACTCGGCCATTTCCCAATACCCTGTGACGGTCAGGATTTTTCCGCAGTTTTCTCTAAATGCCCGCCAAATTCAAAACGCATTGCCGACAGCAGACGATCCGTAAAGTCCGCTTCGCCACGTGAACTGAAGCGCTCGTATAGCGCCGCGCTTAATACAGGAACGGGCACGGCCTCATCAATGGCAGCGGTAATGGTCCATCGGCCTTCACCAGAATCAGAAACCCGGCCCTGAAAATCCTTCATGTCCGGATTCTTAGCCAGCGCAATGGATGTCAGGTCGAGCAACCACGAACCGACCACCGAACCGCGCCGCCATACTTCCGCGATATCCGCCAGATTCAATTCGTAGTGATAATATTCCGGTGTGCGCAGCGGCGTGGTTTCCGCATCGTCGTTGGACCGTTTGCGCGTACCAATGTCCGCATGTTTAAGAACATTAAAGCCTTCGGCATACGCCGCCATCAGGCCATATTCAATACCATTGTGAACCATTTTAACGAAATGGCCTGCGCCATGCGGCCCACAATGCAGGTAGCCATGTTCGGCGGTGGTGGGCGGCATTTTCTCGCGGCCAGGCGTGCGCGGCGCGGTGCTGATGCCGGGAGCCAGCGTCGCAAATATCCCATCCAGCTTCTTCACAACAGCTTCCTCGCCACCTACCATCAGGCAATAACCCCGCTCCGCACCCCACACGCCACCGGAGGTGCCTACATCAACATAATGAAGACCGCGTTCCTGCAGCGCTTTGGCGCGGCGAATGTCATCGTGGTAGTAAGAATTTCCGCCGTCAATGACTATATCACCCTGTGCCATCAACGGGGTAAGCCTTTCGAGCGTGGCATCTACAGCACCGGCGGGAACCATCATCCAGATCGCCCGGGGCTGGGGAATTTTTTCCACCAAATCTTTAAGCGAGGCAGTACCCACCGCACCCTTGGCGGCCAATGCGTGGACATTATCTGGATTGACATCAAAGATCACGCAGCGATGCCCGGCGCGCATCAAACGCTCGACCATATTTGCACCCATGCGTCCAAGTCCGATCATACCGAGATCCATGTTGAACTCCTGCTTTTGGATTTCCGTCGCTCATTTTGTCAATAGCCGTTGGCCCCTGCCTCCCTCCCACCTCCCTTAAAGAATATACTTCTCGACCGCCATGGCAAAACCCTCCTCTTCATTGGATGCAGTCACGTATCGGGCCGCCCTCTGAACCTGCACATCCGCATTACCCATGGCGATGCTGATGCCGCTAAGAGCGAACATAAGCACATCGTTGGGCATATCTCCGATCGTGGCTATTTGTGCCATGGGAATTTTAAACTCCTTTGACAGCCGACGCACCACCCCGCCCTTATTGGCATCCGGATGGGTGATATCCAGATAATAAGGCTGCGAGCGGGCTGCGGATACATGCCGGCCGAAATCTCGGCGAATATCCGCCTCGGCCCGGGCCACCGCCGCCAGATCATCGCTGACACCCACAATTTTCACCACGTGCGTCAGTACCGTGCCCACATCAGCCACTACCTTAGGTTTAAACTTCACGGTCCAACTCTCGCGATTCACATGTGGACCGTTTTTTTTCAATACCAGCCAGTCTTTCCCGCGATACACCCACACGTCCAGGTGATGATCCGCAACCGCCTGGAGGACTTCTCTGGTGACCTCCGCCGGCAGCACCTTTTGGTCAATGATGCTTAGATCCGGCTGGACAAAAAGCCCACCATTGAACGCCGAAATCGGCGTGGTAATGTGCAGTGGCCTAATCAACATGGACATGCCGCGCGGCGGCCGACCGCTGGTAATGGCAAATTTAATTCCGGCCGCATGTAACTTTCGCACCGCACTCCGGGCACCAGCGGTCAGACGTTTTTCCCGGGTAACCAGCGTGCCATCCACATCCGCGATTAACAACCGCACTGATTTCGATCTCAACGGCAGCGTTGTGGACATGGCACCACATCCTTTCCAATAAGCAGACCCTATTATACGCACGTGGCTGGCACTACGTCAGCAAATACCGATAGGCGGTCATCACACCAGGGGGTCGTCCCCACGGTGGGGTTCGCAGATCCGTACGCCCGCAAATTGGGCACAACCCGAAATTCTGACAGCGCGGTGGCCCGGAAATTCAGGGATTGGCCTCACGAAAGAAGCTGTTTATCGCCGCCTGTTGCCCCATACCATTCGCAGCGGCATCCAGCAGCCAGAGGACATTGCCTCCATCCGGCGATATCCGGGCCGCGGGATATTTATGCGACTGATCGGTAAGTACGGCGTGAACAATATCCTTCTTCTTTTCGCCGGCCACCAGAAATATCACCAATCTGCCGGCATTGAGCAGGGGAAAGGTTGCGGTGATGCGCTCCACGGGCGGTGGCAGCACGCCCGGCGCTGAATGGATAAACCACGCCCTGTGTTCATCAAGTGATGACTTGCCCGGAAACAGGGATGCGGTATGACCGTCATCTCCGAGGCCGAGCAAAATGAGATCCAGCTTTGGCGGGAAATCGGCGGGGTTCATCGCCCAATGGCTCGCCACCAAATTACAATACGCCTGAGCCGCGGCATTCGCACTGGCCATATCTGTGGGAACCACCAGAATCTGGGATCGCGGAATGGGAACATGTGCGAGCAGCGTTCGGGCCGCCATGCCATAGTTGCTGCGCGGATCATCCAGCGGAACAAAACGCTCATCCCCAAAAATAATGTGAACTCGGGACCAATCTATCTGTGCAACCCTGGGTGGCTGGGCCAGCAATTCGTAGGCTTTTTCCGGGGTGGAACCGCCGGATAAGGCGATGGTGAAACGACCACGGGCCTGAATGGCCGCGTTTGCCGCGTCGATCACGGCATCTGCCGCAGCCGCCGCAAGGTCACTGGAATTTTTTACGACACGAATGTTTAGCTTGGGCATAACGTCGATTCCTCATTGAGTGCGATGGTGACAGCACCCCCGGGCAGTCGCAAGGCTAATGCCCGGGAGGCATATCCGTCAAGCAGATGCGCGTCTCCTGATTCCACCTTTAGCTTCTGGCTCCGAGAGTCCCGTTGGAGTACAATTGTTTCATGAAAATTCACGTCAATACCGGTGGCCCGGTTGCCACCAACGGATACCTCATTGTGGACGAAACGACGGGCATGGCGGCCGTGGTCGATGCACCCTATTCCACGGTCGCGCCACTGCTGAATATTGCCGCTCATCACAACTATCAGATCACGCAACTGCTGCTAACGCATGGTCATTGGGATCACATTGCCGACCATCAGGTGGTCACCGACTCCTGTCCACAAGCAGCGGTGTTGATTCATCGACTGGATGAACCGAAACTAATTCGACCCATCAGTTTGTTCATGGCCCTGCCTTTTGTCATTCCATCTCGCAAAGCGACGGGTTACCTGGAAGATGGGCAGAAGCTTCAAGTAGGCAAGTTGGAATTCCATGTGTTATTTACTCCAGGGCACTCCCCCGGCCATGTAGCGTTGTATTGTCCCGCCGAAGGTATGCTGTTAGCCGGGGATTTGCTCTTTGCCGGTTCAATTGGCCGTACCGATCTACCCGATTCCAACCCGCGCGACATGGCCGCTTCCCTGGCTCGTGTATTGAAACTGCCTGATGAAACAGATGTGCGCAGTGGTCATGGTCCGCCCACCACCATCGGTGCCGAACGCCGCACCAATCCATGGCTGGAGCATCTATAACCAGTAGCTGGTTGGCTGCCGTCGCGTCGACGCTACCCGGGACCTGATTACAGCTTGGCTGCCGTTGATTTTGACATGGACGCAATTTCCTCGGCGGTGACTTCACGGCGGAGTTTTTCCGAAAGGTAAATGCCCTCACTCACCAACATCGTCAGCAGTGCGGTTTCAGCGGACGGCAGCAAATCTACTGCGCCGCGCAACGCCCCGATCCAGTGACTCTGGGACGAATCGTAATAAACCTGCCGCGAGTTGAGCGAATGCCAACGGCCCAGAATAGCCTCTGTTTCAAAGGCGGTGTTAATTTCCATATCCTCGGGAGTGGTCGCATGATAGCTCAGTGGAGACAAACGCAGGCCGCCTGCGCTGCCCACGATGTAGCTGCTATCCAATCCATCGAGGTGAATCGCCCAGGATTCAATAATTTCCATGGCGATTCCGCCGGAAAAGCGGGCCAAACCCAAGCCCAATTCTTCCACGGAATACCGACTGCCCGCCCGGCGGCCGGGATCCATCGAAGTTTCCTGAAAGGTGCGACCACTGATCCGCTCCAACTTGGGCAAACCCAAGAGAAACAGCACCTGGGCAATGTGGTATACGCCCATGTCATAAAGCGCTCCACCGCCAGCAATGTTTTTTTGCACAAAGTTTTTGGTGGCGTAACCATCCACATAAGGCCGGCCCCTGCGGCGAAAACCAGCCGACCGGGCGTGGTAAATATGTCCGAGTTTGCCGGCTTCAATGAGACGCCGGGCCAATTGTGTTTCTCTGGCAAAAAGAGTGTTGAGCTGTATGGAAAGTTTTCGTCGGCATTTCCGAGCGGTATCCAGCATACGTTTGGCGTCAATATACGCTCCAGCCATGGGCTTTTCGCAGTACACATGCTTGCCCGCCTCCAGCGCGGCGATAGTCACCGGTGCATGTAGATTGTTATGTAAACATACATCCACCGCATCAATGTCTTCCCGCTTGAGCAGTTCGCGGAAGTTGGCATACTTGTGGGAAATTTTGAAGCGATCAGCCACACGATTCAGTTCCGGCGTATTGATATCGCACGCGGCTACCAATTCCACCCCGGGCATTTTAGAGTATGTTTCCAGGTGAGCCTTGCCGATAATACCTGTACCCACAATACCGATACGTATGGTTTTATCCGTGTTTTGCATGGGCTGCCTCAGTCATTATTTAAAAGATACCACATTCTCCGGGTCCAACCATCACCGCTGCTCCAGCCGCCGGAAGTGGCCCAGCTTCGTCCCGCAGGCTGGTTACTGGCGCTGCGCAGCGGCAATTTTTGCCAGTACCCGTTTTATTTCTGCTATTTGAGATTCCACTTCCGCATATTCGTTTTTGCCGGAGTGATGTTCCACGCCCCAATATCCGCTGTAGCCGGCCTCCAAAAGTATCTTCATCGCCGATTCCAGACGCGTTCGCATGATATTGGCATCCACATGGGTATGCATCGCCCACCGCGCCAACCGCCGATCTCCCTCTTCCGCCGCCGCCACGCCCTCCCAGTGGCCGATATGCAGCAAAATGCCAAATGCCGGGCTGTCCACGGCTTTCGCCAGACGTTCCATGTTGTCCGGCACAAGTTCCGGGCCCCAGTGGGACTCCGGCCCCACCCTGGCACCAAAATCCGCGGCGATGGCACAATATTCACGAAAGACCTTCACAATGTAATCAAACTGTTCGGGAGTCCACACATTGCCTGTGCCACCGGCGTCAATGCGTATGGTTTTGGCTCCGATGACCTTGCTCAGTTGCAAGTGGCGAATTGCCGTCGCTCGATGCTGGTGCCGTTTGGCGGGATCATCTTCCCATAAATGGCAACCATCCACGTGGTAATTGGCCACGCTCATTTCCCGCTCCGCTAAAGCCTCACACATTTTCTTTTGAAACGCCGAATCCAACAGCAGTGAATCCGGCCCCGCAATGCCGTTCCAAATGTCGGCGGTATCCAGGCGATAGCGGTACTTTACCGCCTCGACATACGAAAAAAAATCCATCATGCCAGAGCTACGCAGACCATGAAAGGAAAAGGACGCAATTGATATTTTCACCCTTGTTCTCCAAATCGGACCAACCTGTTCGCCAACGCTGACCGAACGCCGTGCTTAATCAACGCTACCATCTACGGCATTATTGCACCAATCAACCATTTAGGATACAGCTTCCAACACCGGCGCACTGCCGACGCGGTTATTTAACATGACAGTGGCATTGGCACAAGTAGCCGTGCAGAAAGATAGAATCATATTCAGTGGCTGCCAGCGAAAATCCAACTTCACCGACCGGCCGCCGGGTGGATCAGTGCGAGCCCGCCAATTTTACCGTATCCTTGCACCAGTGAAGAAGAACGTCTCCATTCAAGGTCTGGGATTAATCACTCCACTGGGCGTAACCGCCAGCTCCAATTGGGAGGCTATTCGCGCGGACCACAAGCTCATCGACCGTGGCGTTATTTCAGACCAAATTCTGCAACAGCAGGAAACTCACTATGGCCCGTATCTCCGGCTCGACCGTTTTGGCAACATCACGCCCGATCGCGTCATTCGCCTGGGCCTTATTGCGGCGTGCCAGGCATTAGCTCATGCCGGTTGGCTCCAAGCCAGGCAACAGCCGGACACGGCACTGTTTGTTGCCACCAGTAAAGGCCCTATTCTTTCCAACCTCGAAGCCTATCGTCGGCTCCGGGAGGCTGGCCCGGCCAGCGTCAATACCTCGCTGGCCTGGCACGTCGGCCATGGCCCCGCCGCAATCGCCCTGGCCATTTCCGCCGCTCTGAATCTGCAGGTGCATACCACTTGTGTTGGGGCGTGCGCCGGAGCCTTAATCGCAATCCATTACGCTCGGCTGGCTTTGGTTTCTGGTTATTGCCAGCGGGCCCTGGTGGTAGCCGCCGATGCGTCGCTGCACCCCATATTGGAAAACAGCTTTGATAATCTCGGAGTTCTCGCTCCGCGAGAAATGGATGGCCATCGTCGCTGCCATCCGTTTGCTCCACAGGGTGGCGGATTTTTTATATCTGAAGGCGCAGCGGCAATTTGTCTGGAAAGAACCCAATCTCCCGGCGACCTCATTCTTGCAAATTCGTGGACTGGTGCCGACGCTACCCATCTCGTTCGCACCGACCCTCGTGCTGGAGCGCTTATCGGTGGACTAAACACCTTTTCCGCCTTGCCACCGCCGGATTTTATCCATGCCCATGCCGCCGGTACGCACGGCGATCTATTCGAATTATCCGCTATTCGCCACGTGTTTGGCGTAACCCCCGAAGTCTTCTCTTCTAAACAGTGGCTCGGACACGCCCTAGGTGCCGCCGGGCTTATCAGTCTGACGCTTTCCGCGTTGTGCCATCAACGTCAACAAACGCTACCCGGAAATCCCCTGCCACCAACATCCCGTAGCATCACCATCGGTCAGGGCTTTGGCGGCCACATCGCTTTGTGCGACTTAAAGTCGAATGGTTGAAACACCTCCATAACCAGTTATGCTTATTTTGGAGTTTTCGTATGCGCATAGCAATGGCTCAAACCAATCCGACTGTCGGAGATATTGCCGGCAACACGCAGGCCATCCTGAAGGCCGTACACGATGCCCGCCGCCAACAGGTTGATCTAGTGGTATTCTCCGAACTGGCCATCATTGGTTATCCGCCACGAGACTTATTGCTTAAACCCAGCGTGCTGGCCCAAATGGCTGAATCCGTGGATATTATCGCCGCTGCCAGCCAGAACATTGCGTGCCTGCTGGGATGCGTCATCCCCAACACTGCCACTGCGGGTCGCCCCCTTTACAACGCTGCTTTGCTGCTGCGAGATTCCACCATACTGGCCAGGGCCTATAAAAGCCTTCTGCCCACCTACGATGTTTTTGACGAAAGCCGCTATTTTGAACCCGGACCCAGCGTGCAAATCGCGCCTTTGGATGGTCAGCAATTAGGTCTTTCCATTTGCGAAGACCTGTGGAATGATGAACAGATTTTCAGCCGACAGCTTTATCATATCAATCCCGTGGAGCAATTAGCCCGAGGCGGAGCAAAGATTCTTTTTAACCTTAGTGCCTCTCCCTTCGTTCTGGGAAAGAACGAGTTTCGGCGCAAACTCATCAGCCACCAGGCCGGCAGATGGAACATCCCCATCGTTTACGTCAATCAGGTCGGGGCCAATGACGAGCTTATCTTCGACGGCAACTCCATGGCCTTTGATGCCCACGGCAACCTCCTGGCCCAGGCTGCTGATTTTGCCCCGGACCTGGTCGTCTTTGATCTTCAGTTCAATACGCCAGCCACCAATGTTACTGTCCCCCCACCGATCATCGCCCGCGAAGGCATGGAGTCCATCCATGCCGCCCTGATACTGGGTCTGCGGGATTATGCTCGGAAGTGCGGCTTTCAATCTGCGGTGCTGGGACTCTCCGGTGGTATAGATTCCGCCGTGGTGGCCGCCATTGCCACAGAGGCCCTTGGCCCGCAGCACGTACTGGGCGTATCACTGCCGTCGCGGTTTTCCAGCGAGCACAGCCGTCAGGATGCCGCAACTCTGGCCGCTGCCCTGGGAATTCAATACCAGGTTCTGCCCATCGAGGAGATGCATAAGGCCATGGAGCACACCCTGGCGGATTGCTTCGCCCACACACAGCCCGGCCTGGCCGAAGAAAACCTGCAAGCCCGTATTCGCGGCAATCTGTTGATGGCGCTGTCCAATAAGTTCGGCCACCTGCTGTTGACCACGGGGAATAAAAGTGAAATTGCCACCGGTTATTGCACTCTTTATGGCGATATGTGCGGTGGCCTCGCCGTAATCAGTGATGTCCCTAAAACCATGGTTTACCCTCTCGCTAAATACATCAATTCCAATTGGTCCCGCTCCGGCCGCGGCGCTCCCATTCCCGAAAGTACGCTCACCAAGCCACCTAGTGCCGAGCTTCGGCCGAACCAGAAAGACCAGGACACCCTGCCGCCGTACGATGCTCTGGATGCCATTCTGCAACGATACATAGAAGAAGAGCAATCGGTTTGGAATATCATCGACGCCGGCTTCGACCGGGCCACTGTGCTGCGCGTGGCCCGCATGGTAGATCTCAACGAATACAAGCGCAAACAAATGCCTCCGGGGTTAAAGGTCACCTCCCGTGCCTTCGGTATGGGTCGTCGGATGCCGATTGCCCAGCGTTATGACCCGGCTAAGTTATCGATCAGGCCGTAAAGCAAGCCCGTTAAACAGAACCGCCATATCTGGATACCTGTTCCACCGTATTTGCTATGGATGGTGCCAATAAATGCGTCGCATCTCTGTTGCGGCGGAGGTTTGTAGCCGAAAAACCCGCTAAACTTTAAGAAAAAACGACATTTTTTTGACTTCCGGGCGGAGCGTGCCTACTATAAAGATGACAGGAAAGTAGGCCGA
>JAJZCR010000101.1 GCA_021851715.1 Planctomycetota bacterium
GTGACAATTCTAATTCCCTACAACATTCTTGCCGGAATAATATTGACTTGCTTTAATTCCTTTGTTAAAATGAGCTGTGGAAGTGTATGTTTCCAGCGTGTTCTCGGAGATGAGCACAAACCTCCGCCGCTTGGAATAAAGACTTCCAAAAACGGGGCATAGTCATGCCGACCGTTGAAAATTTGCTGCGATGGATCGTTGTGTTCTTCCGGCTTGGCTGTAAAGCTGGGCATGAATATCGGACGTGCTCTGCGCCTATCTTCACAACAATGACACGGCAGCCAAATCTCAAGCCAAGCGAAGGGAGTGCTTCTGTAAGTGTCAAGGAAATATAATGGAAGGGTTAAGTTTTTTTCGTTTTTTTTAAGTTTCTCCCATGCGGAGAGGATTGGAGTTTGTTATGAATAACTTACGAGACAAATGTATCGCCATGGCCGTTGGTACCGTTATGCTGGGCGGCATCGCCACGGCTGGAGCCACGGAAATTCCGGCCGGAAACCTGTTTTATCAAAATGGGACCGCCACGGCACCGAATGTGTCTCTGATAATCAACAACCCACAAGATATGGGTGGTGGAGGGTGGATTGGCGGCCCTGGGACTTACCCCAATAGCGGCACGAGTCCCGTCCTTGACGGCAATACCTCAACAACTTGGAGTGCTGGGACTTTTTCCGGTGCCGGTATGTGCAATGTTGGCATCAGCCAAGGCTCCTACAACGGTAGCACCTTCACAACAGTACCATTTGGCGCAATCGACACGATCCGGGTATGGGCGGAAAACTATATCAACAGCGATGGTAGCACCTGGCAGGCGATGCCGCAGGTGGTCGCGGTGGCCTATACAACCAGTACGAACCTGACGACCATTGGCAACGGTTATGCGTACAATAGCCCCAGCGTGGGCACCCTACCGTCAACCTGGAACACCACGGCCACGATCCTTGCTGTCAACGGCGGTACACCGGGCACACCTTTCGATCCGACGGATTACCCGACCGCTTCGGGTTGGGTGGCTGGAGATTTTTCGCAAGGCACGGTTACCGGTCTAAATGGCGGCCACAGCACGCTGGCCTACATGGACCTGGGCGTGAATATTCCCGCCGGCGCTACCAGCGTCATGATCTCTTTTGGCCAGGACGGCAGCGCCACCGCACCTGGCTACAACAGCCCCGGTGGCTTGGCCATTGCCGAGATCCACTTCGTCCATTCCAGAACCAACCTCGCTGGGTCTGGTAGTGGCGGGTGCAGGCAGTTTGATCCTACTGGGCCGGCGGTGCAGGCGGGCTTAATTAGACCGGGCGACCGAAGAGTTTGCCTTGGGGGCCAATCGCTGCGGAACAGTGATGGCCGCACGACTGCCGAACTGCTAGCAGGTCCAATATTGTTCGCGGTAACCTTGGCATGCTGATAACATGAGGTGTGCGATGCGACAACAAAGGTTTGTAGACATTCGTCGTGGCCGCCCGGCAGCGGTGGGATTTACCCTGGTCGAACTATTGGTGGTCATTTCCATCATTGCGATTCTTATTTCCCTGCTGCTGCCCGCTTTGGCCAAGGCTCGCTTTTGGGCCAACGTGACGGTGTGTGCTAACAATCAGCGACAGATTTATCTCGCCACCGCCATGTACGCCAACGACAACCTGGGGTTTATGCCGGGTTGCGATGCTTTTCAAAGCGTCAGCGGAGGAACCTACGCCACGTCCTACGGCGGTTACCCTTGGGAATTTCAGGATTATTGGTACAGCAATCCCATCTTACCTTCAGGCGTGGTGTGGTCGCAAACAGTACGCTGGTACGGGGTGGGAGTTTTGATCGGTCAAAAGTACATGCCCCCCACCAATGCCGTGGAATGTCCGGATTTCGCCATTTCACCACAAGCCCAGATCGGCCAGAAATGGAGCAACTACACGCAAAATGGCGTGTTTCTGCTGCCGAAGGAATACAACACGGCAGCCGCCGCCGGCGACAGCCCTGAACAAATCGCCAACGCCTGCTTCGGACAAGGCTCTTACGTGCTCGATACCGAACCGTATTACAACACCTTTGATCCCGGCAATGAATCCCATGGCCGTATCGGTCTGCCCGGCACCGAGGGCGGCTGGTGGTCGCCGGGCGGGTTGCTCAAAGTGCCGCACATTACCGCGCTGATCATGTGCCTGACTACGTATGCTGATATCAACCCTCAACCGGCGACCATCACGCACGAGATGAAGGGCGTCAACTGTACGTATATCGACGGCCACACGCAGTGGCTGCCCATCCATCAGGCCACGTGGAGCTACTTCAACTCCATCGGTTTCCCCGCCAGTTCCGGCGGTGATATGCGCGGGGCTTACACTTTTTTCCCCTGGGCCACACAGCAAGGATGGTAAAGATCAAAAACGGGATTGGCCGGGCATTTATCCTGTTGCCCGTGCAATAGTGTTGTGGTAACATCGTTTAGCAATCAGCTTACCGTGTGTTCTCGGAAATAATTGCTCATTTCCGCCGCGGTTGGCAATAAAGTGTTTTATCCATGCACCGAAGATTTTTTATGGCTTAACGGCCGGGTCTGTAAACGGACCTTGACCTGTTTTCCATAAAGAGGTATTTATTTTGCCCAGCGATACCCGCCCCAATCGACGCAGTTTCATCAAGGCCATGGGCTTGGCCGCCACCGCGATGGGTGCTGATGCCGCAAGTGGACGCGGGGCCAAATTGAATTTAGGCCATTGGCCGAAGTTTACGTCCGGTGTGCCGGAATACCCCACACCTTTTCTGGCGATCGCCAGAACACCAAATCTCATTGCCGCACCCCAGGGCGGTGGCATGAATATTGAAAGTGATGTGGGCTTTTTATCCGGCTTTTCCGGATTCGTGGACAAAAGCACCGGCCGATTCGGTTATCCCGGTTACAACAATTATACCAACGCCAACTTTTCCTTCGATAATGACAAACTCGTCATTGTGGCCCACGTGCCCTATCCTGTGATCGGTGACTTGCACAAAGATGACACGTTTGAAGTACTGATTCAACCTCGCGGATCGCACTCCACCGGATTTGTCTATCGCGTAACCGGCAATGCCTTTGGCCAGTGGCATGCAGATCTTGACGAACCGATCATCGGACAATTTCATCGACCCTGGCATTCGCTTATCCACTATGGATCGATGCTGTGGCCGCCATCAGGCTTGTACATGGCCAGCGTAGCCATTCCGTGGAAGTCGTTGGGAGGCCGGCCCGCCAATGGTGACGTTTGGGGCGTGCAGTTTGCACTGCGCTATCGCGATCCCACCATTGTCGCTTATCTAAGTCCCACCGATAAATTCACCCATACCAGGCGTTTCGCCCGCATTCGCTTTGATTTCAACCGCCGCGTCAATTACCGCCCTCATTGGCTGAGCGAAGAGATGGACACCGGCCACTTTATGGTGCAGTATCTACTAGCCAACGGCGGCACCAAACCAGCCACCGTGGAAATGAAAGTAGCCCTGTATAAGACTGGCCACGAATTTGCCCACGCCCACCTGGAAAAAACCGCGCCTCCCGGCTCCACCTATTGGGCGGATAACACCGGCACCAACATGATTTCCCTGAATTCCGAACCTGCCACACCCGCCCAGCGCGACACCGTGGCCCATCTGACCGCCTATGATCGCACTAAAAATGCTCTTATTTACGATCAATGGGTGCCTTATTGGCAATTCAAGCCCGGCGAAAATGACTGGATTAAACAGCGGCTGGCGCGACAATTCAGCTTTAACATTGGGCCTTATCCATCCACAGGCGTTATTGACTATGCGGTGGATGCGCGATCCCTCAAGGAAGTTACGCCCACGGCGGTGGAGTTTACCTGTGCTGTTTTGGCTGATGACAAACCCGTATTTCATGAACACCGACCGCTGCCCGCCGACGGGCAAATTACCGGCAGCATCACCCTGGGTTCATTGACTGATCGCGTTACTTATGATCTGCAGGCGCAAATTCGCGACTCCAAAGGCAGTGTACTCAATCAACGCAGCAGGTCTTTTACACGACGCGTGATGCCCTTTGAAAAAGCTGCTCCGGCGGGCGTCGGCGATGATGTATTCCCGCCGTTCACGCCGCCGCAAATCCACGGCACCGCAGTTTCGTGCCTGCTGCGAACCTACGTGCATGGCACCAACGGCCTGCTGGAGGAACTTATCGCCGCCGAACGCAACTTGCTCATTCGCCCCGCCATCTTTACCGCCGTGCTGGATAACTGGCAGTCCCTGGTATTAACCGGTGGGCGCCCCCAACTGCTGCCGCATAGCCAGGGTTCCGTGGATTACACCCAGACATTCCATGGTGGCGGAGTGGAACTTCTTCTTCGCGGAAATCTGGACTACGACGGCTTTTACCATTTTACGGCCACACTTAGCCCGCAAAGCCGTCCGGTCACCATTCGTGAATTGCGTCTGCAAATTCCCCTAAGCCCCCAACACGCCACGCTCATTGATGCTGCCGTCACGTGGATGTACCCAGGTTGGGAAAAGGCACTGGGTTTTTTAAGCACCCAGCACGGCCGAATATGGGATTCCCACACACTTCCCATGCAAATGAACAACCGCGTCAGCAACATGCCTCCTTATATCTGGATCGGCGACGATGACCGCGGGCTATGCTACTCTTGCGCCTCCGATGAAGGCACACACAACAGGCCAGATCGACCCGCCGCGGCTTTGGACCGTGATAACAACGCCATTACCCTAAGCATCTGGATGGTCAACAATACATTGCATCTTGAAAAGCCACGCAGTTTTCAATTTGCCCTGCAAGCCAGCCCCTTCAAGCCGGTAGCCGCCAATGGACGGCTTTGGCGCGACCAAGTCACGGCAGGCGCCACCTACAAAAATGGCCTGACCTTTACCGATTTCTGGAATCCGGCATCCTATCCTACGTATGGCCGCTGGCTCACCCTGGATTACCTGAAAAAGCAGGTCGCCATCGATGGATGTGACCGCACTGGACTGGAAGCCTCCGCCCTTTCCGAATGCGCCGGCACCCCGGAATATCGCCAATTTTATTACGAATGGGGTAGCGCGATGAACGAATATCAACAAGTCGTGATGCCCGTTCCATCGGAGATCCTCGAGCGATTCAAAGCCAGTGGCGTGCGGTCGAATCCATTCGTGATGGTTGAAGCGTTTTCCAACACCACGAAAACCAACCGTGATTATCGAGTCTGGTGGCTCTCCGAGGCAGTCAAACACGCCGGCGTCTCATTTGTGTACCAGGACAATCCTACCTGGGTTTTCGCTGACCGCCCCCAACCCGAATATGGTTATAAGCGCCTGAATGGCGGCATTGAACCCACCAGCATGATCTGGAAGTCCCGCGATGTACTCAAAAGGTTCTTTCAAGCCGTGGCCGAGGCCGGCCAGCCTTCCCAGCCGGGAATCTGGCCCAATATGATTACCCCGGCAGCGCCTGGCCGGTCCTTCTGTGGTAAAGCCCTGGATGGGGAATACACCGATTCCAACAACCTGCGAATGGGAATGATGCGTGTGCATCTATCCAAACAGTGGGGGTTTGTAGTCGACTGGCTTTGTCAGGCACCATCCAGTGCCGGGGCTCAAATCGGCACCACCCGCGATTACTGGAGAGCATTATTCAGTCAGCTTTGTCTTCTGGATGTTACCAACTTCTCGCGCTCGGACTCCGCCGAAATATACCGGCTCTGGTGGAATGCGCTGGACATATTTTGGCTCGATGATCCCAGCATTCGCTGGCATCCTTACTACCGCAATCCCACTTTGGCCCAGGTGGCCCCCGCCGAGACCACTCTGGTGTCCACTTACACCGCCACCGGACGTTTACTGGCAATCGTTTCCAATCGCGGCGATCAGCACGCTATTACCACGGTGCGCTTCGAGAATCTTGGTGCATGGGGAGCCTCCGGCCTGGCTCACTTTTACGACGCCGAAACCGCCGAAGAAATCGCGTTTGAAAATGGCGTTTTGCGACTTTTTGTGGCCCGAAAAAATTACCGCCTGATCATCGGTTTCCGGGGACCGTGGAAGTTTGCCGCTAAAAACCGCCTCCCCCATCCCAACCAAATCCCCACCAACTCATCCCTGGACCCGCAGGCCACCATTGGGGTCATTTGTCGCCACCTTCTGACCGCACGTACCCTGCCACCCATGCCGCATGCAGACCAGTTACTGCTGCAATGGGCACAGGAAATCCTCAAGGAACTTCCCGCCAGTTCTCCGGATATTGCTTATTTCGACGCCAGGGCCATGGCCGACATCCACCTGGGTAATCCTGATGTTCGCTGCTCAGTGTTTGTCAACCGCCGAGGGGGCTTCATGCTGGTCGGGTTCTATAACGGCACCGACCAGCACCGGGTGTTAAGTTCTCAGATTTACGAACAAATTGCGGCCAAAGTCGGCAAGCCGGGTTATAACTACATTTACGACGCCATCGGCGGTCAGTCGGAATGGTCGGAAATTGATCTTCCCGCCCATAGCGGGCGCTGGGAAGTGGCCTATCAGGATAATCCTGATTACTACGGTGCCCGCCGCGGTGTTTTCAAAATCGGCACGTTGATGTCCAACATCCTGGAGGCAATTGAGGAAAATAAAAAGACTCTGCAGTAATTTTTACCAACAAGGATTCGTTATGAAAAACTCTTGCGTTACCCCCCCAATCCTCATCCCGGCAGACGCGTACACGCCGCGATCCCTTTTGCTGCTGTGCTTAGCCTTATTGAGCGCACTGGTTTTGGCGGTAAACCCATGCACTACCTCCGCAGCCCCGGCCAAACCCGCCCAAAAACTGCCTCTGCTGCGCATACCGGAACTGACCACTCCCCCCGTGATTACCGGCCGCATCAGCCCCGATCATGTAACCGGACAATGGGTGCATGCTGCCCGCCTGACCGGACTTCAGAATTTCGGCATGGATACGCTGCCGCCATCCAAACTCCAACCCACATGGTGGCTGGCGTACGATAAAACCCATCTGTATCTGGCCTCTTACTTTCCCGCGTATCCAAAAGGTACCATCGTTGCTCAGGTCAAACACGGCGATGAGGGTGGGCTGAACCCGCATGCCGATGATATTCTCGGCGATGACCACGTTGAAATACAAATTTGTGATCTGCCCAAACGGTCCGAAGCCGTCACCAGGTATTTTTACAAGATCATGACCAATCCTTATGCCGCAGTGGTGGATCAGCGTATTGAGTGGTCGGTTGGCTGGATGGGCTATGAATGGCAGTCAGGTGCTACCGTCAAGTGCCATACCACCAGAAATGGATGGTCCATGGAAATGGCCGTTCCCCTGAAAAGCATGAATCATCTGGTGGCTCCGCCCAACAACACCCAATGGTTTATACAATTGGCCAATGCCAACGGTGAATCCCCCTATTATGCATGGCAGCCGGTGCTATTTACCGATTGGGACCACATGGGCTCTATCGTATTTGATTCCCACACTCCCGTGTTGCAACTGCTGAGCCTGGGCCACGTCCAGCATGGGCAGATGGATGTACAAGCCGCCATCGACGTGCCCCGCGGGCAACCACCCGTACAAATGCGGGTACGCGTGCTGGGTGCCGGCGGAAAGACATTATTCGCCCGCACCCGCTTTGCGCCCGCCGATGGAAAGGTGGTTGCACTGAGCTTTGTCAAAGACGGCCTCCCCGTGGGTGGTCGGGGCCAGACCATGGAGATTCTGGCCTGGCAGGGCCACAAGATCATCTATCGCGACTCCATGCCGTTTGACACTATCACCGCCGCCGAGCTCAAAAACATGTACACCGCTATTGCCGCCAACCGGCACAGCCTCGGCCAGCCCAATCTTTCCTCCTGTTATTATCAGTCTTATCATACGCTCACCGCCCGCTGCGATGTGAATATTCTCGAAATCAGCCCCATCATTCGCGATGCCAAAATTCTTCGAACGAGTATTGTACGTGTCGGCCATAAAAAGCCACTGGTCAGTGCTGACGGCGTTATCCAGCCGGATGGCCTGGGACGAATTCAAGTTTCCACCGGCCATTTGCCCCTCGGTAAATACCAGGTCATCACTCAAATTATAGGGAACCATGGCCAGGTGCTGGCGTCGCGCATCGATCCCTTCGCGGTGAAACATTTTCCCTGGGAGCATAACAAGCTCGGCGAGGAGCACATCATTGTCGCTCCGTTCACGCCGATTAAAGTACTTGGATCCACGCTCCACATCTGGGACCGGGCTTACCATTTCGCCGCAACGGGACTACCCACTTCCATTGTCAGCCTGGGCCAGAACATGCTTGCCGCTCCCATCACTCTCACCGGAACTATTGATGGCAAAAAAATTCCGCTGGTGAGCGCCGGCCGGCCGGCCTGGACGCACGTTTCCGGCTACAGTGCCACCGTAACCGGACATGGCCGAATTGGTCCGCACGTGCACGTCACCATCAAAGCCAAAACCGAATATGACGGCACCACTTTTTACACTCTGACCCTCACCCCTCACGGTCCCGGCCCCGCCAAATTAGACGGATTATCCATGGTTATTCCTCTGCATAAACTCATGAACTGGGAAGCCATGCGCAGCAGTGGGCGCGATATGCCCTACGGTACCGTCGGTGCCGGTACGCCTGACGGCGTATTCTGGAAGTCCTCGGACCTACCTGCCGCCGCCTTTATTCACGACACCTTTCTGCCCTATTGCGTGATTTCAGATGGGCAGCGGGCCTTATCCTGGGCCGCTGATTCAGATCAAGGTTGGATGGTCAGCAACCATCGGCCATCCTGTCTGCTGGAAAAGCACGCCACCCATCAAATCTGGATGCGCATGCGGTTTGTTGATACGCCATCGGTCCTCAAAACCAGCCGGACCATTCATTTCATGCTCACCGCCATGCCCATGAAACCCAAGCCCGCCGATTGGCGCTATCGCATGTGGGGCATGCCCAACGCCGCCTTTGGCTACAGAGCCGGATGGCAAGGCAGCAACATGTGGGCTTATGGTTGCGGCCCCACCATCAGCTTTAGAAATCAGAAACAATTCGTTATTCTGCGCCACTTGCTCTCCGCAGACCGCCAAAGGGTGCGGCTGGCCGCCGAAAGCGTGCCGGGACCTAAGTATCCACCGATGAGCATGTGGTACGTTTCCGCCAACACCTGGGGCTACGCCATGCCTGAATACCCCACTTACAGCGGAGAATGGACCGGCATGACCCATCCTCCCGTGAATCCGCAGCGCAGCTACATCAATTTCAAAAGCCCGTTCGGTATCTGGAGCACCGCACGCGAGCAAACCCGCGGCGGAATGGACCTTATTCAATCCGCCATCGACTGCCGCGTTTACGACTTTGATCAAGAGCAGAAAAAGGCCGGCATGAACGGTTACTGGTGGGACAACAGTACATTTTGGACCTCCGGCAGTCTTATCAAGGGCACCGCTTACATGCGTAACGGCAAGGTGGAGGGTATTTACAACATCAGCCTGATGCGCCAAATGCTCAAACGCATGGCAGTGGTTTCACAACTCAACCATATCACCCCCTTCCAAAGCATGTACGCCCATGGAGAAATCGGTCCTCTTGCCGGTTTTGTTAACTGGCTCTGGGCCATTGAAGGGCCTTGGTACCTCAACAGCGACAAGGTGGACCTGGTACAAAATATCCGCGGAGGTCTCAACGGCATCCGCACTATTTTACAAACCTACCAGGGTCTGCCCATTTCCATGGATAACAACACGCAGGATCAGTCCAGCAATGACAATGCCAATCCGTGGCAAACACGCTCCTGCCTTGGCGTGGCTCTGCTTTTTGATGTTGGTGACGGCTGGAATGGTGGCATCAACGGCTTTTGTCAGCACAAGCTGGTTCAAGCCCTGAACCGCTTTGACTACTTCAACCATCGCGTAAAGTGGGTTCCATACTGGCGCACGGCACGCCTGGTCAATGTCCACGGCGGCCATATTGTCACAACACTCTACATCCGCAAACTGCCAGGCCAAACACCCGGCATCATGCTCGTGCTGTTTAATGATGGCAGCCGTGTGGCCACGGTCAGTGTGCAGGCCAATACACATAAACTCCTCGGCCTGGCCCGCAGATATACCACCCTGCACGACCTGGAGCATTGGAGTTCCAATCCGATTCCCAGGATCGCCGGGCGCTGGGGGGGCATTACCATACCCCGCCACGATTTCCGATTGATGCTGCTGGGACCGCGGGCCGATGGAAACTAACCCGTCCCTGCCCATCTTGTAACTTTGAGAACTTTCCGGAGAATATCCCGCATGTCCTCCAAGCCTGATCCTGCCACTGCTCTGCGCGTGCAATTAAATGCCCGTACCGGTACCTTTGATCTGTGCAACACCATCACCGGTGACGGCTGGTACGGCTTGCAATTTTTTGTGCGGTGCGGTGACAAGCAATTTCGACCTCACCAGTTGAAATCGCCCAGGCACCAGCAAGGTAAGACCACCTGGCAAGTGGAATTAGCCTCCGGATTGCAGGTTTATTTTGAAGCGGTGCCTTCGCCCGCCGACGGCGGGATATGGATTCGTCCACGTATGGTCAACCGGTCCCGCCGCACTTTCCGGTTTACGTCATACGGCATGGCCACGGCCCCTGGCGCAAGGGGACCACAGCTTCACCAGGCCGGTTTGCCCGTGTTTGCGCACTGCGAAAATCTTCGCTATGAAAATCTTCCAGTTTCCCGACAAACCTACCCCTTTATCCGTCCTTTACCTGAGACGGGCCGATGGTTTGGCCGCCAGGGAATTGGACCCATTCCGATGATTGCTTTGGGCAGACTCGACCAGAATCGCTGGCTGTTGGAGGGTTCGGCTTCTCAGGATAGAGCCACCGCATCCTGGCATTTATCCTTACCCACTCAATCCGATAGAATGTTAGATTATTGCAGCGAATATGTGTGGAATGGCCAATCGCAAGAGGCTCTGGCCGCCGGCCAAACCATGGCCCTGGAATCCTGTCTTTATCTGCTCGTTACAGCCAAGCCGGATCAACTGTATGAGCCTTACACGGCCGAATTGGCCGCCATCCATGGCCGACGCTTCGCCGGTACCACCAGCCGCCTGGCCACTGAGCCGGTCTACTGCACATGGAATTATGGCATCTACACCAACATCACTGAAGAAGCCTGTATGAAGCGAATAAAACTCGTCGGCCAACTCCAACGCGGCGGCATTTTTCAGCTTGACCATGGCTATCAGCCGCCACACGAGTCCCACTCGTCGTGGGGCTATCTAGATGCCTACTACCCCGACACCAGCCATACGTGGGATACGGTACGCTTTCCCGGCGGACCACGCCGGATTGTAGATGAATCGCACCGCCACGGCCTTACCCCCGCCATCTGGTGGACTCCGCGCATGAATATCGGCGGGCCTATCGCCACCGATCACCCGGATTGGATCGCGATCAATCGCCACGGCAAGCCCATTGAACATGTCGGCGATTTACACCTCGATTATTCCGTCCCCGCCGTCCGCGACTTTATTCAGCGCACCATTCACACCGTCATCCACAATTGGGGCTTTGCAGGCATTAAACTTGATTTTTTCTCCTGGGCCTTTGATGCTCCCGACCTGGTCTATCGCCACGGCGGAACCAGCGTGCAATGGCGACGCTGGCTACTGGGCATGATTCGCCGGGAATTGGGCTGTCAAGTCCTGATCTAAAGTTGTCACATTATTGTTCACTGTTCGCATCCAAATTTAGCTTCCATCGAGGGTTTGTTTTTTGGGGGTGTCTGCGCAGCGCAGGGAGGGCGAGCGCAGCGAGTCCGACCGTAGCGGAGCTGGCACCCCCACGCGGCGAGGTTCCCAACCCCCGTCGGGGACGCCGCCGTTTGCTTCTTTGCCTGCTGGATTTCGCTT
>JAJZCR010000102.1 GCA_021851715.1 Planctomycetota bacterium
CCATTCTCCAACTCGTCAACCACCTGCCTTTTGAAGCACTCACTATACCGCTTGATTATACGTTCACGCATCCTAAACTCCTGATATTGCCGTTGCCAAAAGTGTCAACCTATATCAGGACGAGACAACTTTCATGTTGATCTGTGGTCTGTTTGTGCTCATCATCACGCTGTTGGGAGTACATATTTCCGTCCCGCCCGGCTTTTTCCTTCTGATCGACTTCTTATTCGGTCCCGTATTCTACGCAATTGCAGGCTTTATCGGCGGACTGATTGGCGCGGCGATTTATAATCTGGTGGCGAAGTGGACTGGCGGACTGGAATTTGAATTCCGCGATCTGGAACCAGCCTCGGTCTGATCCCGCCGGATCCGCTGTGGCCGGATGCTGCACCGTCGCTCACAGGCGCGCAATTACACGTATCCGTGCCACCTCCCTTGAACACAGTCACCGTCTACCACGCTGTAGTTGACAGATTATTTCTGTCATTATAACTTAATTAATTAGGCTTAATAACTAAGGACGTACCGATGGAATTTCGGATGCTCTCTTTCGCACGCATCGCCGCATGGGTTGGAATCGGCCTGGGTCTCCAGGCAACTGGTCATGCTGTGGCCTCCTTACCGTCGGATGCGATAACCACGCCAACCACTGCGCCGGTGCCACTGCCGTCCGCGGGCGATGGGTGTTACGGCCGCACACTCACCGGAAACTGGTTTGGATGGCGCGATGATCTGGCACATCATGGGGTTAGTTTCGCCGGTGGAGCCATCAGCGACGAGAGCTGGAATTTGCTGGGCGGAATCAACACGCGGAAAATGATCTCCCGCGTCCAAATAAACTTGGGCGTCGCTCTGGATACCCGCAGGCTGCTCGGGTGGACGGGCGGAAAACTCCACGCCACGGTGCGCTTTCAGTTCGGCCCGAACGCCAACAACCTCCAACTCGGATCAATTCAGGGTTTTTCTCTGATGGACAACGGCGCTCCCCGCATCCAGCTTTACGACTTTTACTACCGCCAGCGTTTTTTTCAACACCAGGTAGCCGTGCGCGTCGGCACAATGGATGCCAACGCCTTTTTCGATATTCCCGCAGATGCCTCCGATTTTGTAAACCCATCCGCGACCGACCCGCCGCTGTATTTGCAAAATGCTCCCCCGTATGTCGCCCCCGCGCTGGAAGTCACCTGGCATCCGGCCCCTCGGACCACGCTGCTGATGGGGGCGTTCTACAATGATCGCTTCCATCCCACCCTGTTCGATACAATGCTCAACACGCTGGAACCGGTGAATCAACCAGTAGGAACGTTTTACACGATGGAGGTGGACCAGGCGTATCGTTTCGGGGCACGGATGCCGGGCATGGTGGGAATCGGCGGCTTCTGGCGGACGGGAAAACTTCCTAAGCTCAACGGCAATTTCCAATCCTGGGCCGGCGGCGGATACCTTTTCGTTGATCAAACCATTTGGCAAAGCCGGCACGCAATTCATCGGCTGGCCTTTTTCGGAAATGTGACCAGTAATGACCCACAAGTAAGTGAAATTGATTACTCCCTGCAGACCGGCATGCTGGATGTCGGGCCCATCCCGGGACGAGACCACGATAAGATCGGACTGGGGCTGGATTGGGCGCACATCAGTTCCCTGGCGGCCACGCCCAAGCCCTACGAACTCGTCACGGAAGTCTTCTATGAATTGGCGTGCGGCCACGGTATGGCGATCCAACCGGACCTGCAGTATTTCATTAATACCGGCGGCGGGATACATCCAGACGGTCTGATTGCCGTGATCCGGGTAAGCGTTGAATTTTAGATTGTCGGCACAGTCCGAACTTGAATTAACTTGACGGGCTTTTTGCTATAACCTAGAATATTAGGCGTTAAAAGTTGGGTGAAGCATTAAAGGTGAACTTTATGGCGTATGGTGATACCCCCACGGATCGGGAATTGGAAATCTTAAAAATCCTCTGGGATCGAGGTGACTCTACCGTGCGCGAGGTTTTTGACATCATGCGCGAGAACGAAAATATCGCCCAGAATACCGTGCAGACCTTCCTGCGCCTGATGGAAGAAAAGCAATTGGTGCGTCATGCCGTGCGGGGCCGGGCCTTTGTGTATCAGCCGCTGTACACCAGGCAACGGATATTGTCGCGGTTCGTCAGCAGCATTTTTGACGGTGCGGTGAGCGAACTGGTGCTGCAAGCGTTGCGCCTGAAAAAACTCTCCGGCCGCGAGATTGAGGAAATTGAAGCGATGATTCATTCCAGCCGCCGCGCCTGATTACCATCGCACCCATTGGAAAGCTCCCATGAGTTTTACCCTCGATTGGATCATCGACTCCGCCACAGCCGGAACCATCCTTTGCGCAGGCGGACTCCTGGTGCTGGCGTTTGTTCGCGGGTCAAGCCTGAAGCAGCGCTGGGGCGAAGCGATTATGGCCGCATGCATAATGGCCGCTTTCATCGCTCTGATTCCCGGTCGGCCACAACTTTCCCTTTCGCTGATCCACCTGCATGGCAACCCAGCGACCATAGCCGATCGCACACAACACCGCCTGCATATCGGCCCGTTGGCGGGTCATGCGGCGGGTTCCCGCGCCGCCCTGCCCGCGATTCATCATGGTGCCGCTGCACGCACAGAAGCCCTGGCGGCTTCGTTTGCGCATCGCGTGGTAACCTGCGTTGGAGCCAACGGATTGTGGTGGCTACCCATCATCTATTTATGTGGCATGGCATTCATGCTGGCGCGACTGGCCATAGGGCAATGGATTCTTTGGCGGCTGCACACGGCCGCACGGCCCGCCTCGGTATCCGCACAGCGCCAATGGCACAATCTGCTTGGCGGCTGGCCGAACTCCCGATGGAGCCGTCCGCCGCGACTGCTGGTAGCCACCGATTTACGCAGCCCGCTGACCTTTGGCATTTGGCGGCCCATCGTGCTTATTCCGCCGAGCCTGTGCGAACCGATCCGGGCCATGGAATTGCAGGCGGTACTGCTGCACGAACTGGCGCATATTCGGCGCCGCGACACCCTGGCCGATGCCGTCGCTGTTTTGGCCGGCGTTTTCTTTTTCTATCAGCCGCTGTTGTGGTGGCTGCGCCGCAAGGTTCGGCTGTACCGGGAATATGTTGCGGATCAGCAGGCGGCCATGGGCATGGCTTCGCCCGGTCGTTACGCAACCTGTCTTCTGGAATTGGCTCGCAACGGTGGTCCCCTGCTGGAGTGGCCGGGCCCGGCTGCCCCGTTACTGCGTTCTCATTCCGAGTTTTATCAGCGCATGAAACAGTTGCTGCATTATCCGGCACCGGTCACATCCGAATCCCCCACGCAGGCAAAATGGCTGCTAAGCACGGCGGTCACATTGGCCATGGCCACCACCTGCCTGACGTTACGCGCCGGTGCGGGAATACCATTATGGCCGCGGCGTGACGTGGCGGTCATGACGGACCTGCGTGCCAACGCTACAAGCACCAGCCATTTGCGTCAGCGCAGCACCTTCAATCCGGCGGTGGCAGTGAACCTGGGTACCACGTACCTGCTGCGGTCCCAGGGAGACCGCGGCCAATGGCTCGGGCGATATGGGCCGGCGGTAACAGCACTGGTGGTCAAAGCCCTGGTCGCAAGCGGTCATTCATGGACCGCCCGCCCAGTGCGCACCGCCTTGACCTACATAGAATCATGCAGGCATGCCGATGGCGGCTTTTACACGAGCGCAGAACCAGCCTACAACACGGCCATCGTCATTCGTACCCTCGCATCGCTGCCGTCACACCGTTTTGCCCGACAAGTAGCTCGCGGGCTGCATTTTCTCAAAGCCGCCGAAGCCACTGCCGCCACGGCACCCAATCAGACGGAAGCAAGATGGCTGTATCCCGACGGCTTGCATTCCGCCCTTGATGCGGAGCCAACCATGGAGGCGTTGCGCGGTGCCGGGAGGTCTGCCGCAGATACCACCATGCGGAGGTCTTTAGCGATGCTGCGCCGCGATTCTTCCTGGATCAACCATATTTTGGACCCGCAGGAACGCTCTGCGGATGCAATCCTGTACAACTACGGCCGACTGACTTATGCGCAGCTCAAAAGCATGATTTATGCCGGCTTAAGCCGCAACGACCCCCGCGTACGGCGGATGGTTCGCTGGATTCGCGGCCATTACACGCTTAAGGTCAACCCGGCCAGTAACAGCTCACGAGGCCTCTACTATTATTATCTTACATTTGCCAAAGCGTTAAGGGCGTATGGGGCTCCTACCATTACTGATGCCAAGGGTGTGCAGCACCACTGGCGGCGGGAATTGTACCGGCGACTTGCGGCCAGGCAGCAGGCCAATGGCAGTTGGGTCAATTACCATTCATCCGCGTATCTGGAAGGAAATCCGATTATGGCCACCACCTACGCAGTGTTGACACTGGAGCAACTGGAAGAACCATTGCGATGAAATAACCAACAAAGCAGGTATTTGATGCGTATCAATATAAGTGATTTTTCAGGAGAATTGCCATGACAAAACACCTTTCCTTTGTGGCTTTGGCGGGATACCTAGCTCTGGCCCTGACCGGCTTTAGCCGCCATGCCGGTGCGGCAACGTCGGCGACCGCGAGTGTAACTATCAGAACAACAGCCGCCGCACCGGCGACACCGGTCCCGCTGGTGGCGGGCGTAAAGGTGAAGCATGCGGTGCTGGCCCGGGGGCTTGATTACCTGGTAAAAACACAGGGGAAAAATGGATCCTGGATGCCGTTCGCCGGTCCCGCCGTCACCGCGTTGGCGGTCAAAGCGCTGGTGCAGGCCGGTGTGCCCGTAAGCAATCCGGTCATCGTCAAAGCGATGAAATTTATTGAGGCGACCCACCAGCCGGACGGAGGCTTTTACATGGGTAACGCCCTGCAGAATTACAACACCTGTATTGTGCTTAGCACACTGGCGGTGCTACCGCGGAAAACGTATCAAAAGCAGATCACCGAGGCTCAGAAATATCTGATTTCGCTGCAGCGCGTCGGCCCGATGAAAAATAACAAGGGACAAGTCATCACGCCCAGGAGCGGGTGGTATGGCGGTGTGGGATACGGCACAGGCCGGCCTGATTTGTCCAACACTTCCTTTTTTATCAGCGCGCTGCGTGACAGTGGCGTGCCCGCCAGCAACCCCGCCATTCAACGGGCCCTGGTTTTTGTCAGCCATTGTCAGGAAGATTCCGAAACCAATCCGATGCCCTTTGCCCGCGGCTTGCACAACGGCGGCTTTATTTACAGTGCGGCAGAAGGTGGGATATCCTCCGCCGGCGACCGCGATCAGGTCAATGGCCCTCCCATTCTTGCCGCCTATGGCTCGATGACCTACGCCGGGCTTAAAAGTATGGTGTATGCCGGTTTGACCAAAAACAGCCGGCGGGTAAAAGCCGCTGTTGAATGGATCCGCGGCCACTGGACACTCAACTACAATCCAGGTACCGGCGAAAGCAAAGAAGGCCTGTTTTACTATTACCTGATGTTCGGCAAGGCCTTTCATGCACTGGGAATCAAAACCCTCACGGATGTCAACGGCATTAAGCACAACTGGCGGCGGGAATTAACCGCCAAGCTGGCATCTTTACAGCGCAAGGACGGATCGTGGAAAAATATCTGGAGCACCCGATGGTTGGAATTTAACCCTCAACTGGTAACCTGTTATGTTTGCCTGGACCTGGAGGCGGCCGGCCAATAAGGCACCGGTGATCCGCAACTGCCAGTCAGCCTGCTGACGCAGCGTCCGCAGGCGCAGTGTCAAGTGTGACACGTGGGTGTGTCGCGTATACCGATTTACACACAACTGTTTTTGTGAGATTTTATGCCCGAAATACGTATTGCCATTGCCGGCGTTGGCAACTGCGCCAGTTCCCTGGTTCAAGGCCTGAGTTTCTATCGCCAGAGCGGCGAGACCGTGGGCCTCATGCATCCGCATCTGGGCGGCTACAGCGTGGGTGATATACACTTAGCGTGCGCTTTTGATGTGGATAAGCGAAAAATTGGCCAACCGGTGGGTCAGGCAATTTTCACCGCCCCTAACAATGCCCGCGTTTTCTTCCCCCATCCGGAAGGTGATGGAGCGTTGGTGCACGCGGGCCCGCTGGGGGATGGCGTGGCGGCGCACTTGACCGAGCCGGGCGAATCCCAGCATGTGGAAGTAGCCGAAAAAGCCCGCCAGGCAGACCTGGCGGACGTGGTGCGCATCCTGCGGAGCACCGGGGCGCAGGTGTTGCTGAATTATCTGCCGGTCGGCTCGCAAAAAGGCAGCGAAATTTACGCCCAGGCCTGCCTGGATGCCCACATTGCCATGGTCAACTGTATTCCGGTTTTCATTGCCAGCGACCCGCTGTGGTCCGGGAGGTTTGCCAAGGCGGGTCTACCGGTGATTGGGGACGACGTAAAATCACAGTTTGGTGCCACCATTGTTCATCGCCTGCTGATGGCTCTGGCCCAGCAACGTGGCATCATGATCGACTCCAGCTACCAGTTAAACGTCGGAGGAAACAACGATTTTCTTAACATGCTGGAGCGCGGCCGCCTGAAAAGCAAAAAAATCAGCAAGACCGAAGCGGTCACCAGCCAGATTGTCGGCGGCATGGATGAAGAGCATATTCACATCGGCCCATCGGATTACATCCGTTTCCTGCACGACAATAAGGTGTGCTACGTACGTATGAACGCCCGCGGTTTTGGCGGCCTGCCCATGGAACTGGATTTAAAACTGTCTGTGGAAGATTCGCCTAATTCCGCAGGTGTAGTCGTGGATGCCATTCGCTGTTCCGCCCTGGGTCTGCAACACGGCTGTGGCGGCGCACTGACCGAAGTCTCGGCGGCACTGATGAAACATCCTCCCCGGCAAATGCCCGATCCGGATGCCGCCGCCGCCATGGATGACTGGATTGGCCGGTACGCGTTGCCCGCAGCCGCCAACCAATCGCCCCCCTCAGGCAAACATTGAAAGTCCATCCGCCGGTGCGATCTTCGCCAGGCCAGCCGTTACCTGCCTGGGGGTGGATGGGCATCTGATGCCCGACTCCACGGGTAGCCCTGCATGCGTCATGCGCCTGCGGCCGTTAAAAGTAGTAATGCACACCAAATCCAATGTACTGAACTTTATTGACATAGAATTGACCGTTTTGGTCATGTCCATTGTAAAATTCCAGCAGAAACTGCATTTTGGGGCTGGTGAGACGATTTTTTTCAATCTGAATGCCGGCTCTTAAAGATACATCCGTATCCCAGTTGGTTTGATCCCAATTTTTAAAATCCACCCCCGCCACCGGAGACACCCGCAAAAATCCCAGCCGCATGAACATCGGACCATGAAATTCCGCACCATAGTGCACTCGCCAATGGCCCAGGTTGGCGGGTGCCACATCAAGCAGATAACCGCCACCGGCGTAAATGCGGAACATCCGATGATAAAAATCTACCGAACCAATGGCATTGATTTCTTCATAACTGATTTTCTGCCGCAATTGCAGATATTGCGGATCATCGACCAGCAGTTCATCCCCGAGGTGCGAACTTTGATGATAATAACGCAAAATAAAGGAAAGATTCTTATGTCGGAACGCCGCGTATCCGCCCACGAAATAATCAGCATTCTGTAAATCACTGTGAATGGTGTCGGTATTAAAAAATGCGAATACCGTAGCCTGCAAACCATATTCCATCTGCCAATGATCGGGCAGATTTTTCCTGTCCAGCGGCATGGTATCCCCAATGCTCACCTGGATGACGTCCTTGAGTCCACTGATGGGATGATAAGGCGAAAAGTGTTCATACTCGGCGGAAAAGCCCGGCCAGCGTGGATCGGCCAGCAGCGGGGTAAAAATCTGGCCTGCCGGAAAAGCTCCCGTGGGAAAGCGGTACAAGTTTCGATGGCCCCCGCGTGGTTTTAAGCTGACCTCATCCGGCAACGAGGCTGCTGACCCGGAGCCATGGCCGGCCGGCGGCATGCTGCCGACGGCGGGCATGGTGGCGGGACCAAAACCGGTATGGGCCTGTACCGGATGGCGGGCCGATTCGATGATGATTTTTATCCGTCGGCCATGGGCAATGCTGGTCAACATGCGTCGCACACGCCGCTGCTGGGTGGTATCTTTTTTCGGCAGCTCCAGCACGATAGTGCCGCGTTCCACGATCACTTTTTCGCCGGAAATATGAAATTGTACCTGTAAGACACCGGTGATATAGCCTTCCATAAAACGATTTTCAACTGGAGGTGTCCCTCTGGCATGATTCCAAGATAAGCCAAAACCGGTCAAGACCGCCAATAAAGCGACCAATTTTTTTCGCATGATGTTCCTTTTTCAAAGACCTTGTGGGGTGGCTGGTGGAACTCCACAGCAGAGGTTGTGTCTTTTCCGCAGCAACCCCAGGGAGTCGGTCACCGCTCAGGAGACCGGCACTACCGCCAGTCGAACGCTGCTTGCGTTGGTTTCCGCCGGAGGATCCACGGGCTGCCGGACCGCCCGCCCAGCGGTAATGTCCAACATGCGGTGCAACGCCTCCCTCGACCAATACGCATCCACAGCATTAACCTTGATCTGATTGACCACGTGACCCCGCACCAGTTCATCCAATACCCAAAGCAGATGCGGTTGATCAATACGGTACATGGTGGTACACAGACATTGACACTCTGAAAGAATAGTGATGGTTTGCTCCGGATGCGCCTTGGCCAGCCGATTGACCATGTGAACTTCCGTGCCGATGGACCATTTGCTGCCGGCCGGAGCCGATTCAACTTGTTTGCGGATAAATTCTGTGGATCCCGAAAGATCGGCCTTGCGCACCACCTCCCACCGGCACTCTGGATGCACCAGCACCCGAACGCCGGGAATTTTTGCCCGAGCCTGATCTACGTGTTCCGGCCGAAACAACTGGTGCACACTGCAATGGCCCTTCCATAAAATGAACCGGGCCGCACGAATTTGCCCGGCAGTCAGGCCACCCATGGGTTGGCGATAATCCCACACCACCATGGTTTCCAGCGGAAATCCCATCCGGAAAGCCGTATTGCGGCCCAGGTGTTGATCCGGAAAAAAAATGACCTTGCGGTCGGGCCGGTCTTGCGGACCCTGGCCTCCCAGTGCCCAGGTCAAAATTTTGTCGCAGTTACTGCTCGTACAAACCGCCCCCCCATTTTTACCGACAAAACTTTTGACCGCCGCGGTGGAATTAATGTAGGTAATGGGAATAAGACTGAAGTTTGGGTTGTCGGCGCAGGCTTGCTGGATGGCAAGCCAGGCATCAGCCACATCGTCGAGGTCGGCCATGTCGGCCATGGAGCAGCCGGCACCCAAATCCGGCAGAATTACTTTTTGATGATCCGCCGTGAGTACATCCGCGGATTCGGCCATAAAATGAACCCCGCAGAAAACCACAAATTCCGCATCTTTGAGTTTGGCCGCCGCGCAGGATAAATTGAAGGAATCGCCGACAAAATCCGCAAATTGCAGCACTTCATCCTGCTGATAATGATGGCCCAGCACCACCAGCCGGGAACCCAATTGCTGCTTGCGGGCGCGAATCTCCGCTGCCGCCTGTTCCGGAGGCATTTGCATATAAGATGTCGGAATGGGCTGCTGATAGTTCATGGCGAAAAACACCCCTTATCGTGAAGTATTATAGCCCGGATGCGGGCCAACGTCGCGGCTATGTGTCAAGCCAAAGTAAAAATGTCCGCTGCTTAACCAAAGTTAAAATGTCCTCTTTGGCGGGACGTGGCGCGGGCTGCGGGAGGCGGTCAGCAATCAGCTTTCAGCGGTCAGCAATTGGTTCGGGGTAAGATTAGCAAGACCAACAATATCATCCAACATTTTTTTACGAGGAGTCAGGAAGAAGGAGTCAGTAGATCCCGATGGCTTTTTCCCTAACGCATCGGGATTTCGGCATCCACGCCTTAACAGGGCGCGGGCGGCGGCCCGCGCGGCGGGAGTCGGGACGGGGATAAAACACGAAGCGACGAAGGCACGAAGAAAATTGATGTGCACGGGGGCGCTTCGCGAGAGAGTAGAAAGTCGAGAGTAGATCAGTAGAGCTCAAGGCTGGGACTGGAATGGGTTGGCCTGCGGGCCGCCCTCGATAACGAAGCATCCGTCGGGGATATCGGGATAAGCTCCGGGCGCGCCGCGGGCCTTTTCTATTTTCCACCACGGATGACACGGATCGCGGGATATTCGGTTGTCAAAGAGCGCTGCGCGGTATTGTGGTGCGCGCGGGGTTCGCCCGTACACGTGTAATAGGACCCGCATTGGGGCGGATAAGTACGTGAGGAGACAGAAATCAGAAGGCATGAGGTGAGTTTCCCAGGGGGAGTTGCTCAGGATGATCTTGAGAAAGCGATTACCTTTCTCAAGTTCCAATTTGAGTGAAATCCGCAATTTCATTGGCCTTTTGATGGCGTTTCTCAAGTTTCTCAGGTTTCTCAAGTTATTTTTATGTCCGGTCTGAACGCGGTGAAGGCGTCGCCGGGCTTGGTGTTGGAAGGGACCAGAGATGCCTTTGGTCCGGCGCGATGGCGTGGGCGAGACGGAGAGCGGCCTTGGCGCGATCAAGGGTGGATCTGGAGAAACCGGCGGTGGCGCCGAGGGTGATGAGTTCGGCACGGGATCGTGGGCCGGCTTGAAGCTGTTGGGCGAGCCAGGCGGTGCAGGCGTCGAGCTTGACGGGATCGGGTCCGGGTTTCTGCGGAGGCAGTGAAAGCAGGCTGTCGGGGTCGATGGAGCTTGGTGCCTGGTCGGGATGCCAGATAATGCGGGAATCGGCAACGCTGTAGCCGATGGCGGGTGGCGGCGGGCCAAGGTTGTTTTTGATGGATATGAGCAGGCGGCGATGGGGATCGGGATTTTCCTCGCGATGGTCGGGCGTGACCATGGAGACACTGCGCGCAACGGCGGCGAGTGCGGCGCCGCCGGAGATGCGCTGGATGGCGGCGCGGTAGCTGGTTTTGGTGACATGCACCACGGCGAGGATGGCGCAGGGCAGGCAGCGGGCCATTTCGCGCAGCTTCAGGATGGTCTGGTAGGCACGGTGGGCACCGGCCATGGCTTTAGCATCGAGAAAGGGCAAGAGTGGATCGAAAATGACCAGTGCCGCGCTGGCCTGGTGGATATGGGAGAGGAGTTGGCTTAAATCTCGGGGAATCATGGGCTGGCCGTCGAAGGTGCCGTCATTGTGGAAATAGATGCGGCTGATATTGGCACCTGCGGCGCGGAGGCGTGGGAGGATGGTCTGGGAGCGGCTGTCTTCGCAGGTAAAGAGCAGGACGTTGTGCGGTTGGCGGTGGGGTGTTGAGGGCGGCTGGTCGGGCCAGGGCCGGCCGGTGCTGAGGCGGGCGGCAATGTCGAGGGAGACGAGGGATTTGCCGAGGCCGGGGTTACCGGCGAGGACATGGACCTGGCCGACGGCGATGCGGTTGGGCCAGAGCCAGGTGGTGGGCCGCGGGGAATCGATGTGGTGGGCGGCGATGGGCTTGGGCGGGCCATCGACCATGTCGATCCATTGGGCGAGTTGGGCGTCGTTCATTTGTGGCGTCGTGGTGGCGACTGGGTCGTCGGTGAGGGCCGTGGGTTGCGGGTTGTCGGTTGCGGGTGCTGGGCTTTCGGCAAGGGAGTGGGCGGCGAGGTTATGGTCGGGAGTTTCCACATGCAGTGATAGGCGGGGTATGGGGGGGATAACCAAGACGGGAGACGGGGGACGGGAGGGACGGGGGAATTAACCATCCCGGCGCGGCCGGGAGACACGAAGGGGTCGGGGGACGGCGGACCGCAGATGGCGCGGATGGGCGCAGATGAATGATGG
>JAJZCR010000103.1 GCA_021851715.1 Planctomycetota bacterium
GCCGGTGGTGGTTCCATCGGCGCTGCCGTTAAAATAGAAAGTTGCGTTGCCCAGGTTGTCTGTCGCAACGCCAATCATGCTGAACGCGCTCGTCGGCACGCCGGTACTGGATGAGCCAAACGTGGTTCCGTTATTGTCCAACACCTGATAGTTGACGCCCTGAGTCGGCTCCAAGCGATAGGTCATGGCTCCGGCCGGTCCGCCCACCACATTTTCGAAGTAGGATGCTTCCGTAGGTTCGGCAAAGGCCAACACGGTGTATCCACTGCCCGCCGCCAAGCTTGTTGTAATGCTCAAGTATTCGGTCTGGGAGCCATTGGTGAAATTAACAGCCGAGGACCCGTTGGGTGTGGCATTGGCTAACAGTGTCGGCGCGGTTACCCCAACCGGCACTGCGGCGTTATTGCCATTAACCGATGAATCCGTCCATACGCCCGTGTTGGGATTGTAATTGACGGCCTTGTAATCGACGAGCAACAGGCTGCCGCCTTCAACACCAAACAATCGCGGGTCTTCGCCGCGCGTGGCAAGGCCCAGCCAACGACACCGTGGCGACACTTGAATTGGCCGTGTCATCTCTGCTCAGAAAAATTGCCGGGCTTGGCCGGGCCGCCCAATTGCGATACGCTTGGGGCATGAGACTACTGTACCGCCGAACTTATGCCCCGATTCCATTTACAGTGCCCGCCGTTTTTACCACCCCACGGCTCATTGCATCGCGCCTCACGCTTCTTGACACCGCCGATATTCACGCCGCCCTGGCCGAATCCACCGCGGAACTCAGCGCCACATGCGATTGGGCCATCAGATCCGGCAGCGAAAAATTCTCGCGGCGGTTTGTGGCCTCTTTGCTGGCGCAAAATAAACGCGGTCAGCGCATAGACTACGTGGTGCGTGAAATCATCGGCCGGTCCACAGTGGGAATGGTGGCCATGTGCCGAAACCCCAACAGCGAACAGGATTGGGAACTGGGCTTCTGGCGGCGCAGCAGTTGCCGGGGAAACAACTTTATGGTCGAAGCCGCCAACGCCCTTATTCCGGTGGTGCAGCCGCAACTCGGCCCGGCCAGATTGCTGCTTACCTGCGATGAAAAAAGCACCCACGTCATCCGAATGGCCCAGGCTCTGGGGTTTGAGCAAATCGGCATCATCCAAAATGATATGGATGGCCGCGGCCGGTTGCGGCAGATGCTGGTATTTGCATTGAAACAAAGCTTAAAAACTTCGCTTTAACGAAAAATATTCCGGCCTGCACCGCAAACGACGGCCACCGCATCCATCAGCCCTCCCAGATCTGCCGCGACGGCTTTGCCGGCAGGATTGCGGCATGGCCTTGCCCATTTGAACCGATTTTCGCCGTCTCAAGGCAACGCAAATGCCGAATACACGTTATACTAAAATCTCCTGCGCGGTGGTGCTGCGCAAGGTCGGTTCGCCGCAAGTAACACCTGGAGCCGCTTATGAGCGCAATTGATCCATCCATGCCCTTCGACGGCGAATTCAGGGGAATTGTGGATCGGCTTGATTCAGCCGGCGGCCAATACCGCATGGCCTTGATTATAGGTGCCGTGGGCAGGTTTCTGGCCATGGTAATTCCCGTGATAGCGGGGATTATCCTGCTGGCCGGGGCACTGCCTTTGCCGCACTGGCTGCGGTGGACCTGCCTGGCCTTGATTCCACTGGCCGTGGCTGTGGCCTACTGGAAATTTCTGCACGATCTACTCTGGCAAAGGCCTGCCTACGCGCAAATCGCCCGCTGGCTTGAGCAGCGCGCAGTGGAATGCAAGCTGCCATTGGACAACTCCCTGATCAATGCCGTGCTCCTGGCAGGCGAGCTTCGTGGGCTGGGCAATCAAGATTCTCTGGGCGCACTGGCTGATCCACGGGCACGCTGGATTCCCCAAGTCCTGCGCGAGATCCATGCCGGTCTGCAATCCAAGGATCTTTCGTCCGTGGTGCCATGGAAACAACAGACCCGGCCGTGGCTGCTGGCGGGGATATTCATGCTCGCGGCGCTGGGATTGGCTATTTTGTTCCCCGACACCATGGCCCATGGCCTGGGCGTACTTTCCGCCCCGGGCCGTTTTGTACCGCGACAAGGCACCGCACAGATTCTGTCCATCCTGCCCGGCAACGAAACCGTTTTGGCCGGCCAAAGCGTCAGTTTCATGGTCAACGTGCATGTGCCGCACAATCGCCTGGCCAGGGCGAAAATCCATCTCCGTTTCAAAAGTGGTAAAACCGAAACCGCCGGCATGATTGTTTTCGGGCAGAACAACAGTTCCTACCGGTACGTGCTGCCCAGCGCGGCGGAAAACATGACCTATATGATTTCCGTCAATGGCACCGAGTCCCATTATTACCATCTTTCGGTGCTGCCGCGAATTGACCTGAGTTCCATGGGCATCAGCATCACGCCGCCCGCCTACACCCAAATCAAGCCGCACACGGTAGTGTTAACCAGTGCTGCCATGAAAGCCGGCGCGGACCAGGCGGCGGCTCCGCTCGGCAGCGGCATTAAAATCTCGATGGTGTTAAGCCATGCCATGGTGGGATCCACGGCCATTTTAGAACAAGGGCATGGGCAGACCATTTCCATGACATCCACGGATGGCAGGCACTTTTCCACGGCCTTTGCCTTGCCGGCCACGACCTCCTTTGCGATTATTCTGGATGATGCCAACGGCGGAGCGTTGCAGCGATTTCCGGCCAATGGCGTGGCCGGGGCATCGCCCGGCGATCACTCCCGCTTTGTTATTACGGCCATTCCGGATAATCCTCCGGTCGTGCATGCACTTATTCCCCATCGTAATTTAAGCGTACCGCCCGGCAATACCGTGGCCATGCTGGGCGAAGGCCTTGATGATTATGGGATAACCTCGATTCATCTGCAGGTGGCCACAGGCAAGTATGCGCCGTTGACCACCATTCGGCGCTGGCCGATCGGCAACGCGGAAAACGGGCGGCCGGCAACCCAGGCCAGGGTGAAATTCGCCCTGCCCCTGCCGGCAAACACCTATCCCGTCGGCACCCTGGTCCGCTACCGTTTTACCGCCACCGATAACCGCAATCTGGATATTGATGGAGAACAACTGGGGCCGCAGACAACCCGGGGGCATGTGTACACCGTACGTATCACCAGTGGTACCCTTGCCGCGGGACATAACGGGGGCCTGTGGGTGCGGCTGGAAGGCCGGTTGCAACGCATGCTGGCCCTGCAGCGGCGTTGGCGGAATCGGGCCAATGTGCTCTTCAAGCCCATGGAGATGCCGGCCGCACGCACCCTGGCAAAGCACGTATATGCCGGACAAAAATCGCTGCTGACATACATGCATTCCACCACCAGTCATTTTCCGTTTACACCGCGAATGGAAATGATCCGACAGGCACTGGATGTACTGGCCCATGGAGATGCACGTACGGCGATGATCCGGGCGAAAAACATCACCGCGGTATCCAGCGTTGGCGGAATGCCGCTTTTGGTCCGCGGCCTGCATCACCATCAGGCCAATGTCATGACCGCCTTAAAAGCCCTGCTGGCCATTGCATCCAATCACTCCACGCAGGTGGCTTCACTGGTGTCGCATCAGGGCAGCTCATTTCCCAACACCGGACGGCAGGCGTGGAAAAATCTGGCATTGGAGCTAAAAAAGCTCGAAAAGCAGCAGCGCGATGTGATGAACATGTCGGAGCGCCTGGCCGCCAAACCCGTCACGCAATATGATGCCGCCGACAAGCATAATCTGAAGAATATCGCGGCCATTGAAGATAAATGGAGCAAATTCTTAAATCAGTCGCTGATCAACATCAGCAATCTCACCGAGCAGGATTCGGCCAACGCCTCGTTGCTCGACGACTTGGCGGGACTGAAAATCGCCCTGGCCATGAGTAAAAATGCCCTGAAAATCAAGGCCATCAAAATTGCCACACCGCTGGAACAGGAAGGCCTTGAGGATGCTAAAAAATTATCCTCCAACATTGAAAAATGGTTGCTGCCGCAACCGGATACCATCAAATGGGAAATGGAGGAACCGGTGGCCCAAAATGATGTGCCCAATCCCCCGCTGCCGGCGAAATTACAGGATATGATCGGCAAGCTGCTGGAACATGAAGAAGATCTGACTCATTCAATGGAAAGTCTGGGCAGCAAATGGAACGATTCGATGAATAAGGGCCTCGGCTGGGGTGCCATGGATGGTCCCATCAGCGATATGAGCGCGCAGGGTGTTACCGGCAATCAAATGCCCAAGAATGATGAAATTCAGGGACGCAGCGGATCCGGACGCGAAGGCCGCAGCAGTGGCGAAATGGTTGGAGCCACCGCCTCCAATAAAGGCGGCCGGCGCACGCCAACCAGGCTGACCCATGATCCGTTCCAAAGCGGCCAGATAAAAGATTCTTCGCATCAGCCGCCGGGCGGGGCCACCGGTGGCGGCAAAAAATCGGGATGGGGTGGCACGGGTCTGGAAGGACCAGCCCCGCTGGCCGAACAAAAGGATATCAAGCGCATGGCCGGCCTGCAGGCTGCGATGCTCAACCAGACCGATCGGCTGCGCCTGGAAATGCGCGCCGCAGGCTTCAATAATTTCAAACTCATTGAGGCCGCCGTGCTGATGCAAAATGCCAATCAGGCACTGCACGCATTTCATTACCACACGGCCATGATCTACGCCCGCATGGCCACCCGCAATCTGGCTGCGGCCAAAGTGCTCACCGGTGCCCAGGCCAGGCTGGTGGTCGAACATTCGCCGGAAATTGCCAAAAAACAGCGGAAACTCGCCGACACCATGATCGGCAGAGTGCCCAAAGGTTATGCCGATCCGGTGCGGGCCTATTTCACCAAACTTTCCAGTGCCGGCCAATAGGCCGGATCCATACGTGAGTCGACTTCTGCAGTCCAGGGTGTAATCAAAGGAATTTTGATGGCTGAGTTAATTGTAAGTGTCTCCGGAGTACGCGGCATTATTGGTGATAGCCTCACCGCCCAAACTGCCTTGGACTTTGGCCGGGCTTTGGGCGAATTTCTGCTCGAACAGCAAGGCCATGGTTCCGGCGCGGCGCAATTGCAGGTGGCGATTGGCCGCGATTCCCGAATCAGCGGACCGATGATCACCCAGGCCATGGCCGCGGGTTTGCTGGCGGTGGGAGTGGCCGTGATTGACCTGGGTGTGACAGCCACGCCGACGGTGGCTCTGATGGGCCGGTTTCTTAAAACCAATGCCAGTGTGGTGGTCACGGCATCCCACAATCCACCGGAATATAACGGCCTGAAATTTCTGCGCCACGATGGCATAGGGTTTCCGGGCGGGTCGGTCGGAAAGATTCACCAGATTTATCTGGGCAGACATTTTCGGGCGGCGAAGATTGACGCCATCGGCCATTTTTCCACCGACAGCCGGGCCCATGCCCATCACGTGCAGACGGTATTGCAATTTTTTGACACCCGGGCCATTGCCCAGCATCGATATCGTGTGGTGGTGGACAGCATTAACGGCGCAGGCTGCATAGCCACCCCCATGCTGCTAGGTAAACTTGGAGTGGAATTGATCCATCAAAATGGAGCGGCCACCGGGCAGTTTGCCCACACCCCGGAACCGGTGAAGGAAAACCTGGGGAGTCTTTGCGCCGAGGTGTCGCGGCGAAAGGCCGCGGTGGGGTTTGCCCAGGATCCGGATGCGGATCGCCTGGCGATCGTGGATGAAATGGGCAACTACATTGGTGAAGAGTACACCCTGGCCCTGGCGGTGTATGCGCGATTGATGGCGAAACCGGGTATAGTGGTGACCAATCTATCCACCAGCCGCATGGTAGACGATATCGCGTCCAAGTTTGCCGGCCAGGTTATCCGGACCCCGGTGGGAGAAGCCAATGTGGCCGCCAAGATGCTCGAAGTGGATGCCGTTATCGGCGGGGAAGGCAATGGCGGCGTGATTGACCTGCGGGTGGGGCCGGTGCGGGATTCCTTCATGGCCATGGCGACCGTGCTGGATCTGCTGGCCAGAACCGGCAAAACCATCAGCGAATTGGTACGGGAACTGCCCCGATATGCCATGATAAAAACAAAATTTCCATGTCCAGTCGAGCAGGCTCGCGTGCTGGTTGACCGGGTGCGCGACGCATTCAAAGCCGACCATTTGGATACGCAGGATGGAGTACGTGTTGATTGGCCGCAGGGCTGGGTGCATGTGCGGCCGAGCAACACCGAGCCCATAGCCCGCGTGATTGCCGAGGCCAAAGACGAAAACATCGCCCGGGATTTAATCGACCGTGTGGAAAAGCTGCGGCACACCTGAGCGAGCCTTGGCCGCTCCGGCAAGATAAAAACACCTTCACGATGCGCCCATCGCCATGCGATGAGAACGATTTGAACCACCCCGCGGTACAGATACCCATAGCCCCGTGTGATTGGCAGTCGGAAATATCCGTCCAGCCGGATGCGGCACAATGGGGTAATCCCGTGCTCTGGGCCGGCTGTTCTTCCCCCCAGCACCGGCGGGCCGGCTATTGAGTATGAGATGGGGCCTCAGGCGCGGGCTGAGATTATTGCCCCATGCTGTCCGGGGCCGCATGAGCATCGTCCGCACCACCGCCGGGTTTGTCGGTGAGTCCAAACAGAGTTTCCATGGCGGCGGTCAGATGAACCTGATCGTGGGACGGCGTTTTACCCGTCAAAAAGCTCACCGGCTGGTGGAGAATTTTGCCCACCACGCGGTGCAGCGTTCGGGCCAGCGCCTGGCGCTGCTCCGGGGTAAATTCCGGATGGGCCGCCAAAAGGCCGGCCAATTCCGCATCGCTGATGCGGCGACAGTTGGCGTAAAGCTGCTTGACCAACGGACCGGTGTTCCGGGCGGAAAACCAATGCAGAAATTCCTCGGCGTGCTCTTTGATCACCTGCAGTGAGGCCGCAATTTGATCGCCGCGGCGTCGCCGATTTTCTTCCGCCAGGTTCTCCAGGTCATCAATGTTATAAAGATAAATGTTGGTCAGGGAACCCACCGCGGCCTCCACATCGCGTGGTACCGCCAGGTCCACAATAAACATCGGACGGTATTGGCGTGCTTTTAGCCGCTTGCGGACCATTTCCGCGGAAATCACAGGCTCCGTGGAGCCGGTGCCTGTAAGCACGACATCCGCCTCCACCAGCAGTTGATCCAGGTGGGCCAAATCGGCGATTTCCATGGCCACCGAAGTACCCAGATCCAGCGCCCGCTGGGGGGTGCGGTTGGCCAGGAGTATTTTCCGCGGACCAAGCGCTCCAAGCTGCCGCAGCACCAGCCGCGATATTTTTCCCGCCCCAATGACCAGCACGGTCTTATCGCGCAACTGGTCAAAAACCCGTTGGACCAGTGCCACCGCGATGGTGGCCAGGGAAGTGCGGCCGGTGCTTAATTCCGTGCGGTCATGCACATCCTTGGCGGCGGCCAACGCCCGCTGAAACAAAGCATGAAACAGCGTGCCGACGGTTTTACCTTCCGCCGCCCGCTGGTAGGCCTGTTTCACCTGAGCGAGAATCTGCGTTTCGCCCAGCACCATGGAGTCCAGCGAACTGGCCACCTGAAAAAGGTGCTCCACCATCGCCTGGTTTTCGTGCTGATAGGTATGCGACCGAAGCTCCTGGACGGATACGTGATGAAAGTCCGCCAGAAAAGCCGTCATCTGCTCCAGGGTGGGTCCGTGCGGTCCGGCCGCCACGTATAACTCCACCCGATTGCAGGTGGAAAGAATGGCCGTTTCACTTTGCGGATAAAGCTCCGTCACGCGGCGCAGGGCCGCAGAGCAATCCTGCTCGGAAAAAGCCAGGTTTTCGCGCACCAGCAGCGGAGCCGTCCGATGATTCAGGCCGACCATCCGAAATACCGGACCGGATTTACTCATGTGTTCCATGTCTTAGCCGAATCCCGCCAGGGCATAAACCGCCAGTAAAAGTGCAAAACCTAAAATGCTCAGCCACGCCGCCCGCGCTCCACGGAACGACGGCGTAAGCTTGACGTGCAACAGCGGAGCATAAACCGCCCACGCCACCACCGTGAGAATGACTTTCGCAGACCAGTACCAGTCCGGCCCCGCGGTCTGCGGATTTTTCAGGGCCTCGAATATCCCGGTGATGGCCGCAATGGTCAGCAGCGGAAAGCCCAGCAAAATAGCGTGGCGATTAAAGGCCTCCAGCCGGGTCAGCGAAGGCAGCGGCCAATTCTCCTTTTTTTTCCGCAATTGCCGGTCCGCCAGCAAATAACCCAATCCGCTCACGCACCCGGCGGCGAAACAGACCGTGCCGATCAGAATGCTGCCGATATGCAGCGCAATCCACGGATTGGCGGTATTAAAATTCCGATAGCCCACCACGCCCAGAATGCCGCCGACTAAAATCAACACGCCGGTCAGCGGCAGCAGAAAAATGGCCAGCGCCTTGAGTTGCCGCGTCCAGCAGAACCACATCCACAGGCCCGTGAGTAAAATCGCCAGCAGCAGGCCGGCGTCAAAATAATCGGACAGCGGCAAAGACCACAGGCCGAAACGCCAGCCCCGCCAGATCAAAATTGCCGCACTCAGCACCGCCCCACCAGCCACCCACGCAGTAGAGGCGTTGGAAAAACCCGGGCAGGAAGCGGCATCGGAGGCCTGCGGCGTGCGACGCATTTCCGCGACCTGGAAAGTAAACGCCAGCACAAAGCACAGCCCTGCCACCAGCAAACTGATGAATTCCACGTAGGTAATATTGGGAGTATCATGAAGCATGATGAATCCGTCGGACTTCTAAATTCGCCGCGCCCGGCCATGGTATTTTAATCAGGGGCGGTCGTTTTTTCCTCTGCGCCGGGCGGGCCGGATTTGGCGGCCGCCAGATAGCTCTCGAAAAGATTCCGGGCGGCGGTCGTACCGCCGCCGTGCAGCGCGCGGAGCATTTCATCTCCGACGAGTTGTCGCAGCAAGGTGGCGCGGGCCTGGGAATCGGCAATCTCCGCCATAACGATGGCCCGCCAGGAATCCATCAAAACGGCAAGTTCCACCAGCGATGGATGAAGCTTTTGCGTCAGCGTTTGGGCGATTTTGGCGGCCAGCAGCGGCGAAGCGCCGCTGGTACTTACAGCCACAACCACCGGCTCCCTCCGCCAGACGCTGGCATTGGAAAAATCTCCTTCCTCCGACGCATCGCACCGACAGCAGAAAACTTGGCATTTCCGCGCATCTGCAGCCACCTGCCGATTGACCTCAGGATCATCCGTGGCCGCAAAAACCAGCCGCCATTGGGGGGCGTCCGGCCCGATCATACCGGATGACTGATACTTTTCGCGGCGCAAGACCAGGTTCGGCAGTTGAGCCAATTCCGCCGCGAAAACTGGACTGATGACCGTGATGGCGGCCTGGGCTTCGATCAGGCCTCGAGCCTTCCGCAAAGCCACCTTCCCGCCCCCAACAATGAGTACAGACTGCCTGGCCAAATGCAGAAAAACAGGATACACCGGTGTTGCCATGAAACCTCTTATACCGCCGAGCCGACTCGGCGGGAAACATGCCGCAGCCATCATTTATGGCAAAAACAGCGCATAGCAGCCTGCCGCCTCGCTGACTTTGACGTGCATCAGCCGGGCGGGCGGGGCAATATGCGGCACCAGCAGTTCCGCAATGCGCTGGGCCACGCGCTCCGCCGACGGATTATAACCTGCATCAAACGGTGGAATATCATTGAGATGCCGATGGTTAAAGGCCGCCAGGATGCCGGCCAGCGCTTTTTCCAGTACATGAAAATCCATCACGGTCTCCAGGCCGTCAAGTTGGGGCGAGCCTACCCGTATCTGCACACGCCAGTTGTGGCCATGCAGGGATTCCAATCCTCCGCCCGGCAGGCGAAACTGGTGGGATGCGCAAAATTCCCCGGAAACCTCAATGGCAAACATAACTCAAACCCTACCTTATTATCTCTTCACGGATAACGCCCGAATCAGGCTGGGTCAACTGCTGTCACCACGTCCTGAGCCGAGCATTCAAGGCTACGGCTGAATCCTAACGTGTAGACCAAGTCAGGGTCAATGGCCCGCCAAGTCGGACAGGAAGAATAGCTTGTTGGCGTTCCGGCCTTGGCAGTGGGAAATCAAAGATTGGGCGAGTATACTCAAGCTTACGTTGGCGAGCCATTTGGCGTGGCGGTTCACCGCGGCGACCGGGGCGCTGATTGCGGAAAAGATCATGAGTGCGAATTTTCAACAAGCCGTTCCTTTGCCGGTCGTATCCAATAGGCCGCCCGACCATACGCTACCGGGGCGCAAGCCGCCATGGCTGAAAGTAAAGCTTCCCGCCGGCCATGGCTACACCCGTCTGCGGACCCTTGTGGATGAACATCATTTGCACACGGTGTGCGAATCCGCCCGATGCCCCAACCTGGGGGAATGCTGGAGCCGAGGCACCGCCACGGTGATGATTCTTGGTGATGTCTGCACGCGAAGCTGCGGGTTTTGTCATATCGCCACCGGTCGACCGCCCGTGCTGGATTTGGATGAACCGCGACGTGTCGCCGAAGCAGCCGCAAAGCTGCACCTGAAGCACATGGTGATAACCTCCGTCAATCGCGATGAATTAGCCGATGGCGGTTCTGCCGTATGGGCCGATACCATTCGCGCGGTACGTCAGGCGTCGCCGGCAACCCATATTGAAGTATTGATTCCGGATTTCTGCGGCCACTGGGTGGATTTGGACCGCGTACTGGCGGCCAAGCCTGACATTCTTAACCACAACATGGAAACCGTGGCCAGCCAATATCGGCGGGTGCGGCCGCAGGCCAAATATGCCCGTTCACTGGAATTGCTCCGGCGGGCCAAAGACCAGGGCTTTACCACCAAAACCGGATTGATGCTGGGCATTGGCGAACAACCGGACGAACTGCTGCAGACCCTGAAGGATATTCGCGCCCAGGAAGTGGATATCCTCACGCTGGGTCAATACCTGCAGCCCACGCGGGAACATTTACCCATTGACCGCTGGGTCACACCCGAAGAATTTGCCCACTGGAAAACTGTGGGGCTGGAACTGGGCTTTGCCGTGGTGGAATCCGGCCCGCTGGTCCGATCGAGTTATCACGCCGAAGAACAGGCCCTATCCGCCCATTCCTGAAAACCACCGGACTGTGTTGTGCCGGGTTGAATACCACGCCCTTGGGCCAAGATAGTCCCATTCCTGAGCTATCATTGCCGGGAGGTTTGCGGTAAACTTGATATCATGACGGACGTTCAAAAATTAGCCTCTTTCCGGAAAATAGGCCTGCCGATCTTTATGGCCCTGCTCCTGGCACTTAGCCTTGGTTCAGCTTACGTTCTCACCAAAGTCCGCCAGGCGGATAACGCCAAACAGGCGGCGGCGGCTATGAATAAGACCATTCAGACCGTCGGATTTGCACCGGTATCGCCGGCGGCACTGCATTTAAGCCCCGTGGCGCCGATACTGGCCTGGCAGCAAGGCCCCGCGACCAACCGCCGGACCATCTGCCGGTTTGTGATCTCGTTACCGGATGTCGGTACAGCCGCATCCGCCCAAACGGCCTGCCGAAACCTGTATAAGGAAGTGGCCGGACAACTGCCGCCGCTGCAATGGGCCAATCATAATGTGGAGAAAGCGCCGCACCGGCCAACCATTTATTTGTATTCCGGCGTCACACCGAATAAGCCGGGATTTGTGCTGCTCGGAGCCATCCGGCGCGGAACCAAGTTGGAGGCCTTATCCTACACCGG
>JAJZCR010000104.1 GCA_021851715.1 Planctomycetota bacterium
CAACGCCAAACTGTTTGGAATTCCCGTGGTCTACAGTTATCACTGTGCCGCGGTAGGTTTCACCGGCGATGTGATTCTGGCGGATTTCAGCCAGTATTTTGTGTCCACGAAGGTCAATGGCGGCCTGGAAACGGCCATGTCCATGCACCTGTATTTTGATTCGGCGGAAGTGGCGTATCGCATCCTGTACCGCATTGATGGCAAGGTAGCCCGCCAGGTGCCGCTGACCATTCCGAATAGCGCCAATACCCGCAGCGGCTTTGCGGCACTGGCACCGCGGCAAACCATCAGTTGATGCGCCCGGGCGCCATACGGGCCGGGGTAAGCGGGCGGATGGCCGCAATCATCCGCCCCTCTCCGACCCGCGCCGGGCATCACCGGGCCATGGCGGTCAAAGCCGCGCAATAGGCCGCCGTTTCCCGGTGCCGCGGAAATTCACCAGGTCCCCTGGTCGCAAATGGAGGCCCGCAAGTCTCCGATGGAGTTACCCATGCACACAATCGCCGCCGCCCAGTACGGCATGAATCTATTGGTGGAGTGGTCGCTGGTGGGCGGATTTTTAATCGGCCTGCTGGGTAGCGTGGTAACTGCGGCTGGATACGTATCGGCTTTGCGCATCACGCAGCGGGAACACGCACGGCGGCTGGATGCCATGGAACGAAGCTGGCAGCTCGCCAATGAACGGATGCTGCGGATGGAACAGGGCATCGCCAAATTGCTGGAACGTACCCGGAGTATGGGATAAATGGCCCTCCCTCCGCCACCGTCATGCCCAAGCCCGCGGAGTCTGACCCTTAAACCTTGGAGTTATAAAAATGTTACAATGGCATCGGTTCAAATTGATTTTCTGCATGCTGCTGGGTATGGCGACCATGGTGCCGGCCGGTTGTCAGAATCAGCACCGGGCGGGGGTGGATATGGTGCCCACCGTGGAACCCCAGATCGCCGGCCTTACGCCGGAGGTGGCCCAGGCCCAGGCTCTCAATCGCGCGGCCCGCGGCCAGATGCGGCAATTGACGCGGGCCAATGTGCCGGCGCAAAAACCCAGGGTGCTGGCCACGTTGGAGGTGCAGCGACGAGCCCTATACCAGGCGGCGGCCACCGTGGCCGAGGTGCGCACCGCGGCCGGCCGTGAAGATCAGGTCGTAAAACAGGCCGTTTTGGCCGCCCGACACGCCGCGGGTCAACTGACCGCCACGCGCGAACTGCTGCAGGAATCGCAGCGGCGTTATCACGACGCCTGGCTGGGGGGCAAAGCCCATCGGCTGATCGACTGGATTGTGGGCTTGTCGGTGGCGGCGGTGGTGCTGGATTTTCTGGCGGATGCCTTTTTGGGGGTCGGGTTTAATCCTTTGGAATGGATCGCAGGTCTTTCCGGCCTGGCGAAAAAGAAGTTGGTTTAGTTTTTAAGGAGCAAGGCATGTTTTTGATGGGAATTGTCATGGGACTTTGTGGTGGTGCCGCGGCGGTGTTGGCCGTGCAGGCACTGGCCGAACACAGGCGGTATGCGGATGCCGCACGGGCGGATATGGCCGTTATTCGCGATGAAGTGCGAAAAATGACCGCCGATGCCGTGGCCGAAATTCACCGCCTTACCGGCAAGACATAGTGTGGTTTCACCGGTGGTTGGTGAACCTTCGGCCGTTGGCTGTTTTGCCCGGGAACTGATGGCTCAACTGCGGCTGTCGGAGGGGACACGTACAGAGCTGTTTGCGGCACGAGGGTACGGCGCATGCGCATGTTAATCAAATGGCCCACACGAGAGCGGCCACGAATGTTTCTGGAAAATCTGCGGCGGTGGCAGGCCATGCTCTCCGGCGATAACCAGGTGCGGTTTTTGATTTCCGTGGATGCCGATGATCCGGCCATGACCCAGCCTGCCATGCGCCGGTCGCTGGCGGCGATGCCGAATGTAACGGTGCGGGTGGGGCCGGCGGGTCGGAGTAAAATCGCCGCATGCAATGCGGATATTCAGGCGTGGGTCCGCGAAACCGCCTTTACTCCCCAGGTGCTGGTGCTGGCCGGCGATGATATGATTCCGCAAGTTTCCGGTTATGACGCGGTCATCGCCGCCAGCATGGCCGGGACATTTCCAAACCTGGACGGGGCTCTGCATTTTGACGATGGCTACCATGGCGGCAACAGGGTGATCACGTTTTCGGTGCTGGGCTGGAATTTGTACGCCAAATTCGGCTGTCTGTACCAGCCGGATTATCAATCCTTCTTCTGCGATAACGAATTCACCGATGTAACACGGGCCATCGGAGCTTATCATTATGATCCGCGGGTGATTGTGCGGCATTGCCATATCGGGCGGACCCCCGATGCACTGTACCGCCGGAATCAGGCCTGCTGGCTGCACGATCACGACACGTATCAGCGGCGCAAAGATGCCGGCTTTGGCCTGCGGGAGCCGATTTTAAGCATTTTGATTCCCACGCTGACGGTCCGCTCGGCTGCCCTGCAACTGCTGCTGGGCAATCTCAACGGGCAACTCGCGGCGCTGGAAGATCCATGGGCGGTGGAAATTCGGATCAACTGTGACGGCGGCGAAAAGCCCGTGGGCGTGAAGCGCAATGAACTGCTGGCCGTGGCCCGCGGCCGGTACGTGGTGTTCATTGATGATGATGACCAGGTGGCCCCCGATTATATGGCGGATATCCTGGCCGCACTGGCCCGGCAGCCCGGGGTGGACTGCGTGGTGTTTGCCGGGGAATTGACCGTGGATTCCCATGATGCCGGTCCGTTCGATTTTGGCCTGGAACATCGGCATTATTATCAGCAGGATGGCGTGTACTATCGTACTCCCAACCATCTGTGTCCGGTAAAACGGACCTTGGCACTGGCCACGGGGTTTCCGGCCGTCAACCGGGGCGAAGACACGGATTATGCCGTGCGCCTGTACCCGCAATTGCAATCGCAGGCGGTGGTCCGCCGGCCCGCCACCAGCGATTTGATCGATGGTTCCGGCCGGCCAGGCAAAAAGACCCTGTATTTTTATCACTTCAGCACGCGCGGCACAAAAACTCAAAAGCCGATAACCTGAAAGGGTTCCGGCCGGGCATCATCCCCAAATCCTCTTTTTAACCGATGCTATCAGATGTTATGGGCACGTCCGAAGAGTGTTGCCGGACGGGTGTACATTTTTATCACCTTTGTCCGCCATCCCACCGATAGAAACTTCTGTCCCGCCCACGTGGTGGAGTTGTTTAGTCGTATAAAGGGGTTTATATTATGAGCAGTCCGTGGAGAGATTCAACGCCCGGTAGTGAATCCGTGGGTCCCTGGAGCTCGCCAACCACCGGCACCAAGACCGAATCTGCGGCAGTGCCATCGGGCGCAGCGGGTGGTTCCCCGGACGAAAGCCCGACATGCGTAGTGACATTAGGCGATGGAGAATTGGTGGCGGCACAACCGCTGCAAATTCCCTCTACAGTCGCCAAGGCGGCTAAGCCGGCGGCGGTGGCGAAATTCTCGCGGCGGCGTGTAGAGGCGGCGTGTATTGGCGTGGCGGAACTTGGATGCATGGCCCTGCTGGGCGGGCTGTACTTTTTACCCAAAGGCATTGGCCACAGCGAATTCATGAATTCGGTAAAAGCCGGCGGTTCGCTGGCCTCGATACCGGGCATGCTGCAAATGGCGGAATTTGTGGCCGGCGGGGCGGGTTTAATCCTGATTCCATTGATGGCCAGTGCGCGGCGGGGACGTGTGCTGCTGAATGTGGGCTTTGGCCTGATGGGGTTGTTGATACTTTCCCTGCTCAGCCAATATTCCATGGGTTTTAACCTGGTGTTCATGCCTATGCTGGCCTTGTTGTCCCTGGTGTTTTTCGACACCATTGCCAGATTTTCAAACGTGCTTCGGCAGGAGCCGAACCTGGCCCGTTGGCGGCTGGCCACTTCTTGCCTGGTGACGGGGGTGTGGCTGTTGCCCGCGCTGGAATCCTTACGTGGTGCAAACGCCCTGCTGGGTGTGCGCCTTCCGGATGGATCTTTCATGGGACATCTGCTCACCGTGGGCTGCATAGCCGGCGAAGTGGCCGGCCTGCTCGGGTTGTTCGCCTACGCCGTCCCCAAGTCCAAAATTGCGTTGCCACTGGCGCGGCTGATGGGCGTGGTGGCCATGATGTCCTGCTCACTCGTGGCGCTGGTAGCTACCCTGACGGTGTCCGGTGTTTTACGGGGTGATATGCACTGGTTCGGCGTGGAACTGGTCTGGATTATTCTGCTGGTTTTCGGTTGCCTGATGCTGGTGTGGTCCGGCATGATGCAGCGGCTGGCAGTGCATGCCCAGAATACGATTGAAGAAACGCCGGTGGCCGCTTAAGCAACGCCACCGGTTAATGCGCAACGGCTTTTACAGTGGAGTGCGGTATTGGGCCGGGGTTTCTGCCCCGGCCCTTTTCCTTTGAGAGTATCTGGTACGTATCGGTACGGGCCAGTCAGGCCGGCCCAAGGCCTCAAATCTTTATCTTGATCGGAGGCGGCATGGCAGTGGGCACGGTGCCAGGGAGGCGTTGTCACGGGTGTCGCCGAACGCCACGCCCGGTTGATCCAGGCACAAGCCAAGGATCCGAGGCCGGCTTCGGGTAAAGGCTGCGGTTGATGGTTGCACCAGGCCCAAACCCCGGCAGGACAGGGCCGCGGTCGGCCGATGGCTGGAACCTCACCGCCGCAGCCGCAGTGTCTGATATTAAAACCACCCCCACGGTTGGTGACTGTGGAGCCGCGTTTAATAGGACCCTTCAGAAATCTTTGTGGCGTGCTCATGCCCATGGTCGAATGCAGGAGTATGTGGGGCATGGCCGCGAGGTTGCGTAAGCCCTGCGTGGAACGTTGTGCGGCCGAATGTTGATCAAGGGGTACAAAATGAAAATGCACCATAATCAACGCGGTTTCTCTCTGACGGAATTGCTGGTGGCCCTGGCCATTGTCACGGTTTTGGCTGCGATCCTCATTGCCGGCCTGGCCCGCGCCCGTGAATACGCGCGCATTGCGACATGCTTATCTAATTTGCACCAGTTGTCGCTGGCGGCTTTGAGCTACGCCCAGCATAACCAGGGGGCTTTACCCAGCGATTATAAGATGTCGGGCGGCTATTGGTACAAGGAAATCGCCGCTTATGACAACAGTATTGCCGCCAACTCCATCTGTCCTGATGCAGCTACGTCATCCCATGGAGTCGGCAGTTCCAGCACTGCATGGGGGCCGGTGAATCCGGATGGTCCATACCCCTGGTTGCAGGGAACTACTGCCAGCTACGGTTTGAATAATTATGTCAATCCGGGTGGCACCATTCCCGGCATTGCCAGTGTGGGCGAACTGACCCTGGGTGGCAATCAAACCTATCAACAGATTGCCCAGGGTGCCCTTACCTCCGCTACGGGCATTACCACCGGCGGAGATGTGAGCGTGTACGGCAACCTGGAGGCCGGCGGCAGTATTACCACCAGCGGCAATTTTTATATCAGCGGCACGGAGACTCCCAACATGCCGGATCTGCAGCCGCCCAGTGTTAATAATATTTTTCAGACTATTCAGAACACGGAAAATCCCACTGTGATTTCCGGAAGCAGCACGGTCATCAACTTCAACAACAATCCGTACCAAATCATCAACGGTGACTTTGCGCCCAACGGCCAAATTCAGATTATCGGCAGTGGTACGCTGCTGGTGAGCGGAAGCATTTATGTCGACAGTTGGTTCCCGGCCAACGGTATGGGTACGGCCAACATCAACCTGGTTTGCCTGGGCAGCATCAATTTTTCAGGCCAGGTGAATGTCAACGGCGGAATTTATGCCGGCACAGGTCTGAATCTCAGCGGCAAATATAATCTCGGTGGGGTGCTGGTGTCTGACGGGGCCTTGTCCGACACTGGAAGCGGTATGTACACGCAGAAGCCGCCGCCCTCCTTTGACCCGCGGTCCGGAGGGCGAGACTTGCTCGATTCCCAACCACTTTTCGCCGATTGTATCTGGGTGGATGGCAGCCCGGCAGCGACCGATGCCGTGCCCACCAATACCCAGCTTGGAGATCAGAGCCTCAACGCCAATGACCAGATGGGCCGATTCTGCATTAACCGGCACCTGGGTCAAATCAACGTGTCGTTTACGGATGGCTCGGCGCATACCGTTCCCCTGGCCCAGTTGTGGCAACTCAACTGGTCCGGCAGCTTCCGCGCCCAAAACGTTGTCGTGCCGTAGGCCTGGCCCTGATGCCGTAATTTGCGCACACGTTACCAGGCTGTGCTCCGGCAACTTCCCTGGATTCGGGGCGGGTATTCCATGGATCAACCCGCCCCCGGCTGTAATGCGGTGCTTCGCCACGCCGGACTGGCACGGGACCAATGGCACAACGGTTTAAGGGTGATGGTGATGCCTGCGACCGATATTAAAAGTTCATCAGTTATCTGTAACTGTGGGACCGCATTTAATCGGACCTTTCAAAAATCGCTGCGGTACCCACACCGGAATGACCGAATAAAGAAGCGTGAACAGAATAGCCGCTTGGCGGGAAACTCAGCGTGTAAGAGGCTGGGACGTGGGGGGCAATTTCAGAGGGATAACAATGAAGCCCCAGCATCGTAAATATGGTTTTACACTGACGGAAATAATTGTAGTGCTGACAATTTTGGCGGTTCTGGCCGCCATTCTGCTGGCGGTCTTGTCCCGTGTCCGCGAATACGCGCGCATCGCGACGTGCTTATCCAATTTGCATCAGTTGTCACTGGCGGCTTTGAGTTACGCTCAACATGACCGCGGGGCATTACCGAGTGATTATCAGATGCCGGGCGGCTATTGGTACAAGGAAATCGCCCCCTATGACAACAACATCGCCGCCAATGCCATCTGCCCCGATGCGGCCACACCATCCAAAGGCATCGGTAACGCCACCGCGGCGTGGGGGCCGGTGAACTCGGCCGGGCCTTACGGTTGGTTGCAGGGAGCTACCGCCAGCTACGGGTTGAATAATTTTGTCAACCCGGGCAATAGCATCCCGGGAATTTCCAGCTTTGCCTCCGTGAGCCTGAGCGGCAATCAGACTTTTTATGGCACCATTGCTTCTGCGGCCGGTATTACAGGCGGTGGCAACCTGACGGTGTATGGCAATCTGCAGGCGGGCGGAACGATCAACACCCATGGCCACGTATACATCAGCGGAACACAAACTCCCAATTTGCCCAGCCTGCAGCCGCCAAGCGTGGCCACCATTTATCAAAATATTGAGAATACCGATCATCCTCTGCCGGTGTCCGGCAGTACCCGGGTGATCAACTTCAATAGCAATCCGTACCAGATTATCAACGGCGATCTTTCCACCAGCGGCCAAATTCAGATCATCGGAAGCGGCACGCTGCTGGTGAGCGGGAATATCGATATTTCCGGCTGGTTCCCCGCCAATGGGCTGGGCACCGCCAATATCAATCTGGTTTGCCTGGGCAATATCAATTTTTCGGGGCAGGTGAATATCAACGGCGGCATTTATGCCGGTGGGGGGCTTTCGCTGAGTGGCCGGTACAACCTCAGCGGCGTGATGGTTTCGGACGGTGCGTTTGATGACAGTGGGCGTGGCACCTACGTACAGAGGCCGCCGCCATCCTTTGACCCGCGGGCCGGAGGGCGCGACCTTACCGAGGCTCAGCCGCTGTTTGGTGATTGTATCTGGGTGGATGGCAGCCCGGCAGCCACGGATGCCGTGCCCACCAACCTTAGCCTGGGCGACCAGACCCTGAATGCCAACGATCAGATGGGGCGATTCTGCATTGACCGTCATTTGGGGCAAATCAACGTGTCGTTTACGGACGGCTCGGCGCATACCGTGGCACTGGCCCAGTTGTGGCAACTCAACTGGTCCGGCAATTTCCGAGCTAGAAATGTGGTTGTGCCATAAGATTGGCGATCAATCATTAATATCACGGTCACACGCTCCATTTCCGGGGGTGTCCAGTAGATATCTCCAAGTCCTAAAAAAAATGTAATGGCATTGGTAACTCTTCAATAACAAAGAAGTTACGATTTGTTTTATGGGGCGTGGTCAGAGCCGTTATTTGGACGGGGCTGCACGATCGGGGGCCACCAGCGTAAATATAAAGTGAGGCCAGAGATTTTGATCTTCTTGCCTCTGACGGATGAGGGAGCCTGGATCTACCACGGACGGGGTTGTTGAGGGGTCTAGGTTTTATTTTGATGGGTGAAAGAACTGATGGCCATGCTAACATTTGGCACAGGATGGCGATTTTATAGGACTAGGGAAGATATTCCGAATATTCTTGGGCGAAATATTTTCCATCCGCCATTTTTTAACTATGGTTCTAGTATCGCTTAGGTACGGCGGTCCATAGGGCCCGCTTTCCCGGCGGGAGCACAGAAGTGCAGTTGGCGAGTAGTAGCTTTTATGAGCCGGTCGCCAAGAGAAAAAATGTCTGGCCGCCGTTGTGTGGCCAGGCCGCGGTTTGCCGGTTGTACCGGCGGGTCACCACAGAACCAGAGGTCTTTTGAAAGGAGACAGCACCATGCGTAATATCAAAATTTCAGCGTTAGGAACTTTTGCCTTAACCGCCGCTGGCGTCGTTGGGTTGGGGGCCCATTTCGGACGGGCTAACATCATTACCGATGTGATAACGGGTACGGGTAATCAAACAAGCACCCCCTCAACGTTTTCGGGTACCGTCACATTGCGGTTCGATACCACGGCAGGAACTTTGTCCGTCACGATGGACAACACCACTTCCAAAACTTATGCGGCCGGCGATCTTATGCAGGGCTTCAGCATCAATATTTCCACCACCGGAGGTGGATCCCTGTCATCGGCCACATTCTCTTCCGTTGCCGCCAACCTCATCAATGTAGCCAGCGATGGAAGCTACAGCAGCGCCGGAACAGCGGCACTCACGGGAACTACAAACAATGTGATCGGGACGAACAACTGGGTGCTTTCGTCAACGACAACCGGTCTTACGTTGAAAACCAGCAGTGGCTACACTCTGATTGGACCGCCTACTGGCGGAAATTACAGTGCCGCCAACAGCAGCATTAAGGGGAACGGCCCACATAATCCATTCATGGAAGACTCGTCGGCGTTTGTGCTTGATCTTCCGAACATTGTGGGCGCAAGCAACGTGGATGTGACCTGGGCTACGATTTATTACACCACGGGCGGTGTTGAGACCACGACGCGCATCAACGGTGGAACGCCGCTGCCCGAGCCGGCGGCCCTTTCTCTGTTCGCCATTCCGGCCATTGGCCTGCTGTTGCGGAAGCGGCGCACGGCCTGACCCGGAAGAAATTCGTCGCGGCTGCCGCCTTTTGCGGCGGCAACGATCTTTCAAGCACGGGCCGGGCCAATGCCGATGGGGCATTGGCCCGGCTGCGGTGCTTGAGATTCAAGGGTGGCGGTTGGTTGGAGTGAACGCCCTTGACATTGATCCTGTGGATCAATATAATAATATAGATAGTTTTCTATTGGATTAAAGCCTCGTTGAGCTGTCCTGGCTTCTATAGGTAGTAAGTGAGCGGTCGTGGCTGGCCTGATGGCCGGCAGGGTGGATGCGAAAATGCGGTCTGGCCGGGTGTGCGCCGGTAGCAGGTCCAGTTTGGTGGATGCTGCCTTTTCGCAACGTGCCCCGCATGATTGATGATTTGGTGTTCCATCGCGGTGCTGTGTTGGCACCGGCAGTTTGGAACCATCCTTGAAAAAGGAGCTTCATACCATGATGGCTCCAGCTTTTACCATGTACGTGTCCGACAAATTGTTCACAGGTTCAATGGAATCTCGGCGGCGCTTTTGTTCCCGATCCAGCCGACAGGCCTATATCCGTCACAATCGCCTGGCGACTGCTGATGAAGGGTTTACTCTTACCGAATTACTGGTGGCGGTAGCCATCATTGGCATACTCATCGCCATCGTACTGACCTGTCTGGCCCGGGCCCGCGAATATGCGCGCACCGCACAGTGCCTTTCCAACCTGCATCAACTTTCGCTGGCGGCACTCAGCTATGCTCAGCATAACCGGGGAATGATGCCATTGGACGGGCAAACTATCGGCGGCTACTGGTATCCGGAAATTAAGCCTTACGACAACAACATCACCACCAACGGCCTGTGTCCGGATGCCGCCACGCCGGTCGATCCGGCTGCCACCGACCAGGGTATTGGTACCGCCAGCCAGGCGTGGGGTCTGGTAGCTCCCGGCGGTGCCTATGGCTGGCTGCAAGGCACCACATGCAGTTACGGCATGAACATTCATGCCAGCGGTAACGGTGCCATCCCTGCTGTGGCAGCCTTTGGCAAAGTGACACTGGGGGGCAACACCAGCTACTACGGCGGAATTGCCTCGGCCACCACCATTGAAGCCAACGGCAGCGCTTTGATCACCGGTGCGATGGAATCCGGCGGGGCTATCACCCTGCACGGCGGCATCACTGTACAAGGTGCACAGTTGCCCGATATGCCCGGTATGCAACCACCCGATGTTACCGCCATTTACAACCAGATCATGCAGACGGATAATCCGGCTCCGGCTGTTTCGGGCAACACCATTGACTTTACCAACAACCCGTATCTTTACATCAATGGCAACTTTGATGCCAGCGGACAGATAACCATTATCGGCTCCGGTACGCTGCTGGTGTCGGGCAATGTTACCGTCGATGGGATATTTCCTTCGCAGGAAGCAGCCAACATCAATATTGTTACTCTTGGCAGCGTTACCATCCACGGCCAACTGGATCTCAATGGCAGCGTCTACGCAGAGGGAAACTTTACCAACAGCGGCAACCAGGGAATCCACGGCGTATTGGATATCGGCGGATATTATGATGACCATGGCAAAGGCTATATTGCCAGCGCCGGCCCGCCGCCCTTCGATCCGCGGGCCAACGGCAATCAAATCGTGGAATCGCAGCCGCTTTTCGCCGATTGCATCTGGGTGGACGGCAGCCCGGCCGCCACGGATGCCGTGCCCAGCAATACCCAGCTTGGTTCCCCCACGCTTAACGCCCAGGACCAAATGGCCCGGTTCTGCATTGACCGGCATTTGGGGCAGATCAATGTGTCGTTTACGGACGGCTCGGCCCATACCGTTGCGCTGGCCCAATTGTGGCAACTCAACTGGTCGGGCAATTTCCGGGCGAAAAAGGTGGCGGTGCCGTAAGGCCGACGGGGAAAGTGAGGGGGGCAAGGTCGTTGTTTGGAACCAATGCTTTGCGGTCAGATGTCAGGGGCCGGCGATGTCCCCATCGCCGCGGCCCCCGCCAAAGCCCTTTATGCACGCAGCATGTCGGTTTACTTGGACTTTCGTCTTTCATCGTGGCCGCAGCCGCGCGTCGTCTTTTGTGTGCCTTCGTGCCCGGAGTTTATCCCGGTGGCTATTGGGATGGTAAATCGTGGTCGTCCCCCCGTTCCCGCTGATCGCTGGGCGCTTATCCCACTCCAGCGCTAACCTGACTTCCCCATCGCTTTTTAAAAAATGCCGTAAAAGCGTAGTTTTTGACAAAAATGTAGCAAGTATTTTTTTGTTATATCATTGCATGGCGTGCTTGTATTATGGTTTATTAGATGGTAACATGTAGCTCGTATGTTTGTGCAGACGACCACATGTAAACGCGGCAAGGCCACCTACCTCACCTATCTGGTGCGGGAATCCTTCCGCACCCCCCAAGGCCCGCGTTCACGCACCCTTTGCAATATCAC